>CANETF010000243.1 GCA_947440575.1 Verrucomicrobiaceae bacterium
CGCAGATCCCCACAAACTTCCAGAACGACCGCTGATAATCCAGCGCCTTCTCCAGCGTCGCCACCGCCCGATCCTTCAACAGATCCTCAATCGCAGACGCATAATTCCACAGCTTGAACCCCGGCACAAAATAGATCGCCCCCATGGCCGCATAAATCCCGCCAAACACCGTCGCCCCCACCGCTCCCCCGATACCCGCCAACGCGCTCCCCTGTTCTCCCATCGCCGCGATCACACTGCTCCCAAACAAGCCCAGCGCCAAAACCGCAAGCCCCCCCATCACCAGCAAACCACCGGCCATAAACATCAGGATCGCCATCAGCTTCACCCAACCCTTCGTCCCCTTCAGGTGCTTCAGCACCACCTCCGTGATCGCTCCGCCTCCACCCAAAGTCGATTGTCCAAACGGATTCGCACTCGGCACATGGTAAGGATTAGGTTCCATAATGATCCCGACCTTACAGAGAAAACTTGCGCATTGTCAAAGCCAATCGGACAGGCATCATGACGCCTGCGCATGACATCCCCAAACGCTCTCGCTGACACTCTTCAAACCGTCGAACTGGCGGACGGAGTCGAAATCCAGCTTCGCGTCGCCGGCCCCGCCATCCGCTCCCTCGCCTGGACCATCGACGCCTGCATTGCCGTCGCCTGCTACATCGCCGCCGCCATCATCATGGGCATGCTCGGTGTCTTCGGCATGGAAAATGTCTGGGAGGGCGTCCTCCTCCTGTTCATGTTCTTCTTCAACTGGTTCTACAACGTCTTCTTCGAAATGACCCGCCACGGCGCCACCCCCGGCCAGCGCTTCATGGGCATCAAAGTCGCCAGCGTCAACGGCGGCCCCGTTCGCCTCCCTCAGTCCCTGATCCGCAATCTCCTGCGCTTCATTGACTTCATGCCCGCCTTCTACCTCTTCGGATTTCTCTCCACCCTCTGCAATCAACGCTTCCAACGCCTCGGCGATCTCGTCGCCGACACCGTCGTCGTCTACGCCGACCCCAAACCCGCCAACCCTCTCCGCGTCCAAATCAACGCCACCCCGCAACCCCCACCCCATTCCCTCAGCCGCCCCGAACAAGCCGTCATCCTCCAATTCATCGAACGCGCCCCTCTCTGGTCCGACGACCGCCGCATCGAACTCGCCAACCTCCTCTCCCCCCTCACCGGCGCCACCGGCCCCGAAGGCCTCCGCCGCCTCTGCGCCATCGGCCTCTACCTCCGCCAAGGCCACCCCTCCAAAAAAAGCTAGTCACGCCATCCCCAATCCGAAATCCCGTGACCTCCCACCAATTCGAAGACGAAAACAACCATCGCTGGCAACGGCTGGAGGAGGTCATCGACGCCGTCGAAACCAAACAACCCCACGAGGACATCGAGCGTCTCCCCACCCTCTTCCGCCAAATCTGCCACGACCTCAGCATCGCCCAGCACCGCCTCTACGACTCCACCATCATCGACCGCCTCAACCGCCTCGCCATCGCCGGTTACCGCACCCTCGAACGCCGCCTCTCCGGCGGCTGGGAACGCTTCGCCCACCTCATCCTCCGCGAGTTCCCCCAAACCGTTCGCCAGGAAAAAAAACTCTTCTGGTTCAACACCCTCCTCTTCTGGGCCCCCTTCTTTTTCTTCGCCATCTGGACCCCTTACGACCCCGAGTGGGCCATGCGCCTCCTCGGCCCCGAAGGCATGGTCAGCATCGAAAGCATGTACGGCAGTCACACCTCGCCCCACGACTACATGCGCGAGGAGTTCGGCTCCAACTTCATGATGTTCGCCTTCTACATCTACAACAACGTCGGCATCGACCTCCGCACCTTCGCCGGCGGCCTCCTCGCTGGCATCGGCACCCTCTTCATCGTCCTCTTCAACGGCGCCCACATCGGCGCCGCCGCCGGCTACGTCCATCACGCCTGCAACCCCCAAACCTTCTACTCCTTCGTCGCCGGCCATTCCGCCCCCGAACTCATGGGCGTCGTCATCTCCGGCATGGCCGGCATGCGCCTCGGCCTCTCCCTCATCCATCCCGGTCCTCACGACCGCCGCACCTCGCTTGTCCTCGGTGGCCGCCGCGCTCTCCTCCTCATCCTCGGCGCCTGCATCTTGACCTCCATCGCCGCTGTCATCGAAGGCTTCTGGTCCGCCAACCCCATGGACCCCTGGATCAAATACACCTTCGGCGCCATCGTCTGGTCCCTCACCATCGCTTACCTCGGCTTCTGCGGAAGGAGATCCCATGCGGCTTGAGGACCTCACCGTCGCGCTGCGCCCGCGCCTCCCCTGGGAAGCCGCCGACCTCGGCTGCTCCCTCGTCCGCCGCGACTTCCCTCGCATCCTCGGCCTCTGGGCCGCCACCGTCCTCCCCCTCTGGGTCGCCCTCGCTTTCGCTCTCAAAGACCACCCGCTCATCTTCTCCGGCGTCGTCTGGTGGCTCAAACCCCTCTACGACCGCGTCCCCCTCCACTTCATCAGCCGCGCCACCTTCGGCGCCCGCCCCGGCTTCCGCGACACCTGGAAAGAATGGCCCCGCCTCTGGTCCCGCTTCTTTTTCCCCACCCTCCTCTGGCGCCGCCTCAGCCCCGGTCGCAGCTTCGTCCTCCCCGTCTGGCTCCTCGAAGGTCAGCGCGGCAAAAACCTCCGCGCCCGTGTCAAAGGCCTCGCTCGTGAGGGCGGCTCTTCCGGCGCCAGCCTCACCTGGGTCTTCGTCAAACTCGAACTCGCCACCTTCTTCGGCCTCCTCGCCCTCACGTCCATCCTCGCCCCCGAATCCGGTCTCCCCGAGATGACCGACCTCATGGACGCCGACTCCAATTCCACCTTCACCGTCACCGACTCCTACTACTGGTGGACCAATCTCTGGTACCTCGTCACCATCACCATCGTCGAACCCTTCTACGTCGGCGCCGGCTTCGGCCTCTACCTCAACTGCCGCACCAAACTCGAAGGCTGGGACATCGAACTCGCCTTCCGCCGCACCGCCTCCCGCCTCACCCAAGCCGCTGCCCTCACCGCCCTCCTTCTCATCTGCTTCCTTCCCATCGCACCCGTCTTAGCCCAGTCCGATTCCCCACCCGCTGCTAACGCCTCCACTACCCCTCCCGACGACCCCAACGAACTCGCCAAGTCCGTCCTCCAAGAACCCGACTTCAAAATCCATTCCAAAACCGACCGTATCTGGGTCTCCGACAAAGACACCGAAAACGCCTTCGCTACCGGCATCGTCGGCCTCATCCTCATGGCCATCGGCTACATCCTCCTGGTCGTTGCCCTCGTCTTCTTGGTCCTCGTCCTCGTCCGCGCCGCCTCCCGCATGCGCGCCCCCACCCTCTCCGCTCGCGCCAAAGCCACCCCGCCCCCGCGCTTCGTCCTCGGCATGGAAATCACCCCCGAGAGCCTCCCCTCCGATCTCATCTCCGCCGCCCGCTCGGCCTGGTCCAATGGCGACCCCAAAGAAGCGCTCAGCCTCCTCTACCGCGGCGCCCTCGCTTCCCTCGTCACCCACCATCGCCTCCCCATCGCATCCAGTGATACCGAAGCCGACTGCCTCGACCACGTCCTCGCCTCCTCCACCACCCTCGCCCCCTACTTCCAGCAACTCACCCTCGCCTGGACCCGCACCGCCTACGCCAGCCAACCCCCAACCGCACCCGATTTCAATTCCCTCTGTTCCTCCTGGCCCTTCCAAACCGCCGTCACATCCTCTCCTGCCCGCACCTTCGCCCTGCTCCTTCTCCTGCTCCTCATTCCTGCCTGCGACGGCCGCTGGGAGGACGTCACCCGCGACACCGGCTTCAAAGGCCCCGCCCGCATCGACCCCTTCCTCGCAGCCTCCCGCTTCCTCGAACATCGCGGCCACTACCCCGAACGCAAACCCACCCTCGCCGACCTCCCCGAACCCACCTCCGGCCTCATCTTCACCTCCGCCGAAAACGGCATGCCCTCCGGCCGCGCCCTCCCCCTCCTCCAATGGGTCACCAACGGCGGCCACCTCGTCTACACCCTCGCCGGCTCCGGCCCCTACAACGACTGGTCCCTCTTCTCCGCCCTCTCCAGCTACGGCTACTTCGGCAACGACGAACGCCCCGACCCCATCCTCGAAGCCCTCAACGTCACCGCCAAAGACCGCCGCACCCCCGAGGAAATCGACAAAGCCCTCGGCGACATCCTCAAACCCGACAAAAAGAAAGCCAAAGACGACAAATCCAAAGAACCCCAACCCAAATCCGACTCCAAAGAAGACATCGAAAAACCCGAAGACGTCAGCCTCACCACCACCCAACTCCGCTGGCGCAAACGCAACATCACCGTCGAACTCCCCGACTACGTCACCTTCCAAACCGAACGCGCCCTCCGCAATGGCGACTTCATCGCCGGCAAACCCGACGCCGCCCACATCCTCAGCCTCCGCCATGGCAATGGCCGCGTCACCCTCATCACCCACGCCCACCCCCTCCGCAGCCGCTACCTTGCCGACCACGATCACGGCCTGCTCCTCGACACCCTCGCCGGCCCCGGCCCCCTCGACGTCCTCTTCGTCGTCGGACTCGAAGGCAGCTTCTGGGAACTCCTCTGGCAGCGCGCTTGGCGACCCCTCATCGCCCTCGCTGTCGCCATCGCCCTCTGGCTCTGGATGAGCCTCCCCCGCTTCGGCCCCATCCGCACCATCGCCCTCCACACCACCAAACGCTTCTCCGATCACCTCACCACCCTCGGCAGCTTCTTCCTCAGCATCCGCCGCCACGACCACCTCATCGCCGCAGCCCAATCCGCCCTCAACCAACGCCTCCGCGACACCCACCCTCACCTCACCAATCCCACCGACCAACACACCCTCCTCGCCTCCCGTTCCAACCTCTCCCTCGACCGCGTCCAATTCGCCCTCGCCGATCCTCAATCCCTTCCCTCCTCCCAAATCATCCGTATCCTCCAAGACCTCCAAACCCTCCGCCTATCCCTCTCATGAACCTCCCCCCCGACCTCCCCAGCTCCACCCCCACACCCGAACCCACCCCCTGGGCTCCCCCCCCACCCCTCTTCTCCGAACCCACCACCATCCCAGATCCCGTCCCCGCTCCCCAATCCGCAATCCGCAATCCGCTATCCGCAATCCATAGCGCCATCTCCCAGGTCTTCATCGGCCAGGACGAAGTCATCCATCAAGTCCTCGCCGCCCTCCTCGCCGGCGGCCACGTCCTCCTGGAAGGCAAACCCGGCCTCGGCAAAACTCACCTCGTCCTCGCCCTCGCCCGCACCTTCGGTGGCGCCTTCCGCCGCATCCAGTTCACCCCCGACCTCATGCCGTCAGACGTCACCGGCCACACCCTCTTCGACCTCGCCGCCCAGCAGTTCCGCGTCCGCCAGGGCCCCGTCTTCACCCAGCTCCTCCTCGCCGACGAAATCAACCGCGCCCCCGCCAAAACCCAGTCCGCCCTCCTCGAAGTCATGCAGGAAGGCCGCGTCACCATTGATGGCGAGACCCACACCCTCGCTCCCCCCTTCATGACCTTCGCCACTCAAAACCCCATCGAACAAGAAGGCACCTATCCCCTCCCCGAAGCCCAACTCGACCGCTTCCTCCTAAAAATCCTCATCGACTACCCCGATGCCAACCAGGAAGCCTCCATCGTCCGCGCCGTCTGCTCCCAAGCCGCCGCCCGCGGCCTCTCTCCGGATCAAGTCTCCCAAATCTGCACCCCCCAGGACATCCTCGACGCCCAAGCCGCCACCGCCGCTGTCGATGCCGTGGAGTCCGTGGTCCAATACGCCGTCGCCCTCACCCGCGCCACCCGCACCCACGGCGCCATCTCCCTCGGCGCCGGCACACGCGGCGCCATCTCCCTCATCCGCATGGCCAAAGCCTACGCCTTCCTCGACAACCGCCACTACATCACCCCCGCCGACGTCAAACGCGCCGCCCTCCCCGTCCTCCGCCACCGCATCACCCTCGCCCCCGAAGTCGCCATCTCCGGCCAATCCATCGACACCGTCCTCACCTCCGTCCTAAACACCATCCAATCCCCCCGCACCTAACAACAACTCCTCATCCCCTCTGCGTCTCCCCCTCTCCGCGCCTCTGCGTGCCAAAAATCCCGTTAATTCCGCAATCCGCAATCCCAATGCCCCCCCTCCCCACCAGCGTCACCGAGCTCGCCCAAGCCCTCGTCCGCATCCCCTCCGTCAACCCCGACGGCGACCCCGGCACCTCCCCTGACAACATCGGCGAAGCCGCCATCGCCACCTACATCGCCTCCTTCCTCTCCGCCTCCGGCGCCGAAGCCACCCTCGAAGAAGTCCTCCCCGGTCGCCCCAACGTCATCGGCCGCTTCCCCACCCTCCCCTCCCCTACTGGCACCCCCAAACCCCGCCTCCTCTTCGCCCCCCACACCGACACCGTCTCCGTCGCCGGCATGACCATCCCCC
>CANETF010000244.1 GCA_947440575.1 Verrucomicrobiaceae bacterium
ACCGTCCAAAGCCCCCAACCCAAGCGCCCCCAGCACCAAAAAGCCCGAGTAGTCCCTGTTGGTTCCGCATCAGACCCTACCAACTCGCCCCCAAATCCCAGCGCCCCGCCAGCGCCAGCAACTCCGGCCGCATCGGCCACTCATCCGGCCGCGCCTCCTGACCCTCGTGCCGCGCACTCGCGCCCTTCAGCGCCATGCAGCCCGTATTGTCGCCAATCGCCCGGATCGCCTCCACATCTTCCGTCGTCAGCGGATTCACCGCTGGCAACGCCGCAATCTCCGCCAGCTTCGCATCAATCGACTTCGCATCCTCGCCAGCCTCCTGGATCAGCGTCGGCACCACACTCTTCACCGGCTCATTCGCCAGCGTCCAAAGACACGCCAACTGAATCATCGTCAGCCCATGCTTCTCCGCGATCGGCCGGATCTTCTCCAGCTTCTCATTCGCATGTTCCACCCAACCCGCCGGCCGATACGCCCGATGATCCCCATCACGGAACTTGTGGTTCGGCTTCACATCATCATGGAAAATCCCGCCGTAATCCACCACCCGCGCCAAAATATCCACCCCATGCCTCTTCGCCGCCGGCAGCACATGCTGACCCGGCCACGGCTCGAACGGATTCAAAATGATCATCGCCCAGTCCATCAATGCCTCAAACCGCTCAAAACAATCAATCATGTCCAGCGTGAACCCATTCGCCGGCCCCGGCGCAATCCCCAGCCGATCCGTCAACCCACCCGCCTTCAAAGCCTCCATCCCCTCCCACACCGCCTCGCTCGTGTAGCCCACCGTGTCCGGATTGTGCAGCAGCAAGCAATCAAACTTCGCCACCCCACACCGCTCCAGCGACTTCTCCGTCGCCATCTTCAAATACTCCGCATACCCCTCAGGCCCGCGCAATTCCGGATCCGTAAACCGCGGATACCCCTTCGACCCCGCCCGCTGCCCCGTGTAAAAATCATGCCCCACAATGCCCACCAGCGAGTACTCATCGCGAGGCAACCCCTTCAGCGCCTCTCCAAGCATCGCATCCGCCCGCCCGCTTCCATAAACATCCGCTGTCACAAACGTCCGCACCCCCGCATCGAACGACTTCCCAATCATCGCCTGATAAGCCGCATCATCCAGCATCTCGCCAAAGTGCATGAATTTGCCACCGCTCCAGGTGCCGTAAGCCAATCGTGTCAGGTCCATGTTCAAAAATAGGTTGGTTAGTGAGCAAAGCATTACGCGCCTCAAGCCCCCTTGCAATCGCAGAAACCCTTCCAGCACACACCTGCGCAAAATCCGCAGTCTCAGCGCCCACCGTTTTCCCCTTGCACCCGCCCCACCTTGACGCTCCTTACCCGCCCCAAACAAATCCTGCACCCCCGCCCGCCATGTCCACCGAATCCAAGAACAACACCGCCCTCATGGAGAAAATCGTCTCCCTCTGCAAACGCCGCGGCTTCATCTACCAAAGCAGCGAGATCTACGGCGGCTGCGGCGGCATCTGGGACTACGGCCCGCTCGGCGCCGAACTAAAGCGCAACCTCCGCGAAGCCTGGTGGAAAGCCATGACCCGCGAACGCGAGGACATCCTCGGCCTCGACGCCGGCATCCTCATGAACCCCGCCATCTGGAAAGCCAGCGGCCACGTCGAAACTTTCGCCGACCTCATGCGCGAATGTTCCCTCACCAACAAACGCGTCCGAGCCGATCACGTCGACCCCCAATCCGGCACAGTCCTCAAATACAGCGGCGCCCAATCCCCCACCGGCTGGCGCTGGGATCGCACCATTACCGCCCTAACCAAAAGTGGCGAACACATCGAAAGCTTCCGCAAACGCATCCGCGCCCTCATCGCCCAAAACGCCGGTGAATCCGCCGGCAAACCCGAAGAGATCGAGCTGCTCAACGAAGAGAAAATTGATGTCGTCACCGATAGCGTCGACTTCCACCCCGAAACTGGCGGCATGCTCGGCGAAGCCCGCCCCTTCAACCTCATGTTGAAGACCTACCTTGGCCCCACCGCCACCGAGGCCGACGTCACCTACCTCCGCCCCGAAACCGCCCAGGCCATCTTCGCTCAGTTCAAGAACGTCTTCGACTCCTCCCGCGTCAAGGTCCCCTTCGGCATCTGCCAGATCGGCAAAGCCTTCCGCAACGAGGTCACCCCCAAGAACTTCACCTTCCGCTCCCGCGAGTTCGAGCAAATGGAGCTCGAGTTCTTCATCAAGCCCGACGAAGCCGTGCAAATCATCTCCGGCGAGGTCGCCACCTGGCATGAAGGCGCCGATCTCACCGAACCCAAACCCAACTGGGGCTGGGACATGTGGCACCGCTACTGGGTCCAGGAGCGCACCCGCTTCTACGAAGGCATCGGCCTCGGCAACGTCCTCGAATACTACTGGCAAACCAACGACGACCTCGCCCACTACGCCCGCGCCTGCGTCGACATCCTCTGCGAGTTCCCCTTCGGCACCGAAGAACTCGAAGGCATCGCCGCCCGCAGCGACTTCGACCTCTCCCAGCACCAGAAGCACAGCACCAAGTCCCAGGAAGTCTTCGATGAGGAACTCAAAACCGCCGCCGGCCAACTCAGCGACGACCAAAAAGAAGCCCTCATCCAAAAACGCCTCGCCGCCGAAGCCGCCAAACCCAAAGGCAGCCCCATGCCGGAAGCCGACGTACGCGCCTGGTTCGAACGCCTCTTCAAAGGCAACTACGTCCCCCACGTCATCGAACCCTCCGCTGGACTCGACCGCATGGCCCTCGCCGTCATCGCCAAAGCCTTCGACGAATCGGAGAAGGTCGATGACAAAGGCAAAAAAGAGACCATCACCGTCCTCCGCTTCCACCCCCGCATCGCCCCGATCAAAGTCGGCGTTTTCCCGCTGCTGAAGAACAAGCCCGAACTCGTCGCCAAAGCCCGCGAAGTCTACGCTCTCCTCAAAAAGCAGATGAACTGCTTCTACGACGAGACCGCCTCCATCGGCCGCCGCTACGCCCGCCAGGACGAAGCCGGCACCCCCTTCGGCATCACCATCGACTTCGAAACCCTCGGCGAAAAAGGCCCCGAACTCACCGACACCGTCACCCTCCGCCACCGCGACGGCGGCGAACAAGAACGCGTCAAAATCACCGAACTCCTCGCCAAGCTGCTACCCTTAGTGAGTTGACCGCGCTGTCTCGACTCAAACCGCCATCCAATCACATCGGCAACGATCCCGCCAAGCAAAGTAGCCCTCTCGCTCCGCGAGAGGAGCCACAACACCCCGAAACTCCAACGGTTCACAAACTACGGTGGTACCGAATGCAAGCGACAGCCTTCCATTCAAATTGATTCGCCGCCTCCCCGTCTGAGACTCTGCCACATTAACCAAGGTCGAAATCGCCCTCAAGCGCTGGCTCTCCCTATCTTGAATCGACCCACCGCGACCGCGGCGAACAAAAACGCATCAAAATCACCGACCTCCTCGCCAAACTGCTACCCTTAGTGAGTTGACCTCGCTGTCTCGACGCAAACCGCCATCCAATCACATCGGCAACGATCCCGCCAAGCAAAGTAGCCCTCTCGCTCCGCGAGAGGAGCCACAACGCCCCGAAGCTCCAACGGTTCACAAACTACGATGGTACCGAGTGCAAGCGACAGCGTTATGAGGCCACTCCACCGCCAGCCAAAGTGACAAGACTTTCGACAACAAGTCTAACCCTCCCTCCTTTCCCAATAACCAGCGCCGTAGGCGTATTCGCCAGAATGCGGCCCGCCCTTCACTCAACGCCCGCCCGGGCTAGGCGCTCGCAACGCCCAAGCCACTCCAACCAACCCGGTCGTTGCAGAGAGCGCGCTTTGAAGGTCTGATGCCACAACGCCACCGACGCTAACCTTCCATTTTCCCCCATGTCCCTCCCCGCCAAACAAGACGCCCTCATCGAAGACCTCAACTTCCTCCCCGACCCCCAAGAACGCCTCGCCGAACTCGTCCGCCGCGGCACCCGCCACGCCCTCCCCGACGCCCTCAAGACCCCCGACCGCCGCATCCCCGGCTGCGTCTCCGGCGTCTGGGTCGAAAAATCCATCGACCCCATCTCCAGCCTCCCCGTCTTCCAATGCGACGCCGATAGCCCCATGGTCAAAGGCCTCGCCGCCCTCCTCTGCGACCTCTACAGCCACGCCGACCCATCCGAAATCACCACCGAAGAACCCCGTGTTTGGGCAGCCTGCCATCTCGATAAAATGCTCACCCCCACCCGACTCAACGGCCTGCGCTCCCTCAGAGAGCGCATCATCCAGCTCGCTGAAAACTGATCACTTCTTCGGAATCCACTCGCTCAACGGCAACACCGGTGCTGCTGGAACCTCCGCCCCCAGCGCAAACGCCACCGTGATCCGCTGATCCCCAGACGCCTCATTCAGCTTCACCTTCAGCACGTTCACCCCCTTCAATGAAGTCAGTGGCGTCACTTGCTCCGGCGCTTCCTCACTCGTAAACGTCGCCCCTTCCGGCGAAAGAATCACCGCCGCCAGGGTCTGCTTGCCTTGCGTCAACAACGCCTTCTTCCCATCCACCGCCACCGTCGCCCGCGTGTGCATCGACCACGTCAACGCCTGCGTCCCCTTGACCGAAAGATCATCCTGAATCACCGCATAGTTCTGCGACCCGCGCACCACCATCGCCCCGCGCTTGTACTCCTTCGCTTCCTTAGAATACGCTTCCTTCAAATCCACAATCGCCACGCCCCGCTCTGGAGTCGAAACAAAACCCGCAATCGCCGCCTTCGCGTCCAAAGGTTGATTCGCCCCCGCACTCATAATCACATTCTGACCGCCCGATCCTTCCCGATAGTTGCCATAGCGCTTAACCCGATCACTCGGCTTCTTCATCCCCGGTCCCCGATCCCCCTCCGCTCCCAGCTCGATCCCCCAGCGCGCCCCACCCGCATCCAGAATAAATGTCCCCAAATCCAGTTGGCTCAAAAGCTGGTTCGTATCCCCTCCCTTGATGCCCACAAACATCGCATTCTTGTCATTCCAAGCCGAACGCAAAGTCGCCACCTCAGCCCCCGTAAAGGCCGCATCCAGCGCTGCCGCCGTGCCGTTGCCCGCCGCATGCGGATTGTGATAAAACAACGAACCAGCAAGTCCAAAATAAGCCGACTCTGTCCCCTGAGCCGGTCCCGCCACCACCGCAGGCAATCCAGGATTCCCATGCACCCCGCTCAACCAGCTTCCCACCCAAGGCGCTGAAAGCGTCACCCCGCCCGCATCCCCATAATTAAAAAGTTGCCCCGCCGGATTCGTCAGAAAAACCCGCGCATCACCCGCCCGCACAAACCCCTCAAGCAGCGTGAACCCCAAGTCCCCGCCACTGCACGACTTCAAACTCTGAATCACCATGATCGCATAATCCAGCACCCGGTCACCATCATCCGGCCCATCCGGCCACACCCCGGCCGGAGCAAACCGCAGCATCCCCTTGCCAAAAATCTTCGCCCCCGCTCCCGCCGCTTTCTTCGCCGTCGCCGCATCATCATCAGCCAAACAAAGCGCCGCGATGAGCAAGGCGCTCGCCGCCCCAAACTCTTCTTTTCCAGGAGGCAGATCCGCCATCGTCTTGTCAGCTTCAATCTTCTCCAGGAAAGCCACCAACGGTCCCACCCCTTGATTTACAATGCACTCCCGTGCCCGATCGATCTGCTGCTTGTTCAACCCCGCATGCAACCAGTCATACCCCAAACACGCCGCGATCAAGAAATCCGTCGTCACATGCGGTTGATCCGGATACCAGTCCGCAAAACTTGACGCATCACAAAGCGCCGCCAACTCCCGCACCCCACGATCCAACCAGCGCGGATCCTGCTGCGTGAAATGCAACGTCCCCAGCTGCGCAATCCGGAACACCGCCTGCGACCCCGGCGTCGTTCGTCCAGTTTGCTCACCAAAGATCCGAGTCAACTCCGGCGCCTCAAGCAGCTTCGTTCCAGACTCCTGAATCCGTCCCAACAATGCCACCGCTGTCGGCTCGGTCTTGGCCAGATTCGCCACAAAATCCCAGCCCGCCTTCGCGTGAATCAACCTCGGCCGAACCCTCGGCACCGTCCTCAGATACTCCGTCGCCGCAGGCACCTTGAACTTCGCCGCAGGAGTCACCGTTAAGGCCGGTCTCGCTGGCGCAGGCGCCCCCGTCGGAGCCGCTGCCACCGGCGCCGGAGCTGGCGCGCCTCCAGGAGCCGGCATCGGTGCCGTCCCAGCTGGTGCCGCCTGCATCTCCTGCCACTTCCCTTTCGCATACGTCACATCTTCAGGACTCAAAAGCGCAATCGGCACACTCACCTCCGTACCATCCTTCCGCCGCATCTTCACCGCCCCAGCCGCCGTATCCACCCCCACCATCTCCGCCTC
>CANETF010000245.1 GCA_947440575.1 Verrucomicrobiaceae bacterium
ACGAGGCGATGAAGGCGGGAGTTGGGGCGCCTTTGATTGTGGTGGCCAAGGATGGTTTGGACGCGACCAAGATTGACCGGTTTGCGATGGGGAAGAAGATCTATTACGGGATGACGGGATTGGTCGAGATGGAAGGGGTGAACTGCGAGTTGACGTTTGAGGATCCGTTGTCGGTTGAGAGTGTGAAGTTGGGGGGACAGAGTTACCCGTTGGCGGCGAATTTCGTGGCGCCGATTGGACTGGCCTTGGCGGAGTTGAGTCCGAGGAAGAAGGAGTTGGGAGGGTTGTTCAAGCCTGAGGAGTTTGCGACGGGAGCGCGGTTGGCGCGATTGCAGCCGTATGACCCGAAGAAGATACCGATTCTTTGCATTCACGGGCTTGGGGATTCGCAAGCGACGTGGGCGCCGATGATCGAGACGTTGAGGGCTGATCCGGTGATTCGAGCGAACTACCAGATTTGGTTTTTCAGTTATGCGTCTGGGAATCCCTATCCGTATAGCGCGTCTCTTTTGCGCGAGCAGATGGACGCGATCAAGAAGAGGTATCCTGACCACAAGGACATGGTGGTGATCGGGCACAGCATGGGGGGAATGATCAGTCGGACCCTGATGACGGACAGTGGAATGACCCTGTGGAATGCGACTTTTGACAAGTCACCTGAGGAGATGCCGATGTCTGAGGAGACGCGGAAGATCATGAAGGACGCTTTGATTTTTGAGCATCGCAAAGACATTGACCGGGTCATCTTCATGTCGCCGTCGCATCGGGGAGCGAACATGGCGACGGGGTTCATGGGTAAACTGGGGTCGAAATTGATTGGAGGGCCGAAGGCGATTCTGAACGGGGACACGAGTGCGCTGCAATTGGCGAAGCCGAGTGCGACGGGAGCGCAGTTGAAGAAAATGCCGAACAGCGTGGATTTTTTGAATCCGGAGAATCGGTTTGTGAAGACACTGGACACGCTTCCGCTGGTCGAGGGGGTTCCGTTTCATTCGGTTTTGGGTGACCGGAGGAAAGGTGGCAATCGTGATCATACGAAGCCAATCAGCAGTGACGGCATTGTGCCGTATTGGAGCAGTCACCTGGATGGGGCGGAGAGTGAGATCATCATCCCGAGTGGGCACTGGACCAATCAGCATCCGCAGGGGATAGAGGAGGTGAAACGGATCCTTTATCTGCATTTGCGCGGAAGGTAGGGAGAGCGGGTGTGTGAGTGAAATTGAGGTCAGACGGGCATGAGCTATTTACCCTCCATAGCGGTCCTGCTGTTGATGTTGTCAACGGGGATGAGTTTGAACTGGAGGCAGTTTGTTGAGAACTGGCGGAAGCTGGCGTTGGGGGCGTGGGCGCGGCTGCTTTTGGTGACGTTCATCTTGCCGCCGGTGATGGTGTTACTGCTGGCGCAAGTGCTGCCGATGACGATGGCTTCGATGGCCGGGCTGTATTTGATCTCGGTGGCGCCCGGGGCGCCTTTGATGACGCGGAATGCGGCGAAGCGGGGGTTTGATATGGAGATGGCGGCGGGGTATCAGGTTTGGGGGGCGTTGCTGGCACCGATCATGATTCCATTGATGGTGGGAGGAGCGGCTTGGCTTTACGGGCGTGAGATTTGGATCCCGCCCCGGGAGGTGTTGTGGGTGGTGACGAAGCAGCAGTTTGCGCCGCTTTTGGTTGGGATGGTGTTGATGCGCTATTTGCCCAAATGGGCGGGGAAGTTGCGGCGGCCACTGAACGTGATTGGGAATGTGTTGCTGACGGTTGTGATCCTTGCGCTGCTTTGGAAACTGGGGCCGACGCTGGCGAAGGTGGGGCCTTGGGTGGGTTTGGCGGCGCTGAGTTTGGCGATCGGGTGTTTGAGCGGGGCGCGCTGGTTGTTGCCGGGGTATCCGACGCTGGCGGTGAGCAATGTGAACCGGCATGTGGGATTGGCGTTGCTGCTGTCCGGGAGCCATTTTCAAAATGGCGGTCAAGCATTGCCTGCGATTGCGGCGTATGCCGTTGTGGCGCCCTTGGTGATGGCGGTGTTTTCGAGGAGGGTGCAAAACAGGAATAGAGCCAAAGTTTAATGGAGGGCCGGGGCGGTCTGATGGTAGGGCTGGAGGAGAGTTGATCCCTGAGGCAAGGGCTTCTTTCGAAGTAGAGAAACCGTTCACCGTCCAAACCTAATCTAAAATGAGTCAGTCATTCCTTTTCCAACTGAGTCTGGGCCTTGGGGCCGCCGTTGTTCTGAGTTCATGCGCCGCGGGCGTGGCCGACCGAACGGAGGACCGGTATGACCGGCGTGAAGACCGGTATGATCGGCGACATTACTCTGGGCCGGGTGACCGGGTGGAGGACTATTACGACAAGCGCGAGAATGTGAACGATAAACTGCGCGGGCGACGGGGGTTGTAGGTCGAGGTCACTGAAGGCGACATTTGTTTCTTGCCTTGAACCTTGAAGTTTAGTTTTTTAGACCATTAATTGTTAACATTCTCCCCATTTGCCATGAAACGAACTGAATCCTTTTATTTGATCCCTGCTATTGCGGCGTTGGCGTTGATCACGTCATGCACGAGTCCTTCGAGTGCGGTGTTGGATGATCGTACTGAGGCGGCGCTGACGGCGATGTGTGACAAGTTGGCTGCGGCGAAGACGATTCGGGTGAGTTCGAGTCGGCGGTCATCGCCTGGTTTTCAGGCGGGGATCCCGTTTGCGGAAACGGCGAAAGGTTCGATCGTGGTGCGGCGGCCGGATCAACTGGCGGCGAGGGTGAAGACGAGTGAGGGGGGGCGGGAGATTGGGTTTGATGGCAAGCAACTGATGCTGGTGGATTTGGCTGAGGGAACACACAGTTCGGCGGAGGCGATGGGGGACATTGATCGGGCCGTGTCGGGGGTGCAGGCGCTTTACGGGGTGACGCCGCCGGTGGCGGAGTTGCTGGTGAACCGGCCGAAGGCGCATTTGCTGTCGGGGGTGAAGACAGGGAAGCATTTGGGGACGGAGAGTGTGGAGGGAGTGGTCTGTGACCGGCTTGGGTTTGAGCAGGAGGGGTTGAGCTGGCAATTGTGGGTGGCGAGCGGAGACAAGCTGCCACGGCGGATTTCGTTTGATTATCCCAAGGGAAAGGACGGGAAATTGCGGACACTGACTGCGACGCTGAGTGAGTGGAAGATTGACAGTGTTGTTTCGGATGCGGACTTGAAGGTGACGGTGCCGTCCGGGAGCCGTGCGTTGGAAATGATTTCTCTGCCGTAGTGGCGGCTTTAACGATAACCTGATCCTCTAACTGAATCCGATGAAAAAGCTATTTGCTCTTGGTCTTAGTGCGCTGATGACAGTCAGTGAAGTTGTTCCCGCTTTCACGGCGGTGGTTGCCACGGCGGCTGTTTTGGCGCCTGCTGAATCTGAAGCTCTACCGGTGGATCGTATGGCGGGGCGGCAGGGAGCGCGGGACTCGCGGCAGTCGGGGAGGCAGACGTCGCGGGCACGTCGTCGGGGGTGTTACGGGCTGCCGGGAGGGGCGATGCCCTATGCGTATGGGGGTTACCGCTATTACCGAGTGGGGCCGCGGTACTACTATCCCTACATGTACATGGGGCGGACGGTTTACATCGACATCAATGTTCAAGGGGGCTATCCGATGCCGCCGCCGCCCGTGGGTTCCATTGACATTGATATCTATTGATTCCCGGATTGTTTGCCCACCCGATTTGCTGACGTGCTTATGAAGATACAAGGATTACTGGCTTTCTTCGCTTTGACATTAGGTGCCCATGCAGGCACTCCGATGATTTCGCCCATGGTGACACCGGCGGCAGCTTCCGGTGATGGGTGGTGGTTCCGTGCGGCGCCTTACGGGTGGGTGACGGCGATCAATGGGGATGTGGGGATTGGACCGTTGAGTGCGCCTGTGGATATCAGCATGTCTGACACGCTGGACAGTTTGGACATGGCGGCGATGGGGGTGTTTGAGGCGGGGTATGGGCGCTGGTCGTTTGGGGTGGATGTGATTTATGGCAAGACGTCTCAGGACATTGGTGGGGGCGGGCGTTTTTTTGACAGCTTCCGCTATGAGCAAAAGCAGTGGGTGATCACGCCGATGGTGGCTTATCGCGCGATTGAGACGGAGGGCTATCACATGGATGTGTTTGCCGGAGCGCGGATCATGATTCTTGAGGCGGATCTTACCGGGCGTTTTGTGGGTGGCGGGCAGGAGACACGTGGGACCGATACGTCGTGGGTGGATCCGATCATTGGCATTCGCGGGCAGGCGGAGTTGGGCGACAAGTTTTTCTTTCGGTACAACGGCGATATTGGGGGATTTGGGGTCAGTTCGGATCTGACATGGCAGGCGTTCGCCGGATTGGGATATCACATCAATGAGGCGGTATCGGTGGCGGTGGGGTATCGCGGGTTGGGGGTGGATTACAGTTCGGGGCGTTTTTCTTTGAACACGGTGACGCATGGTCCGGTGATTGGTTTGGAAGTGACATTCTAAAGTTCACGAAATGCGGTTCATGAAGTTGAAGTGTCCGACATGGATGGTCCTGCTATTGGCGGGAGGGGGATGGGCCACGACGAGTGAGGCATTGAATATTTTTCCTGATCCGAGTCAGGGGGCGCCGGAGCCCGGGAAGCTGGAAGCGGTGGCGGTGCCGAACCCGATTGTGTCGGCGTTGCTGCCTGATTTGTCGACCACCATGAAGGAGCAGCTGACGGTCAAGGAGGCGGGGTTTACGCTGATTCCGAGTCTGATTCTTTTGGCCGACTACACGACGTTTCAGCAGGATGAGGCGAATGTGGAGCAGGTGGGGATTCAGGATTCGGCGTGGGAGGCGCGGGCGATGCGAGTGATTTTGCGGGGGACGGTGGGTTCGAGTTACAAGGTGCGGTATCTGGTGGCGGGGGAGTACAAGGGGTTGTCGCTGGATGACCGGTATCCCTGGCTTTTGGTGGATGCGGCGGTGTCGTTTCCGCTGACGTCGAGTGAGCGGACGCGGTTGGAGGTGGGGAAGATGAAGGAGGCGTTTGCGTATGAGATGGTGGGGGATGCCGCGAATTTGCCGCATCAGGAGCGGGTCTTGAGTCCGTTTTTCCAGTCGCGGAATGTGGGGGCGCAGGTGACGCATTTGCTGGAGAATCAGCGGATGACGTTTCGGGCGGGGGTGTTCAATGATTCGCGGTTTGAGACGGGGACGTATGCGGGTGGGGATTGGCAGGTGACGGGCCGGATGACGGGACTGGTGTGGGACAATCATGAGCACAAGGATTTCCTGCACTTGGGTTTGGCGGGGCGGTACAATGGAGCGCAGGATGATTTGTTGAGGTATCGAGGGAGGCCCGAGTCGAATGTGGCGGACAATTTTGCGGATACGGGGAGGTTTGCGGCGGATCATGCGGCGCATTTGGGATTGGAGGCGCTGTGGAATCGGGGGCCGTTTTCGTTGTTGGGGGAGTACACGCAGGCGTGGGTGAGTTCGCCTTCGGCGGGGGATCCGACGTTCAAAGGCTGGTATGTGACGGCGAGTTGGGTTTTGACGGGGGAGACGCGGCCGTATGACCGGACGGTGGGGTATGTTCGGCGGGTGATTCCGAAGAGCCGGTGGGGGGCGCCGGAGTTGGTGGCGCGGTTTGCGCATGTGGATTTGGCGGATGGATCGGTGGACGGGGGGGAGTTTGACCGGGTGTCGTTGGGGATGAACTGGTGGGCGAGTCAGCGATGGAAGTTGGGGGTGACCTGGGGGAGGACGTGGCTGGATGCGGAGGGGACGGAGGGGGAGGCGGATAGTTTTCTGGCGCGGGTGCAGTGGATTTTTTGAGGTGAATCATGTTTGAGAACTTCTCGGTGTTTGCGACCTTAGCGCCTTACGTTGGAGTGTGCCTGCTGTTGGGGATGATCGGGCTGTTAGAGTGTGGGTGGCGATTGGGCAAGAAGCGGGCGGCGTTGGAAGGTGACAAGGCGCGAGCGGGGTTGGGGCCGCTGGAAGGGGCGGTGTTCGGGCTGATGGGGTTGGTGATGGCGTTTTCGTTTTCCGGGGCGGCGGCGCGCTTTGATGCGCGGCGGCAGATGATTGTTCAGGAGGCGAATGATGTGGGAACAGCGTGGTTGCGGATCGATTTACTCAAGGCGGAGGATCAGCCGGCGTTGCGGCAGATGTTTCGGGAGTATCTGGAGCTGAGATTGGAGAGTTACCGGCAGATTGGAAAAGGGGTTGATGCGGCCTTGGCGGTGCATGGCCAGGCGATGAAGAAGCAGGGGGAGATTTGGGGGCATGCGGTGAGGGCGAGCGCGAGTTTGCCGCCGTCTGTGGCGACGCTGATGCTATCGGCGCTAAATCAGATGTTTGACACGGCGACGAGTCGTGTGGA
>CANETF010000246.1 GCA_947440575.1 Verrucomicrobiaceae bacterium
AGATGAGTGCTCTTTTCTAGCGATTGGGGAGGGGGAGTTTTTTGAACTCGCGGGTGAGGGAGGTGAGGGAGTCTTCGACGCCCATGCGCTCGAGGGAGCTGGCGCCGACGAAGCCGTCGGCGGTGGTTTTGCTGAGGACGTATTCGACGTCTTTGGGGGTGTTGATGGGGCCGCCGTGGCAGAGGGTGAAGACGTCCGGGTTGATGGATTTGGCGGCGTCGATGATGTCCTGGGTGACTTTGACGGTGTGGTCCCAGGAGACGACGGCGCCGGTGACGCCGATGCTGCCGCCGACGGTGGTTCCGACATGGGCGATGATGGCATCGGCGCCTTGTTTGGCCATTTCGATGGCTTCTTCCGGGGAGCCAACATAGACGATGGAGAAGAGGTCCATGCGGCGGGCGAGGCCGACCATTTCGAATTCTTTCTGGACGGACATGCCGGTTTCTTCGAGGACGCCGCGGAAATGGCCGTCGACGATGGTGTGGGTGGGGAAGTTGTTGACGCCGGAGAAGCCCATTTCTTTGACCTTGCCAAGCCAATGCCACATGCGGCGGCGGGGGTCGGTGGCGTGGACGCCACAGACGACGGGGATTTCCTGGACGACAGGGAGGACTTCGTATTCGCCAATGTCCATGGCGATGGCGTTGGCGTCGCCGTAAGCCATCATGCCGGCGGTGGAGCCGTGGCCCATCATGCGGAAGCGGCCGGAGTTGTAGATGATGATGAGGTCGGCGCCGCCTTTTTCGATGAATTTGGCGGAGATGCCGGTGCCGGCGCCGCCTGCGATGATGGGTTCACCTTTGGCGAGGGTGGCGTTGAGGCGGTCGACAACTTCTTGCCGAGTGTAGGGGTTTCCGATTCCGGTCCAGGGGTTGGGCATGAGGGTGGGTGGATTAAGGATTGATGAAGGTGGGAAGGATGGGTCTTGAACTGTGGTGCGAGCTTGGCGAGACTTGGAGATCATGCACGCGGAAGATTCCATCCAGCAGCTATCCGAAACGCACATTCCGGGGAAGCCGAGTTACTGGCGTGCGGTGCGGGCGAATGAACGGGATGAGAGGAAGTGGTTGAAGGCGTTGCCGATTTGTCCGGCGCTGGAGGCGCACCGGATCGCGCACACGGGGGTGATGGTGGCGCGGGCGCCGCATCGGGTGGTGCGGATGCAGCAGAGCGGGTTGTATTTTTTGGCGTGCCTGGAAGGGGAGGGTCGGGTGCTGGTGGATGGGAAGTGGAAGACGTGCGCGGCGGGTCAGGCGGTGACGTTGCCGGCGTTTGCGGTGAACGCGTTTCATGCGGTGGCGGGCAAGGACTGGAAGTACTGCTGGGTGCGTTATGAGCCGCAGCCGGGTCGGCGGGTGGTGCTGGGGGCGAGTTCACCGCAGATGGCGGCGTTTGATGGGAGGGCGCTATGGTGTGCGATCGAGGGGCTGATCGAGGAGTCGGAGGGGAAGGGGGTGCCGGCGGCGTTGTTTCACTGGGTGGAGTTGATCCAAGGGTATGTGGACCGGTTTGCGCAGCCGTGGCAGCAGGATGACCGGCTGGCGCGGGTGTGGGAGCAGGTGGCGGCGGATGTGGGTTACGATTGGACGCTGGATGAGCTGGCGAGCCGGGCGTTTGTGAGTGCGGAGCACTTGAGGAGGCTATGCCGGAAGGCGCTGGGGCGGACGCCGATGCATCATGTGACGTGGTTGCGGATGCGGAAAGCGGCTGAGCTGCTATCGACGACGCAGTTGAAGGTGGAGTCGGTGGCGAATGCGGTGGGGTATCAGAATCCGTTTGTGTTTTCGAACACGTTTAAGGAGTGGGTGGGGTGGCGGCCGAGTGAGCATCGGAGCCGGGGGGGGAGTTGATTGCGGATTGCGGATTGCGAATGGCGAATGGCGAATGGCGAATGGCGAATGGCGAATGGCGAATGGCGAATGGCGGGCACGCAGAGGCGCGGAGGTTTTTGGTGAGGCGCAGAGGGATTGCGGATTGCGGATTGGGGATTGCGGATTGCGGATTGGAGAGCGGACTGGCACACGGGGCTTTATGATCTGTGCGGAGGGGGAGACGAGGGTGCCTTGCTCCTCTGCGGTGAGTTTGCGGTGGAACACAATAATGTCGGCTAATCAATCGATCATAAGGTCGGGATTCATTCTGCTCTCCGGTTGCCAATCGATGCCATATTTCCAGAAGAGGATTCTTCGCTTCGTTTCATACCAAGTGTGAATGAAACCGAATTGTCCGTTTTTTGGATGCCGTTTGACTGCATCGTCCACCTCTGCGTCGATTCTTGAAAAGACATCTCGATGCTCGGGGTTCTGCTCGACGGCATCAAATCTGAATCCGCCTTTCTCTTTCTGATACCATGCTTTTTGCTCAGGTGCTTTTCCGGGTGGCACGGGTGGGTGTGGAAAATCCCACGAGGGGCTGGAGCAGCTGAAAAGCAAAAGGATCGATAAGAGCACCGAGATTGGTGCATCTCGTTTCATTGGAAGTTGAGTTCGTGACCTGATTTGAGGACAAGGGCGAGGGCTTCCTGGAGGTTCGCTTCGGCTTGTTCGAGGGTATCGCCTTCGGAGATTGCGGCGGGGATTTCTTCCACCCAGCAGGTGTATCCGCCCTCGGCTGCGGGTTCGTAAACGGCGGTTAGCTTCATGAGATGAAGATACCGGAGCAGAGGGGGTCCTTCAACACTCCATGATTTGGTTTTTTGGGGACGCACGCCTCGGAGAGTCGTGGTACTTTTGGGTTAGGGTTTTTGGCGGAGGTCGAGGGTGAAGGGGAACTCTTTGAGGGGGGAGATGGGGGCGGGGTCGATTTGGCCTTGGGTGTGGCCGTGGGTGAAGAAGCGGTTGAGGCGGCGGGACTCGGCTTCGTAGGAGTTGATGGGGAAGGTGTCGTAGCTGCGGCCGCCGGGGTGGACGACGTGGTAGCTGCAACTGCCGATGGAGCGTTTGTTCCAGCGGTCGATGACGTCGATGGTGAGGGGGGAGTCGATGCCGATGGTGGGGTGCAGGCAGTTGGGTGGCTGCCAGGCGCGGTAGCGGACACCGGCGACGTATTCGCCGACGGTGCCGGTGGGATGAAGGGGGACGGTGCGGCCGTTGCAGGTGATGGCGTAGCGGTCGCCGACGAGGCCCTGGGTTTTGATTTGCAGGCGCTCGAGGGAGGAGTCGACGTAGCGGACGGTGCTGCCGGCGGCGCCTTCCTCGCCGAGGACATGCCAGGGTTCGAGGGCGGTGCGGAGTTCGATGTGGATGCCGCGTTGGTCGACCTGGCCGATGTGAGGGAAGCGGAATTCGAAGTGGGGGAGGAACCAGTCGTCCCGCATGAGGTAGCCGGCTTCGGTCATGTCTTCCATGACATCTCCGAGGTCCTGCCAGACGAAGTGGGGGAGGAGGAAGCGGTCGTGGAGTTCGGTGCCCCAGCGGACGAGTTTTTCCTTGTAAGGTTGCTGCCAGAAGCGGGCGATGGCGGCGCGCAGCAGGAGGTGCTGGGCGAGGCTCATTTCCGAGTGGGGGGGCATTTCGAAGCTGCGGAGTTCGACGAGGCCGAGGCGGCCGGTGGGGCTGTCGGGGGAGAAGAGTTTGTCGATGCAGAATTCGGTGCGGTGGGTATTGCCGCTGACGTCGGTGAGGAGGTTGCGGAAGACGCGGTCGACAAGCCAGGGTGGGACTTCGCCAAATTCGGGGATTTGGTTGAAGGCGATTTCGAGTTCGTAGAGGGCGTCGTTGCGGGCCTCGTCGACACGGGGGGCCTGGGAGGTGGGGCCGATGAAGAGGCCGCTGAAGAGGTAGGAGAGGGAGGGGTGATTGTGCCAGTAGGAGAGGAGGGAGCGGAGGAGGTCCGGGCGGCGGAGGAAGGGGCTGTCTGAGGGCACTTCACCACCGACGACGATGTGGTTGCCGCCGCCGGTGCCGGTGTGGCGGCCGTCGACCATGAATTTTTCGGTGCCGAGGCGGGTGAGGCGGGCTTCCTGGTAGAGGGTGGTGGTGGAGTGGACGAGTTCTTTCCAGGACTCGGCGGGGTGCATATTCACCTCGATGACGCCGGGGTCGGGGGTGACTTTGATGACGCGGATGCGGGGGTCGAAGGGGGGCGGGGTGCCTTCGAGGATGATGGGCATGTTGAGCGCGGCGGCGGTGTCTTCGATGGCGCTGGTGAGGTCGAGGAAGTCCTCGATGTGTTCGACGGGCGGAAGGAAGAGGTGGACGCGGCCGTTGCGGGCTTCGGCGCACAGGGCAGTGCGGGTGATCCAACTGGCGGACTGGCCGTGAGCGGGGACTTTGGTGTTTGTTGGGGCGTTTTTCGATCGGTGAGTGGGTTCACCCTGGCCGCTGGGGCGGGTGGTGAGGCGGGCGCGTTCGGAGTCGAAGGAGGTGGGGTCGTTGGATTTGAGCCAGTCGGCGACTTTTTGGATGTAGCGCTGGCGGCTTTTGGGTTTGGCAGAGAGCGGGGGGCGGGTTTGCTGGGGGTCTGGCGGGTGGACCCAGGGGAAGTCGGTCTCGGAGACCCAGGGAAGGGAGTCGAGGGGGAGGCGGTAGCCCATTGGGGAGTCGCCGGGGATGAGGTACATGCGTTCGTCGCGAAGGAACCAGGGGCCGGACTGCCAGCGGAGTTCGCCATTGATCCAGTCGCGCTTGAGCGGGAGGGCGTAACCGACGACGTGGTCGAGGCCTTGGGAGAAGACTTTGGTGAGGCGTTCGCGCTCGAGGGGGTCCTTCAGGTTGGATTCGAAGGGGTCGACGTTGGTGGGGAGGCGGCGCTCTTTCCAGAGGTAGTAGAAGGCGTCTTCGTAGCCGGTTTGGAGATGGGAGGAGTCGACTTCGAGGGCTTCGGCGAGGGCGAGGGCGAAGCGTTGGGCATCGGCTGCGGTGTGGCCGTAGTCGATGTTTTCGTCGGCGATGAGGTTCAAATTTGACCACATGGGGATGCGGTCTTTGCGCCAGTAGCAGGCGAGGGCGAAGCGGGGGAGTTGCTCACCGGGATACCATTTGCCCTGGCCGTAGAAGAGGAGGCCGCCGGGGGAGAATTGTTTTTGGAGGCGCTTGATGAGTTCGCTGGAGAGGCGGCGTTTGTCGGGGCCGATGGCGGTGGTGTTCCACTCGTCGCCGTCCATGTCGTCGATGGAGACGAAGGTGGGTTCGCCGCCCATGGTGAGGCGGACGTCGGAGTCTTTGAGGTCCTGGTCGATGAGGTCGCCGAGGGCGACGATGTCGTCCCACTGCTCGAGGGAGTAGGGTTTGGTGACGCGTGGGGACTCCTGGACGCGGGTGATTTCCATTTGGAAGTCGAACTCGACTTCGGCTTTGCTGGTGAGGCCGACGATGGGGGCGGCGGATTGGGGGTCGGGGGTGGCGGCGACGGGGAGGTGGCCTTCGCCGGCCATGAGGCCGGAGGTGGGGTCGAGGCCGACCCAGCCGGCGCCGGGGAGGTAGACTTCGGTCCAGGCGTGGAGGTCGGTGAAGTCGTGCTCGGCACCGGAGGGGCCATCGAGACTTTGGACGTCGGGCTTGAGCTGGATCAGGTAACCGGAGACGAAGCGGGAGGCGAGGCCGAGGTGGCGGAGGGCCTGGCAGAGGAGCCAGGCGGAGTCGCGGCAGGAGCCGGAGCCGAGGTGGAGGGTTTCTTCGGGGGTTTGGACGCCGGGTTCGAGGCGGATGGTGTAGCTGACGTCTTTCCAGATGTGCTGATTCAGAGCGACGAGGAAGTCGATGGTGCGGGGGCGCGGGTCTTTGTCCGGGGTGGTGCTGAGGACGTGGGCTTCAGGGAGGATGCCGCCGGCGGGGAGGTGGGTGGATTCGGAGTGAACGCCGGGGACGGCGTGGAGGAGGTGGGCGTTTTTCCCGAGGAGCTGCTGGCGGAGGCCGCGCATGTACTCGCCGAGGAGGGGGGTGAGGGGCAGTTTGCGGTGGTAGGGCTCGAGTTCGTGGGCGAGGACGGGGTCGTAGCGGAAGGGGAAGTGCTCGGCCTGGGGTTCGAGGAAGAAGTCGAAGGGATTGAAGACGGCCATTTCGGCGACGAGATCGACTTCGATGGCGAATTCGCGGGTGGGTTTGTTGAAGACGAGACGGGCGAGGTAATTGGCCTGGGGGTCCTGCTGCCAGTTGATGAAGTGGTCTTCGGGGGTGACTCGGAGGGAGTAGCTGAGGATGGGGGTGCGGCAGTGCGGGGCGGGGCGCAGGCGGACGATGTGAGGGGAGAGAGTGACGGGCCGGTCGTAGCGATAGCGCGTGACGTGGCGGAGGGCGACGTGGATGGACATGCTGAGGGTGGCTGAGGGAGGGTTGGAACTACTGGAAAGCATTCCTCA
>CANETF010000247.1 GCA_947440575.1 Verrucomicrobiaceae bacterium
AGCGGTGGTTGGACACTCTGGGAGAAGATCGCTGCGGAGAGGCCGGAGTTTGGCCACCCTGCGGCGTTCAACAGCTGCATTGCGCAATCCGTTTGGGAATCGTTTACGGTGACGCTGAAGAATCCGGCCTTCTTCCATTTGATGAATCAGCTCAGTGGCAACGAGGCGGGAACGGGTGGACTGGTCACGTTTAAGGATTCCAACTGGATGCTGTCGATCGTGCTGGCCCACCAGCCTCATTTCATCAATCAGCCAGCGGACGTGCAGGTCTTTTGGGGCTACTCGCTGTTCCCAGACCGGATCGGCAATTTTGTGGCCAAGCCCATGTCTGAGTGTAACGGCGCGGAGATCCTGCAGGAGCTCTGCGGGCATCTGCGTTTTGATCTTGAGGCGATCGCAGGGGCGAACTGCATTCCCTGCACGATGCCTTACATCACCAGCATGTTCATGCCACGTCAGCCTGGGGATCGGCCTTTGCCGGTGCCTGTCGGCTCGAAGAACTTTGCGTTCATCAGTCAGTTCGTTGAGATACCGGAGGATGTCGTGTTTACTGTTGAGTATTCCGTGAGGGCGGCCCAGATGGCTGTTTATCAGTTGCTCGGGATCGACCGGGAGATTCCGCCTGTGACGCGGCATGACAAAACGCTGAGCGTTCAGTTCGAGGCATTGATCAAGGCTTTCAAATGAGGATCGGAGGGTGGTGAATGCGGGTGGCTGAGGAGTGCGATGGGCCCTTTGGGGCGACCGGGTTGGTCGCCCCGACTAGCAGGGTTATTTTTCGGGTTTGCATTCGCAGAGCCATTCGGCTTTGGAGCAGGCTTCGCAGGTGGCGGTGTTGTATTCGAGGCGGGCGGTGATGGGTTTGGCTTTGGGGGAGTCTTTGTATTGGAGGATGAGCCATTCGCCGGGTTTGATGACGGGGATGAGGAAGCCTTTGGGGCCTTTGGCGACTTCGAGTTTGGTGGGGTTGTCGCGGTCGCCGGTGACGGCGGTGAGGGTTTGGTCGGCGAGGGCGACGGGTTTCATGTCTTTGTCGAGCAGAGCGATTTGGAATTTGTCGCCGGAGACAGTGACTTCGCCGTGCATGGTTTCGTTTTTGCTGAACTCGAGGATGCGGCCTTTGTTGGGGCCGAGTTCGACGCCGCTGTGGGCGATGAGGAGGCTGGTGGTTGCAGCGAGTAGCAGGGTGGTGATGAGGTTGGTTTTCATTGGGTTCGTGGTTTGTCTGGGTTTGGTTTGGTTTATTGGGCTGCGGGGGTGTGAGCCGACACAGCGGATTGGGTGGCCTGGCGGCCAAAGAGGTAGAACACGGCGGGTGTGATCATGAGGTCGAGCAGGGTGCTGCTGATGAGGCCGCCGACGATGACGACGGCGACGGGGTGGAGGATTTCCTTGCCGGGTTCGTGGGCGGCGAGGAGGAGGGGGATCAGGGCGATGCCGGCGCTGAGGGCGGTCATGAGCACGGGGACGAGGCGTTCGAGGGTGCCGCGGATGATCATCTGGCGGGAGAAGGTTTCGCTTTCGTGGGTCATGAGGTGGAGGTAGTGGCTGATCATCATGATGCCGTTGCGGGCGGCGACACCGCCGACGGCGATGAAGCCGACGATGGTGGCGATGCTGATGTTGTTGATGAGGAGCCAGGTCAGGGCGAGGGCACCCATCAAGGCGAGGGGGATGTTGAGCATGACCTGGAGGGCGAGGGAGAGGCTGCGGAAGTAGCTGTAGAGGAGGACGGTGACGGCGAGGAGGACGAGGAGGAAGTAGAAGGCGATGCGTTTGGCGGCGGCTTGCTGGGCTTGGAACTCGCCTTCGAAGCGGA
Source organism: Verrucomicrobiaceae bacterium (assembly GCA_947440575.1). Taxonomy (GTDB): domain Bacteria; phylum Verrucomicrobiota; class Verrucomicrobiia; order Verrucomicrobiales; family Verrucomicrobiaceae; genus JAGRPD01. The sequence continues at coordinate 1,820 of CANETF010000247.1, forward strand.
GGAAGTAACCGGGGGGGAGTTGGACCTTTTCTTTGACGGCGGTTTGCCACTGGTTGACGAGGGAGTCGAGATTGCGTGAGGAGGTGTTGGCGCCGATGACGATGCGGCGCTGGGTGTTTTCGCGGTTGATGACATTGGGGCCTTTGCTTTCACGGATTTCGGCGACGAGGCGGAGGGGGATGCGTTGGCCGTGGTCGGTTTCGATGAGGAGGTTTCCGAGTTTTTCGGGGGAGTCGCGCCAGGATTCGGGGAGGCGGAGGACGAGGTCGATGGTGCGCTGGCCTTCGCGGAGTTCGGCGAGGGTTTTGCCGCCGAGGAGGGTGGAGACTTGCTCATTGAGGGTGCCGGGCTGGATGCCGTAGGCGACGGCGCGCTCGCGATTGACTTCGATTTGGATTTGCGGGATGGGGACCTGGGCTTCGAGGTTGACGTCGGTGAGGCCGGGGATGGCTTGGGCAAGGTCGCGGATTTGCGCGCCTTTTTCGCGGAGGATTTGGAGATCGGGGCCGAAGATTTTGACGGCGATTTTGGCGGAGACACCGCTGAGCATGTGGGAGAGACGATGGCCGATGGGTTGGCCGACATTGACGAAGGTGCCGGGGATGTCTTTGAGTTTGGCGCGGATGTCAGCGAAGACGACTTCTCGGGATCGGCCCGTATCGTGGAATTCGACATCGAACTCATTGACGCTGACGGGCATGACGTGGTCGTCTTTTTCGGCACGACCAGCACGGCGGCCAACGCTTTTGACTTCGGGGATGGATTGGAGGAGGCGGACGCCGACTTCGCCGACTTCGTTGGAGTGGGCGAGGGAGGTGCCGGGGGCGCTGACGAGGGAGATGGTGGCGCTGCCTTCGTTGAAAGCGGGCAGGAACTCTTTGCCCATGAGGGGATAGAGCATGATGGAGGCGATGAGCAGGATGCCGGCGAAGGCGATGACGAGGATGGGGGCCTTCAGAGCGACGCGGAGGAAGGAGCGTTCGACGAACCACTTCATGGAGCGGACGAGGAAGCCATCCGGCGAATGGCCGGTGGTGGATTTGGGTTTGAGGAGAAGGGAGCAGAGGACTGGGATGACGGTGAGGGAGACGACGAATGAGGCGGCCATGCTGGTGATGGTGGCGATGGCGATGGGGGTGAAGAGGCGGCCTTCGATGCCTTCCAAGCCGAGCAGGGGCAGGAAGACGAGGATGATGAGGATGGTGGCGTAGAGGATGGAGTTCCGGACTTCGCTGGAGGCGGAGGCGATGACTTCGAGGATGGGTTTGGGGGCCTGCGAGGCGGCGTTTTCCTGGAGGCGGCGGTAGACGTTTTCGACATCGACGATGGCGTCATCGACGACCATGCCGATGGCGACGGCGAGGCCGCCGAGGGTCATGGAGTTGACGCTGACACCGAAGAGTTTGAAGGTCAGGATGGTGACGGCGAAGGACAGCGGCATGGCTGTGAGGGTGATGGCGGTGGTGCGGAAATTGAGCAGAAAGAGAAAGAGGATGAGGGTGACCATGAGCGCGCCGTCGCGGATGGCTTCTTTGAGATTGCCGATGGCGTGCTCGATGAAGTCGCCCTGGCGGAACATGATTTCGGCGGTGACGCCGGGAGGGAGGGTGGGACGGAGTTCGGCGAGGGCGGATTCGATTTGGGAGGTGAGTTTGAGGGTGTCGAAGCCGGGGGCTTTGTCGATGCTGAGGACGACCCCCATGGTGCCGTTGACGCTGGCGTCGCCACGCATGGTTTGGATGGCGGGTTTGACTTCGGCGACGTCACTGATGAGGACGGGGCGGAGGCCGACGGTTTTGACGAGGGTGTTGGCGAGGTCGGCGAGGGAGGTGGTCATGCCGAGGTTGCGGACCATGATTTCGCGCGGGCCGGCCTGGAGGTAGCCGCTGGTGGCGTTGCCGGCGGCGCGGGTGACAGCGGACTCGAGTTCCTCGAAGGTGATGCCGAAGGCGGCGAGGCGGTTGGGGTCGGGCTGGACTTGGATTTGTTTGACGCCGCCGCCGATGGTGAGGACTTCGGCGACACCGGCGATGCTTTGCAAGCGGCGGCGGAGGGTCCAGTCGGCGAGGGTGCGGAGATCGGAGGGAGGGACTTTATTGTCGGAACTGCGGAGGCCGATGAGCAAGATTTCGCCCATGAGCGAGGACACGGGAGTCATGCCGGGTTTGGTGCCGGCGGGGAGGGTGTTGAGGACGGACTGCATGCGCTCCTGGACGAGTTGGCGGGCGCGATAGATGTCGGTGCCCCAGCCGAATTCGGCGAAGACGAGAGAGAGGCCGACGTCGGAGTTGGAGCGGAGGCGGTCGAGCCCGCCGACGCCCTGGACGGCGCTTTCGAGGGGTTGGGTGACGAGGGTTTCGACTTCTTCGGGAGCGAGGCCGGGGGCTTCGGTGAGGATGGTGACCGTGGGTTTGGTCATGTCCGGCAGGACTTCGACCGGCAACTGGGTGAGGGTTTGCCAACCGAAGAGCAGCACCAGGAGGGCCGCCATGAGGATGAGCGGACGATGATGGAGGGAGAAGCGGATGAGCTGATTGAGCATGGGATCAGGCGGGGGTGTGTTTGCGTCCGATCACGAGAGCGAGAATCAAGGCGAGGAGGAGCATGGCGCTGGTGGCGGCGAAGAAGGTGGTGAGGAGGGACCACTGGGAGCCGGCGGGTGAGTGGTCGTGACCGTCGTGGTCATGGCCGCCTTCAGCGGCGATTTGTTCTTTGCTCATTTCGGTGCCGTCTTCGTTGTGGGGATGGCCGTGGGCGGCGTCCATGGCTTCTTTGAGGCTGACGCTGCCTTTGCCGGCGAAGCCGAGGGCATAGGCGCCACGAGTGACGACTTCATCGCCGGGGAAGAGGCCTTTGATGACCTCGACGAACTGATCGTTCTGAGCGCCGAGCACGATGCTGGTTTTGACGAAGGCGTTCTTCAAATCGTAGTCCTTGATATAGACGAAGCGGTTGGCGGCGTCGCCTTGAACAGCGGATCGGGGGATGGACATGACGTTTTCGCGGGTGCTGACGACAATGCTGAACTCGGCCTTCATGCCGGGGCGGAGGAGGGTGTCGGGGTTGGGGACGTGGAAGGCGGCTTCGATGGTGTTGGAGTCGGCATCGGCGATGGTGGCGATGTGGGCGAGTTTGGCTTCGAAGACCTGGTCGGGCAGGGCGGCCAAGCGGATGTGGGAGATCTGGCCCTGCTTGAGTTGGCCGGCGAGGTGTTGGGGGACGTGGGCGGCGGCTTCGACGGTGCTGAGGTCGATGATTTCGATGAGGGCCTGGTCGGGAGAGATGGGTTGACCGGCGACGATGTCGACTTTGGAGACGATGCCGCTGATGGGGGCTTCGAGCATGATGGTGGGCGGCGGGTCACCGGGTTGGCGGCTTTCGACCCAGGCGACTTCGTCTCCCTCTTCGACTTGCTGGTGCGGGATGGCGAGGACGGAGAAGGCGCGGCCGGGGATGCGGCTGCTGACGACGGCGCGTTTGCCGGGGAGGACTTCGATGCTGCCCAGGGAGAAGACAGTTTCTTCGAAGGTGGTTTCTTCGGCCTCGCTGAATTCGAGTTGGAGATTGGCGATTTCGGCGTCTTCGAGGATGAGGGTGTTGGCCTGTTTGTTCGGTTCGACGGCGAACAGGGTGATCGCTTGGAGAGCGAGCAGGGGGATGAGGTGTTTGAGCGACATGAGGAGGGGGATCAGGGATTTTTGTCGGAAGTGGAAGGGGTGCCGAGAGCGGTTTCGTGGCGGATGCGGGCGAGGTGGAAGTCGCGGAGGGAGTCGAGCAGGGAGGACTCGGCTTCGAGCTGTTGCTCGCGGGCGCGGAGGAGAGCGAGGAGGTCGGTCTGGCCGGCCTGGTAGGCTTTTTCGAGGGCGTTGGTTTGTTCGGAGATGAGGGGGAGGAGGTGGTCGCGGGTTTCGGTGATGAGGGTGAGTTGGGAGGCCATGTCCTGACGGGCGGTGGCGGCTTCGTGGCTGATGTGGGAGGCGAGGGCCGCGGTCTCGAGGCGGGCGCGTTCGGCGGAGGCGGTTTTCTCGGCGATCTGGCCTTGGTTGCGATCCCAGAAGGGGAGGGGGATGGAGAGACGGAAGCCGACGAAGCCGGTGCGTTGGGTGCCCTGGCCTGTGACGTCTTGTTGTTCGCGGGCGGCGAAGAGGCCGGCGCTGAGGTCCTGCCAGCGATTGGATTTGGCGAGGGCGGTTTCGGTGGCAGCGGTTTGCTCCTGGGTTTGGGCGAGTTGGAAATCGGGGCGGGATTGCCAGTCGCGTTTGGAGGGGAGGACGGGGTCGGGGAGGTTGCCGGAGAGGGTGAGTGAGGTGGTGGGAGGGAGGCCGATGAGGGGTTTCAATTGGCTGAGGAGGAGGGTTTTTTGGGCGGTGAGCTGGCGGCTTTCGAGATCGAGGCGGCGGGCGTCGACACTGGCTTGTGAGGCATCGAGCGGGG
>CANETF010000248.1 GCA_947440575.1 Verrucomicrobiaceae bacterium
CGCCAAACGCACACACCCCGCCACCTCCTCCGTCGAATGCGGAAAAACCACCGCCCCGGGCCTCGCTTTCAACGCTGCCGTCCCATCGAACCCATAAGGAATCACATCCTCCTGCTCCACCAGGACATGCTCCTCCCCCACGACAGCCCGCAAAGCCTCCACCAAGCTCAAATCAACGACATTTCCCATCCCCAACACTCAAAGCAGTCCTCCCAAAGATCAATCCCAGAAACACGTCCCACCAAATTCGCCACCCTCAAAATCCGGCAGCGCCCGCGCAGGCGCTGCTTTGAAAGACGGGGTCAAACCGCACAAAGCTCCACGGCTTGGAAGGCAAGCCCAACACAGCCAATGCCGACCTCCACCAGATCAAGGTCAAGTCCCAAAAATCGATCCGTTGACGGATGCCCCTCTACCTCTGCTCCCAAGTTCAAACTTTTTCACCCCTCCACCTCGTCTAGCTTGCAGAAGCATTTTTCACATTCTATATTTTATGAATACTAATGATAATTTGCCTCGAATCCTCCGTCCTTGGCGGCTACCTTTCCAACGAAGTCCCTGGGCTCATCACCGGTCTCCTCCACCTCGCCGAGCGCTCCACCCCCATGCGCATCGAACTTGAGGGCAACTTCCTCCAAGACATCGCCGGGTGCCGCGTCGACTTCCACAACCCCTGCCCGGAAGCCGATACCCAAGCCCTCGCCTCTCTTCAATTGGTCCAAAATGGCCACGCTGGCCTCATGACCGGCTCCTATCGAGTCGCCACCTTGCCCCGCCGCCGCTCCGCTCAACGCAGCAGCCTCCCCGGTCTCACCGTCCTCCATGAACCTCCCGGCCTCAAAAACCTCGTCTTCTTCGAGTGGTTCAACGAGCAAAACCAGCGCATCCTCATGCAGTCCTGGCACCTGCAACTCAATGTCTCCCCTCCCCGTTGGCAACTATCACGGGAACAGGAATCCCGCCTCCTCCGAGCCAATCGCGCCCGTCGCAGAGACTATCTCCTCAAAAGTCGCAACAATCCCGCGACCAAAAACAACCCGGCCGATCCTTTCTCGGGCAATCTATTGGACCTCCCTCCCGAAGCCGATACCTCTGCCGATCCCTTCACCACCAAACCCAAGTCGGCTCGCTCCAATCCCAAATCCCCGACTCCAGAAAACACCAGCGAATCCTCACCTCTCCCAGACCCCTTCCAACGCAGCGAAGCGCTCGGAACCGAGCTGCGTCGCTTTGAACGACTCCTCCTTTTTCAAAACGACATCAGTTCCCAGCCCGCCGTCCTGAAGCTCCTCTCCACCGTCGCAGACCTCGCCGCTCACCTCGGCCATGCCCTCCGCCAGTTCGTCACCTCCCGTCGTGAAAAATGGGATTACCTCATCATCGACCTCGAACAATCACTCCCCCTCTTCAGCGCCGCCCTGAGCGCAACCGAACGCCTCGCCAACCAGCACGATATCACCATGGATCGCAACTGGCTCGGCCTCGTCCAATCCTGCCTCCTCAGCATCGAACTCCGCATGCGCGAACTCCTCGCTCTTCTGCGCTGAAGCATAGCGACTGCGCTATGGCTTGAACGTCGGATACTTCTCCTGCAATTCCTTCCGCAATTGCCGCGCCCGATCCACCTCCCCGGACTTTTCCAACGCCAGGATCGTCTTCCAAACCGCCATCGGCGTGATCACCGGATCCACAAAGAACTGACTCGGCACAATGTACTTCGCCGCCGCCGCCCGATACTCCTCAATGGCCAAATTCGTCTTCCCCGACTTCTCAAGCATCGCTGCCTTAGCAAACATAATGTCCCCTTCGAGAATCAAAAGATCAGCATGCAATCGTCCCGTCTTGATGAACCCCAGAGCCTCGTCCGCAGATGCCACCGCCTCTTCATACTTGGCTTGACCCAGAAGCGCCCTGGACTGGTACAACAATCCCTTCCCCCGCTCCGAACTGGGTTGCGGCGTCACCGCCAAAAAGTTCTTCATTGAAGCTTCCGCCCCCTTAAAGTCACCGGTCTCCACCTGTGACATCCCCAAGTAATTCCAAATCGCTGCCTGCGTATTTTCCGGCGCATCAGGAGTCGCCGCCATCGTCAAATACTTCGCTGCTTCCTTGAATTGGTCCTTCGAAAACTTCGTCAACCCCAACCACCCAAGTACATTCGGCGGCACCACCGCAGAGGGCAACTTCGCAACAAACTCGTCAATGGCCGCCGCCAGTCCATCATCGTCCTCCTGCGCATAGTAAGTCAGCAGCAACATCTGACTCGCGCTCTCCAAATAGGCCTTCGCATCCAACCGGATCGCCCGACGCAGCGCCTCCTGCGCTTTCGGCCAATCCTCGTTCTCATACGCCGCCGTTCCAATCCCAAACCACGCCTGCGGCACCGCCTGACTCTGCGGATACAGCTTCACCAAGTTCTCAAACGCCTGAATCTTCTCCGTCGGATTGCGCTCCGTCGTCGCAATCAAACCCAACTGATACCAGGCCAACTCCGCCGGCCCACTCTTCGGAAACTCCTTCACCACCTTCCTGAAATCCTCCTTCGCCTTCGCGAAATCTTTTACTTCCCGATACGCCAACCCCCGATGCGCCAAAGCATTCTCAGTGAACTCATGGTTCGTATTGTCATTCAAGAATCGCGTCAACGTCCCAATCGCCTCCTGAAACCGCTTCGCCTCCACCTGCGAATATCCCATGTTGAAAAGCGCGTTCGAACGCAAGGCCGGTGACAATCCCTCCATGGGAACATCCAGAAAAGCCCCGGCCGCCTCCTCATACGCTCCGGTGTTGAAAAAATGATCCGCTCTCATCAGCGCCGCCTTCGCCACAAACTCGTGACTATCCTTCGTCTTCGCCCAACGCTTCAAAAACGCATTCGCAAACTCTCCCAGATCCTTGTCCTCCAACAGATAAAAGCAATACAGCTTCCAATAACCCGCCTCGAAAGCCGCGTCCTCATCAGGATACTCCTGCTCCACCATCAAATACAACTCCACCGCGCGCGAATACGTCTTCTTCATCCGATACGCGTTCCCAACCAAAAGCAGCATCTTCCCCCGCGTCGTACCATTGGGCAGCACACTGGCATTCCGGGTGTACTGCTCAATGACCCCATTGTAGTCCCCTTTATCATACAGCGACTGCACCACCCCAACCAAGGCCAGCGCCCGATTCTCAACCGTCGTGTCCTTCATCAGCAAGGCCTTGTCAAAAAGCGCCACCGCTTCTTCAGGCCGTTTCAATTCGCCCATCAACACCGCCACATTCACCGTCGCCTCCGCCTTCAATGACCCGTCCACCGCCGTATTCATCAAGTCTTGAAAGAGCGTCAACGCCGACTCCAACTTGTCCGCTGCCAACTCACTCTTTGCCAAAGTCATCAACGCCGCATCTCGATACGGATTGTCCGTCTTCACCTGAATCACCCGCTGCAACGCCTCCAACTGCTTCCGAGTCTGCCCCATCATCTGATAACCCCGGCTCATGTTGTACGCCGCCGCCAAAGCTACCTGAGGAACCTTCGTTGCTCGCTCACAGAATCCGAAATAGTTCACCGATCCCTCAAAGTCTCTCACATTGAATCGAATCGCTCCCAAACGATACGCCGCCGATGGCGCGCCTTCGCTTTTGGCGTGACTCCTCACCACTTCCTCATAATACCTAGCCGCCTGATCTTCCTGTCCCTGCTTGATCAAACACTCCCCAATCCGAAACAAGGCCGTCCCTGCGTGCCGGCGACCCGGATAGGTCTCCACGTAGTTCGAATACGACTTGATCGCCAACCCATACTCCCCTCGCTCATACAGCAGCGTCCCATAGGAAAACAAATCTTCATCCGGCCCCTTCGGCTTCGGTGCCTCGTCCACCACATTCGCCTGCGGCACCTGCCCGTTCGGACCCACCGGCACCGCACGCGGAATCGCACCCTTGGTCGGCGTCTCATCCTCCACCACCTGCGCCCTCGGCACCCCCTGACCAAACCCCACCATGGCACTCACCAGCAGGAACACCGTCACCAGTGCCCTCCCTCCATTGCTCGTCCAGCCTGCAATCATTCTCATCTTATTTTCGGGCAGCGGCCTCCTCCGGGGGTTGGGCCGCAAAGGCCACATTCCAAATCCCAGCCTTCTGGCACGTGTCCAGCACCCGGATAATGTGATCATACTCCGTCTTCACATCCCCCCGCAAAATCACCGCCTGATCCTTATACACCTCCGCAATGTTCTTCAACTTCTGCTCCAATTCCACCACCGTCAGGGTCTGCCCGTTCACCAGGATCGCTCCATCACTCTTCACATTTACAATGATCTCCCCCACGGTCGACCTCGGCCGATCCTCTCCCGTCTCTGCCGCAGGCACACTCACATCCAGCAAAGTCTCATGCCTCGCATAGTGCTGGGTCACCGCAAAAAAGATCACCAGCAGAAACAACACGTCCACCAGCGGTGCCAACTGCATCGGCGTCGGTTCGATCGTGTTCTGTTTGCGAAAATTCATCTCGTTGAATTCAGATCAACAGCACTCACCCAGTGCCGCCAAAGTCCCTCTCACATCACCGGCCCCTCACCTCCGCCTCCTCCACCCTGACGCCCCGCTACCGCACGCGCCGCCCGCTTATACTGCACCGCCAACAACGCCATCAAATGCGTCGTCGCTGCCTCCATCTCCGAAATCAACCGATTCGCCTTGCCCCGAAAAATCGCATACCCAATGAGCGACGGAATCCCAATCACCAACCCCGAGGCCGTGCACAACAACGCCTCGGATACCCCCTGCGCCAATCCCAACTGATTCGATCCCCCAAACTCTTTCCCAGAAATTTCATGGAACGTCGTGATCATCCCCAACGTCGTCCCCAGCAACCCCAGCATCGGCGCCACCGCCCCCGCATCTCCAAGGTAGGCAATCCTCGACAGCATCATGCTAGATTGCCGATTCCCCTCCGCCTCTGTCACTTCCTTGACCTCTTCAAAACTCGCCGTCGGATTCCGGGTCGCAAAATCCAAAGTCTTCGAGGTGATTCGCGCAATCGCCTCATTCCTCCGATTGCATACCGCCAGCAAACCAAGGTAATCCTGCTTCCGAATCAGCGAGTCCGCCGAGTTCATGAACGCATCGCTCACTACCGCCCCTTGCCGAATCGTGAAGGTGTAAAGCACCAGCAAAAACACCGCAACGAGCGACAGCGCAATCAAAGGATACGCCATGATGCCCGTCCGCTTAATGAACCCGTTGATCGTCAAGGCATCCGCATAAGGGTTGCTCGCCACCGCCTCACCCGCAGGGAAAGTCACCTGCGCACCTGGCGGAACCTTGCCAGCAGCGGAGCCAGCCTCTTGAGACCAACCCACACCACCGCAGCCAAAGCAGATCAAAGCCACCAGGGCCGCTGAAAGAAGAAAACGATGCATCGCGCCGGATAGTACGCTTCGTTTGCGCCCTTGCAAGCACGCAAGCAATCAACACCAAGGGATTCTCACGACCCACCCCCTCATTCTCCCCAAAAAAAAGCCGCACACCCGGGTGGATGCGCGACCCTTAAATCGGAAAGGTTCAGGCGCGAAGCCCGCCATCAACTCAATCAGGCTTGTGCGCACTGTGGCAGGACTTGCAGTTCCCCGCCTTCTGGGCCGCAACCATGCCCTGCTTGTTGCCCTTGGCCAGCATCTCAACCGCCGCCAGCAACTCACCCGTTTTCTTGTCCCAGGAAGCCTTTTCTCCCTTGGGTGGCTCATTGGTCGTCAGCGTCTTCACATACCCGGCCAACCGCTTGGCATCCGCCTCAGTTCCTTTGCCTGTTGCCACTTTCTTGTAGAGGCTCGTATCCCCCTTGAAGGCCTCCTTCATGACGGATTCAATGGCCGGATTGGCCAATCCAAGTCCGGTGGAAGTCAGGAGCGCTGCGATTGCGAGTAGGGTGGCTTTTTTCATGAATATCTAGGCTTGTGGGATTTGAATGGTAAACGGATGTTCTCGATCACAATGTTGAGGCAACCAGCTCAAAAAGAGCCCTCTGAACAGGTCCCAAACACGGATTTAAAGCGGAATAAGGGATTTCGGCCAAATTGGCAAGCCTTACTACTCCCTAATCGTCAAATTCCCCAAAACACCCCTCCCCAGCAACCCTTTCCCAAAAAAAGTTCGAATATTTTCTCCACTAACTTATCTCATCTACAGACGTTCTTTGTAGTCGTCCCAGTTCAATCTCATTCC
>CANETF010000249.1 GCA_947440575.1 Verrucomicrobiaceae bacterium
AGGTCGGCGAGATCCCAGGTGACGGGTTGGAGGGTGTCGCTGCGCGGGGGGAAGGCGGAGCGGAGGGTTTTGCCGTGGGAGTCGAGGAGGCGAACGAGGTTGCGGTCGTGGGCGGGTTTGTCGGGCGGGCCGCGATGGCCGCAGAGGTGAAAGCTGAGGGATGGGGGAGCGGGGAAGGCTTTGGAGCGGAGAGTGCCGGTGCGGCTTTCCTCTTCGCCGCCGGTGTTCATGCTTTGGAGGGTGGGGAGTTCGTTGCCTTGGACTGTTTTGCGGGGACGGAGAGTCCAGGCGGGGGGCTTCTTGGAAGCCTGGATGGGGGTCCAGGAGGATTCGGGTTGGCGGGCCATTTTGGCGAGGAGATTGGTGGCGGTGGCTTGGGTCCAGGTGAGGAGTTCGGGAGGGGGAGGGAGGCCGCGTTCGAGGAGGCCGTTGTAGAGTGACTCGATCGTGCGGGTGGGGGACGAGGAAAGCTGGCGCAGAGTTTGGATGAGAGTTGGGAGGTGGTCTGGTGCGGAGTGTTTGGCGAGATGGGATTGAACCTCTGCCTGGGTGAGGTTTGCGTGGGCGATAAGGTAGGTCGCCGCTTCGGCCGTGGGCACGGCGAGGGCGATTTGGGTGAGGGTTTCGCTTGGTTGGGTGCCGGCAAAGGATCCGGGGAGTTTGAGGGTTTCGCGCAGGGCGAGGCGGAGGGTGTGGACGAGGCTTGCATCAGCGGGTGGGGCTTTGGCGAGAGTGTCCAACAGGGGTGAAAGGGCGTTGCGATCCGGATGGGCTTGAAGGGTTTCGGCGGCGGCGCGGCTGACTCTGGGTAACGGGTGACCGAGGCTGGCTATGAGGTGGGCGCGATCTGAGGCGGAGAGGTTTCGGGCATTGGCCAATTCACGGAGGGCCATGATCGCTCTGTGTTCGGCTGTGAGAGCGGCGGGGACGACAGGGGGGCGTTGTTTTTTTGCGATGCGCCAGATGCGGCCACGCTCGCGGTCGCGACCGGAGTGGTCGAGGGGGACTTCGTAGTGGCCGATGATGCGGTTGTAGAAGTCGGCGATGTAGAGGGCGTGGTCGGGGCCGAGTTGGAGGTCGACTGGGCGGAACCAGGGGTCGTCGCTGGTGAGGAAGTCGGGTTGTTCGTTGGCTTTGGGGGTGGAGCCGGTGAAGGTGACGTGGTCGTGGTTGATTTTGGAGGTGACGACGTTGCCGAGGAAGAGGTGGTCGTCCCACTCGGGGCCCCAGATGCCGCCGTCGATGTAAACGATGCCGCAGATGCCGGTGGAGCCGTGGGTGTGCTGGCACATGACGGGGGCGAAGCCGAGGCCGTCGTGGGGTTTGCCGAAGCTGGGGTAGTGGGCGCCGCGGATGAGTTGGTACACGGGGGAGCTGTGGCAGTCGGCGCTGTAGAGGTTGTTGTAGCGGTCCCAGCAAAGGCCGAAGGGGTTAACCTGGCCGGCGCTCCAGAGTTCGACGGCGGAGCCGTCGGGGCGGAAGCGGAAAACGTTGCCGCTTTGCAGTTCGAGGATGCTGCCATCCTTGCGTTTGAAGGTGGAGGTGTTGCTGAAGCCGTGGGTGGCGTAGATCCAGCCATCGAGGCCGAGGCGGAAGCTGCTGCACATGCCGTGGGTGTCTTTTTCGTAGCCGAGGGGGCCGAAGAGGATTTCGCGGAGGTCGGCTTTGCCGTCGCCATCGGTGTCGGCGAAGTACCAGATGTTGGGGATGCTCCAGGCGACGCAGCCGGCGTGGTGTTCGGGTTTGTGCCAGGGTAGGACGCCGGTGGGGATGTTGAGGCCGGTGGCGAAGTCGGTGACTTGGTCGGCGCGGCCATCGCCGTCAGTGTCTTCGAGGATTTTGATGGCGTCGCGGCTGTCCTTAACGTGGGTGCCGTGGGGATCGGACCAGCGGGATTTGTCGGCGGCGTAGGGGTATTCGACGGTGGAGGAGACCCAGAGGCGGCCGCGGGCGTCGAAGGCCATGTTGATGGGTTTGTTGATGAGGGGCTCGCTGGCGAAGAGCTGGATTTCGAAGCCGGCGGGGACGTGGAGTTGGGTTTGTTCTTCGGCGGGTGAGAGGGCGTTGGTTTCGCGGACGAGGCGGGTGTCGGCGGCGAGTGCGACCGACTGGAGGGCGAGCCAAGTGAGGAGGAAGCGGGCGGACACGAGGTGTTTTTGATTTGGGTTTGGATTTCCGTGGCGATGAGCACCCGGGCACGAAAAAGGGCGGGAGGTGATCCCGCCCTTTTGGGGGTGAATGATTTAGCCGTCGAGGGACCAGCCTTCGCGGTATTCTTTGGTGAGGTATTGGTTGGCTTCGGGGACGTTGGTGACGAGGCCTTTGGCGCCGTCGTATTCGAGTTTTTTGCCGACGCGGTAGGCGACGAGACCGAGGAGCATTTGCTCGATCATGTTGCCGCTGTATTCGAAGTCACAGGCGGTTTTTTGGGAGGGATTTTTGCAGGCGTCGAGCCACTGTTTTTGGAAGTGGCCGAGTTCGGGGAGGACGGTTTCGGCGGTGCGGGGCTTGTAGTAGGTGAGGTCGGCGTCGTCGCCGAAGGGGAGGAGCATGCGGGAGTCGAAGTCGGAGATGAGGAAGCCTTTGGTGCCTTTGAACATGGCGCCGTGGCCGATCTTGGTGAGGTCGATGTAGGGCTTTGGAGCGCGGGGCATGGCGCCGCCTTGATACCAACTGACGGTGATGGGGCCGCGCCAGTCGTTGGCGGGGTGGTCGAAGTGGGATTCGCACTCGACGGGGGTGACATCGGCGTTGAAGGCCTCGCCCTTGGCGGAGGCGGTGGTGGGGAGAGTGCAGTCGACGGCATTCCAGAGGAGGTCCATGGTGTGGCTGCCCATGTCACCGATCTGGCCTGCGCCGAAGTCCCAGTACATGTTCCATTCGAGGCAGTTGGCGCCGGCGCGGCCAGAGAAGTAGGCGGGGCTGTAGGGGTGGTAGGGGGCGGGCCCGAGCCAGAGGTCGTAGTTGAAGCCCTGGGGCGGGGCGCCGTCGCCGATGGGGTAGCTGTCGCGGCGGATCTGGCGGTTGCCCCAGGCGTAGGCGGCTTTGAGTTCGCCGATGGCGCCGTCGCGGATGAGTTCTTTGACGCGGTTGAAATTGGGGCCGGCGTGGCGCTGCATGCCGACCTGGGTGGCGAGTTTGTCCTTCTTTTTGAGCCAGTTGGCGCGGACGGTGCGGGCTTCGTTGACGGTGATGGCGAGGGGTTTTTCGCAGTAGACGTGGAGGTCGCGGTTGATGGCCCAGTTGGCGATGAAGGCGTGGGTGTGGTCGGCGGTGCAGATGACGACGGCGTCGAGGTCTTTGTTCTCGAGCATGAGGCGCCAGTCGGTGTAGGTTTTGGCGTTGGGGAAGCGCTTGAGGGCGTCGGGGAAGCGGGCTTCGTTGACGTCGCAGAGGGCGATGACGTTTTCTTCGGCGAGGGAGTCGTAGTGGGCGAGGCCGCGGCCCCAGACACCGACGAGGCCGATGTTGAGTTTGTTGCTCGGAGTTTGGGCGCCGAGGCGGAGGCCGCTGGGGAGGAGGAAGAAGCTGCTGGTGGCGGCGGCGGACTTGATGAGGTTACGACGTTTCATGGTGTGGATGATTAGAGTGACAGAGTACGGGCTGGGGAGTCAATTGCTTCCGTGGAATTTTGGTGGGAGGCGTGGGGAAGGGTGAATCGAGTGAGAAAGGGGCGGTGGAGGGGCTGGGATGGGGCGCGAAATCTAAAAGGTGGTTTAGATTTAGACGCGAAATCTAAAGTGACATTTGGATTTAGCGGGTCTTTTTGGAAAGGGGTGGTCAAGTTGGGTAGGAGCGGATGGGTGGCTGAGGGGTATTGAGGGGGGTTGCTAATGGCGTGCGGTGGGTGAGGATTGAGAGGATTATGAAACCTGGCTTGCCTGCTTTGATTCCCGTTTCTTGGTGTCTCGTTGTTCTGTGTTTTGGGTTGGCTGGACTGTTTGCTGTCTCTTTTGGGATGTTGTATTTCGTCATGGGTGCCGTGCATTCATTGATGGATATGGCGCCTCCGAGGAATGAGCGTGTGCTTTGGACCTCTGCTCTTATTTTTCCCCTGGCGTTGATGGGTTTGGGGCATCTTAGGGCTGCGACACGGGAGGCGACATTTGGGCGTTCTCGCCTGTGGTGGGGTCTTTCGACTTTGTTTTATGCGGCGCTGACGGTGATTCTGGCTGGCTACCTGCCCGCTACGGTGAAGCATCAAAGCGTGCCGATTCAGATCCCGATCGCTCTGTTTACAGGGTGCGCTGCGATTGCGTCGGGTTATTTCGTGGTGGCGCTATGGCGGTTGCGTCACGGGTAATTGGACGGTCTAGGGTTTGGGTTTGCCGCTGTGGATGTATTCTTCGGGGCTGAGGGTGCCGTCTTGGTTGGCGTCGAATTTGGGGAAGCGTTTGGGGGCTTCGTCGGGGTCGGGTTGGTTGAGGAGGAATTCTTCGAGGGTGAGTTTGTTGTCGTTGTTGGTGTCGCGTTTTTTGAAGGCGGCGGCGCGGTCTTTGGGGGCGGATTTGGTTTTGGTGGTTTTGGCGTCGGTTTTTTGGGCTTTGAGTTGGGGTTTGGCTTCGGGGTGGGTGGCTAGGATGGCCTTTAACTCGGCGAGGACTGAGGGGTTTTTGGCGGCGAGGTTTTGGGTTTCGAGGGGGTCGGTCTGGTAGTCGTAGAGTTCGAATTCGGCGTCGGCGGCCGGGGCGCCGGGTTTTTTCCATTCGACCATGCGGTAGCGGGCGGTGCGGATGGCGCGGCCGAGGAGGTCGTTGCGGGGGTAGACGTGGATGATGCTGTCGCGGGTTTTGGCGGTGGGGTCGGCGAGGACGGGGGCGAAGCTTTTGCCGTCGAGTCCGGGGCGGGCGGGGAGGCCGGCGATTTCGACAAGGGTGGGGTAGATGTCGACGGTTTCGACGAGGGCGGTGGTTTTGGCGGCGTGGGTTTTGCCGGGGGCGGAGACGATGAGGGGGATGTGGGTGGCTTGTTCGTAGTTGGTGTGTTTGCACCAGAAGCGGTGGTCGCCGAGGTGCCAGCCGTGGTCGCCCCAGAGGACGATGATGGTGTTTTCGGCGAGGCCTGTTTGGTCGAGGGCGTCGAGGACAAGGCCGAGTTGGGCGTCCATGTAAGAGGTGGCGGCATAGTAGCCGTGGATGAGGCGGCGGGTGGTGGCGTCGTCGATGTTGCCTTCCGGGGGCATGTCGCTGTATTGGCGGAGTTCGCCGCCGAACTGGCCGGCGTAGGTGGGTGAGTCTTTTGGGGGTTCGGTGACTTGGGGCATGGGGATGTCGGCGCTGTTGTAGAGGTCCCAGTATTTTTGGGGGGCGACGAAGGGGAGGTGGGGGCGGATGAAGCCGACGGCGAGGAAGAAGGGGTCGGCGGGTTTTTGGGCGGCAGATTGGAGGCGTTTGACGGCTTCGAGGGCGACTTGGCCATCGGCGTAGAAGGTGTCTTCAGCGGGGGCTTTTTCGGTGGCGGGTCCGCGGTCGCCGTTTTTGCCGGGGCGTTTGTTTTGGTTGGATTCGGGGAGGGCGTAGGCGGGGGCTTTGGCGGACCAGTGGGGGATGGACCAGGAGGCGGTGTCTTCGCCATTGCCGTGGCCGTGGTGGAAGATTTTGCCCATGGCTTCGGTGCGGTAGCCGTGCAGGCGGAAGTGCTGGGCGAGGGTGACGGTGTCGGGGGCGGCTTTGCGGAAGTTGGTGGGGAGGTCGTAGATGCCGAGGGTCTGGGGGCGCAGGCTGGTCATGAGGGCGTTGCGCGAGGGGGAGCAGACGGCCTGGTTGGTGTAGGCGGATTCGAAGAGGAGGCCGCGTTTGGCGAGGCGGTCGATGTTTGGGGTTTTGGCGAGGGGGTCGCCGTAGGCGGCGATGGTGGGTTTGAGGTCGTCGACGCAGATGAGGAGGACGTTGGGCTGGGCGGCGGGGGCGCTGTGGAGGAGGAGGGCGGCGGCGAGGAGGGTGGGGAGGTGGGGGGTCATGCTGGGAGCATGAACGTGTGGTGGGGTGCGATCTGTCAGGGAGGTGCCTGGGTTTTCGAGAACTGGGCTGAGGGGTGGAGGTAGAAAGATTTGGGGGTAGGAAGATTTTTTGGTTCATCCGAGAAGTTGGTGCGGGGATCAGGTGCCAGTGAGGATGTGTTTTGATTCGTGGAGCGCGTAGATGCGCAGGTGGAGGAAGTCCACGTCGCGGTAACCGTAGGCCATGCGGGTGAGCCGTCCGATCTTGTTGTTA
>CANETF010000250.1 GCA_947440575.1 Verrucomicrobiaceae bacterium
AAGGCGCCACCGCCGTGTTCAACCAAAGCCCGGCCATCGTGCTCGGCCACACATTGTAATACTTCGTCTTCTGAATGTAACCCTTGTGCACCTCAGGGATCTCCAACTTCTCATACCAATACTCCGGAATCCCCATCATCAACTCCTCCGAATCCAACTCCCCCTGCCGAAACAATTCCAACACCTTCTCCTGCAATCGCACCACCCGAAATACCGTCCGATCAATGTTGAACCGATACCGATAAAACTTCTTGTCCCTCGCCCACCAATCCTTCACCCGCGTCAACGAAAGGCTCCGACCAAACTGAATGTCCTCCTCCCGAACCCCATACGCCCCCGCCGTCGGCCGACACCGCCACTGATACCGCTGCTCAAAGTCCGGTCCGAACTCTTGGTAAAACCGCCTCGACATCGGCACAATCGCTGTCTCATACGGCGGCAGCGGCTTCGCCTCCGGCAACGTCACCGATAGCGTCCTCGCATCATACCTCGTGATGTTCACAAACTGCGTCGCATAGTACTCGTTCCCAAACGGGTTCTTCGGATACTCCGATAGCTGCATGTAAAACTGCTGAAAAAAGTCCTCCACTTCAATCGGATCGCCGTTCGAAAACCGCGCCTCCGGATCGATACGATAGTACACCGTCCGGTTGTCCGCCGACACCGCCCACTCCTTCGCAATCGCCGGAATCACCCGCCCCGTATCCGGATGCAAAGTGATCAATCCCATCTCCATATCGTCATAATGATAGCCACGGAACGAACTGTTGCTGTTCTCCCCCAGCACCCGCAGCGTCGGCGGAAACGCCATGATGTAATTCCGTAGCGTCCCACCCTTCTTCGCCTTCGCATCGCCAATCTCCGGCTCACTCATCCCATCCTCCCACTTCAAATCCCCGGGCAAATCAGCAGGGGTCGCAAAGCTAAAATACTCCGGCTTCTTCAGCCGCTCCCTCACCTTTGCCAGTTCCGCCTCCAGACCCACCTTCACTTCCGCATCCGCCTTCGCCATCTGCTCCACCAGTTCCTTCTCCTGCCCCTGCAATCCCGTCAGAACCTTCTTGTTATAAAACGCCCAAAACGCATCGCGCTCCACCGTTCCATCATACGCCGGAAAGTCCGCTCCAGCCAGCGTCGCCACCGAAGCCCACAACCCCATGAGCGCGATCAAGCCACTCTTCCAGCCCATCACAGATCCTCGTTCCGATTGCTCTCTCATCCTCATTGGTAAGTGCTGAATTTTTTCGGATCAAACGCCTCCCGCAGCGCCTCCCCCACAAACGTCACCAGCAACAGAATGCTCACCATCACTACAAACATCGAGACCGAGATCCACAGCGCATTCAGGTGATTCATCCCATCATCAAACAACCATCCCCACTGCGCATACGTCTCCGGCAAACCAAACCCCACAAATGCCAGGGCCGTCAGTGACGAGATGATTCCCGCCACGCTAAACGGAATGTGCGTCACCAATGTCGCCAGCATGTTCGGCAGCAAATACCGCGTCAAAATCCGAAACGTCCCCGCCCCCTGCAATCGCGCCGCCGCCACATAATCCCGCTCCTTCTCCTTATACGCCAGCGCCCGCATCGAATACGTCAGCCCCGTCCAAGAAAACAAACAAATCACCCCCAACAGAATCCCCAGATTCATCTCCGCAATCGTGATGATACTCACCACGATCATGATGATGTACAAAAACGGCAACTCCTCAATGATCTCAATCACCCGTTGCATCAGCAAGTCAAACACACCGCCCAAAAACCCCATCAACGAACCCACCATCACTCCCAACCCATAGGTGATTCCCAAATACATCAAGATCGCCTTCAAATTCACCTGCCAGCCCCCATAAATGTGCGCCAGCACATCCCATCCCTTGCTGTCCGTCCCCAAAAAATGCCGCGCCTTCCACAGCGGCGGAATCGGCGGATACACCGCCACCTGCAAGTCCGTCACCGCCGCCGCCTCCCACTCCCCTTGAGGCATCTCCCCTGTCCACCGCTCCCGCTCCTTCACCCCCGCCTTATACTGCGCCGACAGCGCCAGACCCCCAGTCCTCGCATAGCCCAGCCACTCCCCATCCGGCAATCCTTTCCGCAAACGCAAATCACTGTGCTTCACCCCCGGCGTGTCCGCATAGTCCCGTCGCGCCCGACCCGAAAACGCCTCCTTCGCCCCCGGCTCAAAATACACTCCCTCCCGCTGCTCCAGCGTGATCGTCTGCATCGTGTCCGAATCCAACACCGGATCCCATGGCACCAACGGCATGAACACCCACCCTTTCCCACTCTTCCCCAT
The DNA here is from genome assembly GCA_947440575.1 of Verrucomicrobiaceae bacterium. Taxonomy (GTDB): domain Bacteria; phylum Verrucomicrobiota; class Verrucomicrobiia; order Verrucomicrobiales; family Verrucomicrobiaceae; genus JAGRPD01. The sequence goes on from CANETF010000250.1 coordinate 2,305, forward strand.
CTCCACCTTCAAATCCCGATAGCTCACCTCGCTCTCTCCAGCCATCCCAAAGTCGCTCGCCAAATACCGCTGCTTCACAAAAGCCGGGAAATACAGCCCGCTCTCGTGACTCACCACCAGCGCCCGCTTCCCCACCAACACCTGGTCCAGCAAGGCCACCCCCACCAACCCCATCAACACACAAAACGACCACCAACCCCTTCGAATGCTCCGAAACCGCCGAAACCGCTGCAGCGTCACCGGCGTCCACCGAATCTCCTTCGGCAAGAACAGCAACCCCGCCAATCCCCCCACCACCAGCAAAATCGAACTCACCCATCCAAACCCATTTCCCACCGAAAAAAACCAACTCACCGAAGGCAACTCCAACCCCGCCACCTGCCCCAAAAGGGACAGCCCCCCAACCAGCATCGCAATGATAGATAGTTTCCGGTTCATCTTCTATTGAAAGCGAATGCGCGGATCCAATCGCGCCGTGATCATGTCCGAAAGCACGTTCCCCAACATCAACAACAACCCACCCACCGTCACCGTCGCCATCACAATCGGATAGTCCTTCTCCAACAACGCATTGAACCCCATCAAACCAAAGCCATCGATGTCAAAGATGCGCTCAATAAGAAAGCTCCCCGCCACCAAAACCGTCAACGCCTGACCGATCGTCGCCGCCACCGGAATCAGCGAGTTCCTCAGCGCATGCCGCGTCACCGCCTGCCGAAACGGCAACCCCTTCGCCACCGCCGTCCGCACATAATCACTCGCCAGTTGATCCAATAAATTGTTCTTCACCAGCATCGTCAAACTCGCAAAACTCCCCACCAAATAACACGTCAATGGCAGCACCGCATGGTGCAACACATCCCAAATCTTCCCACCCAAACCCAGTTCAGCAAAATCCGGACTCACAAATCCCTCCAACGGAAACCATCGCAACCGCGCCGCCAAAAACACCATCAAAAACACCCCCAACACAAACCCCGGTATCGCATACCCAAAAAAGATCGCCACCGATGTCCAGGTATCCAGCAGCGTCCGATGCTTGATCGCCTTCACCACTCCCAATGGCACACACACGAGGTAAGTGATAATCAAAGACGTCAGTCCATAAAACAGCGAGATCGGAAACCGCCGCTTCATCATCGTCCAAACCGGCTCCGAATAGCGCGTCGACTCCCCCAAATCTCCCTGCAATACCCCTGCAAACTTCGGCTGATAAATCATCGCCACATAAGGCTGCTCCTTCTCAAGAACCTGCCCCGGATTCGATTGCTCCCAAGCCTTCTTCTGTTCCTCCGGCGTGATGATCCGCCCCCTCCAGGTTGACAAATCCACTCCCTCTAACGGCACCAACTCCGCCCCATCCTTGTCATTACGCCTCACCTTCACCAACTGCGCCGTCCCGGGCAATCGCACCTCCACTTCCTCACTACCCTCCGCAAATTCCGCCCTCGACCGATTCGTCTCCTTCGGCATCAATCCCAGCCACGCCGCATACGCCTGCAAGAACGGCTTGTCATGCCCATACTGCTCCTGAAGCTTCAGCAATTGCCCCGGCGTCAAACCTCCCGAAGCCTGCTGCTTCGCCGCCCCTCCCTTCTGCCCGTCCGCCTTCATCCGCGCCTCCAACAACGCCTGCTCCATCGGCCCGCCCGGCGTGAAGCGAATGATGAAAAACACCGCCAACGTCATCCCGATCAAAGTCGGTGGAATGAAAAGCAAACGGCGAATGAAATAAGCGGTCATGCGAACGGCAACAGCAGGAAACCCGACTTTCAATGATACGCCGCCCGGACACAAGGCTTTGTATGCATTTTTGCAGTCACCTTCTCATTACCCCACTCACCGCCGATTCCACCGCCTCCACCGAAATCTGCCCCATCTCCCCCCCCTTCATTCGCGGCTCAAACACCGTCACTGGCCCTTCCAGCCCCCCCACCAAAACCACCGCCTTCTCATGCAAAGGCCGCCAGTGAAACGGATTCGTTGGCCCAAACAGCACCACCTGCGGCACCTTCCACATTGCCGCCAAATGCATCGCCATGCTGTCCACCCCAAGCGCCACCCGCGCTCCCTGCATCAGCGCCGCCAACTCCGACAACGCCAACTTCCCCGTCAAATCCACCACCCCCTCCTCCGCTCGAATCGTCGCCACATCCTCCGCCTCCAACCCCGCCCCCGTCCCCGTCATCACCACCTGAAAGCCCTCTCCCTTCAAATAACGCACCACCTCCACCCACCGTTCCGCTCGCCAAAACTTCTCCCGTCTCGCCGTCCCCGGATGCACAATCGCATACCGCTCTCTCACCCCATGCTCCCACATCACCTCCGCCACCCGTTCCCGCGTCCCCGCCTTAAACCCAAACACCGCCCCCTCCTCGTTTCCCCCCTTTTTCGCACCCACCTCCGCCACCAGCGCCCGATGAAACGCCACCGTGTGCAATTCCCTCACCGACGCCTCACACAACCTCGTGTAAGCCCGCGCCCGCAAACTCTTCCCGCAAAACTTCCGATACCCGACCCGCTCCTTCGCCCCGCTCAACTGCGTCAGCAGCGCCGCCCGATCCGTCCCCGTGAAGTCCAAACACACATCCCATCCCCCCACCGACACCGCCGCCCACAGCGCCGCATTCACCCTCCCCGTGTCGTAGCGAAGCACCTGCGTCACCCCTGGAAAACACTCCGCCAAATCCACACAGTTCCCCGCCACCACCATCACAATCTCCGCCTCCGGAAAAGCCCCCTTCAAATCCGCAATCGCAGGCGCCGTCAGGATCAAATCCCCAATCCGCTTCATCTGAAGAACCAATATCCTCGCCCGCCTCATCACGACCTCCCTCCCATCACCTTCGCATACCCATCCAACAACCGCCGCCGATAGTGATCCCACGTCAAACACCGCTCCACCCGCTCCCTCCCCCGCCGCCCCATCTCCGCTAGCGCATCCCGATTCCCCGCCCCCCACTCCAACGCCGCCGCCAGCGCCTCCACATCGTTCGCCGGAATCACCCTCCCCGTCTCCCCGTCCACCACCGCATCCCCCGACTCCTCCGTCGCGATCAACGGTAACCCGCACGCCGCCGCCTCCAAAGTCGATTTCGCAAACCCCTCGCACTCACTCGGAAACACAAACACCGACGACCGCCTCAACTCGTCCTGCACGTTCGGCGTGAAACCCACCACCTTAACCGTCTCCGTCCCCCAACTTTCCAAGTGCTTCTTCATCTCCCCATGCACCGTCCCCACCAACACCAACTCCGCATCCTTCAACCCCAACTTCTTCCACGCCTCCAAAAGCAAATGCACCCCCTTCCGCTCGATCAGTGCCCCCACAAAACACACCCGAAACACCTCCGGCGCCACCCCCGGCCGATACCGCTCCACATCCACCCCGCGCGCCACGTAATGCAACTTCCGCTCACTCACTCCCGCCGCCAAAAACGTCTCCGCCGACTTCCTTGACGGCACCAAAATCAGATCCGCCAAATCATACTCCGCCAGCATCTCCAATCGACTGATCTCCAGCCGCTCCAGCCACGACCGCTTCTTCCCCAGCCGCATCTCCCGCTCCGACCGCGTCTCCCCAGCCTTCGTCTTCCCCTTGTTCCGATGCCACGTCGGGATGTCCATCACACTCGGCACCTCCCGCTTCCGCGCCTCAATCAACGCCCGAAAACAATCCCCCGACCACCCATGAAAACAGTCATACTCACCTCGCCCCAATTCCTGCCCCGCCTTCCAACTCACATACCGCTTCTTCGCCGCATAATAACGCTGACTCTCTAAATAGGACAACGCCCTCACCGGATGCCAATTCAAGGACTTCAAATACTTCCCCGGCACCCTCT
>CANETF010000251.1 GCA_947440575.1 Verrucomicrobiaceae bacterium
GACGGGGGGAGATGCCGGTTTTGGAGTCGAGGCCGAAGGCGAACTCGAGGAGGTTGGGGAGGGAGTCGCCGTCGGGGTTGCCGGTGGGGGTGGTGTCTGGGAGGGAGGTGTTGCGGGCCTGCCAGGCGGACCAGGTGAGAGGGAACACTGTATTGATGAAACCGAAGCCGATGGTGGTGTCGATTTCACCCGACGATAGGGTGATGATGGGGGAGTTGGTGGTGGTGGCTTTGCCGTTGGGTTGGGAGCCGTTGTTGTCGCCCGGAGTGCGGTCATCCGCAGGGTTGGTGATGAGGGAAGCGACGGGGAGATCTGCGAGGGGGGAGCCGGGTTCGAAGGCGGATGGGGAGATGCGGAGGAAGAAGGTTCCGGGGGCCAAGCTGGAGAGCTGGGCGGTTCCGTTGGAGGCTGTTTCAATGGAGTTGATGAGCAGGTCATCGGGCGTGTCGATGAGGCTGTCACCGCCGGTGGACCAGAACTCGATGACGACACCCGAGAGGGGTATTTCGTCATCGGCGGTGTTGGTTTGGCCATCGGTGCCAGTGGGTTGGAGGAGGCCGTCGGCGTTCAAGTCACTGAAGACGAGGGTGCCAAGGGTGGCGGGGAGGGTGAAGCCGAGGTCGAGGGTGAGGTCGGTGGAGGTGTCGTTGGCATCGTCGGAGGTGGAGTCGAAGCCGGATTCGGCGGTTCCGGCGGGAGCGAGTCCGGGGGCGAGGGAGACGGTCTGGGAGCGGAGGCCCCATTGGACATAGGGAGGGTTGTCGAGGCCATCTTCGCCGGAGTCATCGTCGCCGGAGGAGTGGCCGAGGAGGGAGATGCGGTTGTGGAGCGGGGCGCCGGTTTCGAAGGTGGTTGGGGGGATGTGAACGAAGTATTGGCCGGGGGCGAGGCTGGAGAAGAGGTAGCGGCCCTGGGTGTCGGTGGTGGTGGTGGCGAGGGGGGTGTCGGAGAGCGGGTCGGCGCCGGTGGGGAAGAGGCGCAGGGGGACATTGGGGATGCCTTCGGCAGGGTCGGCGCGGCCATTGTTGTTGGCGTCGAAGAAGACGAGGTTGCCGAGGGCGACGGGCCGGGTGAAGCCGAAGTCGATGGTGAGATCGGAGTTATCGTCGTCGGCGTTGTCGAGGTCGGAGTAGACGCCTTGTTCTCCGGAGATGCTGGTGGGTTCGCTGTCGGGGGCGAGGTAGAAGGCGTAGGAGCGGATGCCGGTGAGGGCGGGGGAGGGGGCGTCGATGCCGTTTTCGTCCAGGTCGTCGTCACTGCCGAAGTCGAGGCCGGCGCCGGGGAGGGAGATGAGGGTGGCGAGGGGTTTGCCGGGTTGGAATTCGGAGGGGGGGATGAAGAGGAGGTAGCTGCCCTCTTCGAGTTGGCTGAAGAAGTAGGTGCCGAGTTCGTCGGTGGTGGTGGAGGCGAGGGGGGTATCGGAGAGGGGGTTGGCGGTTGAAGGGAAGACCTGGAGGAGGACGCCGGGGACCCCTTCATTGTCGTCGGCCGTGTCGTTCGCATTTTGGTCGATGAAGACGAGGTTACCGACGCCGACTTGGAGGGGGTTTTGGATTTGGAAGCCGAAGTCGATGGTGAGGTTGCCATTGGCGTCGTCGGCGTCGTCGCTATCGGAGAAGGCGCCGGTTTCGTATTGGGCGCCGGTGGGCGCGGTGTTCATGGCGAGGGAGAAGGTGGTGGAGCGGATGCCGGTGGCGAAGGGGAGGGCGGAGTCGATGCCGTCTTCGGAGAGATTGTCGTCCTGGTTGCGGGCGTTGCCGGGGATGGAGAGCCTGTTGGAGAGGAGGTTGCCGGGGGCGAACTCTTCCGGGGGAATGAAGACGAAGTAGGAGCCGGCGTAGAGGAAGTCGAAGAGGTAGCGGCCTTCGGAGTCGGTGGTGGTGGAGGCCTCGGGCAGTTCGGAGAGGGGGTCCTGGTCGAATTTGAAGAGGGAGACGCGAACGCCGGCGAGGCCTTCACCGGGGTCGAAGCGGCCGTTGAGGTTGGTGTCTGTGAAGACGAGGTTACCGACTTGGAGGCGGCGTTGGAAGCCGAAGTCGACGGTGAGGTCGATGGCGGAGTCGATGAGGTCGTCGGAGGCGGCGCCGAGGCCGGTTTCGCCGGTATCGGAGGTGGGGGCGGTGCCGATGCCGATGCTGACGAGGCTGGAGGTGACGCCGGTTTGGGAGAGGTCGCCGAGGGCATTGCCATCTGAACCGACATCGTCGTCACCGGCGATGGAGGTGGGGATGGAGATCATGCCATGGAGGGGGGTATTGGCGGTGAACATTTCTTTGTTGATGTGCACGCGGTAGGCGCCGGGGGGGAGGCCGACGAAGGAGTAGATGCCGCCGTTTGAGGTGGTGGTGGTGGCGAAAGGGGCGTGGGTGCCGGGGGCGGTGCCATCGGGGTAGAGTTCGAGGGTGACGCCGTCGAAGCCTTCGCCGGGATCGGCCTTGTTATTGCGATTGGCGTCGATGAAGACGTGGTTGCCGAGACCGACGGCGATGTAGAGGCCGAGGTCGATGGTGAGGTCGATGTTGGAGTCGTTGGGGTCGTCGGAGGTGGATTGGAAACCGGATTCGTAGGTGTATTCGGAGGGGGCGGTGCCTTCGCTGAGGAGGAATTCACGGGAGGTGATGCCGGTGACCCAGGGTTGGAGGGAGTCTTCGCCGTCTTCGCCCTGGTCGTCGTCGCCGAAGCGGACGCCGGTGACGCTGAAGGTGCCGGTGAGGGGTTGGCCGGGCTGGAAGTAGCGGGCGGGGATGTGGATTTTGTATTCGTTGGGTTCGAGGCCGGTGAAGAGGTAGCGGCCATTGGGGCCGGTGACGACGGTTTCGCGGGGAGGGTTGATGCCGGGTTGATCGTCGCCCTCGTAGAGGGCGAGTTCGATGTTGGGCAGGCCTTCGCCGGTATCGGCCTTGCCGTTGCCGTTGCCATCGAGGAAGAGGAGGTTGCCGACGGACATGTCGGCAGGGGGGGTGATGATGCCGGAGGTGGTGACGTCGACACTATCGGTGGCGGATTTGGTGCCGCCATGCCAGGTCATTTGGGCGGTATTGAAGCGGGTGCCGCGGGTGGTGGCAACGTATTCGACGCGGATGCGGCGGAAGCCTTGGGCGGGGATGGTGCCGAGGTTCCAGGTGAGGGGGCTGGTGGAGGTGGGGGTTTCGTTGGCCTCGAGGAAGCTGATGCCGGAGGGGAGGGGGTCGCGCACGACGACGTTGCGCATTTCATCGGCACTGGAGTTGACGACGACGAGATCGAAGTAGGAGCTTTCGCCGACGCTGACGATGGTTTTGGCGAAGGTTTTTTGGAAGTGAGAAGCGGTTTGGGCGGAGAGAGGGGAGGAGGTGACGTAGCGCCAGGTGTGGTCTTTGCCGTTGCTGGTGCCGCCGGCGTCGCCACCGGAGACATCGGAGTGGAGGTTGATGTTGCCATTGGGGTCGAAGGGAGCGCCGGGTTCACCGGGGTTGGCGAGGACTTTGAGGCGGACGCGGCCATGTTCGGAGAGACCGAGTTGGAGTTCACCGAAGGCCATGCGGATGGCTTTGGGGCTGGAGGTGTCCGACCAATCGAGCGTGGGGGGCAGGGGACTATCAGAGTTGAGTGCGACGCCCAGGGTGTCGGCGTTTTGGGTGGCGATGCCGGTGGTGTTGGAGTTGAGGCCGGGTTGGTCTTTGGCGACGGTGCTGCCTTGATAAAGGATGCGCTTCCAGGGGCCGGTGCGGATGGATTTTTGCATGCGCCTGGGGTCGTTGGCATTGGAGCGCCACGTGTCGATATCGAAGGCCCATGCGTAGCCGCTTTGGGGACCGGCGACGGGGCTGGCGAGGCCCCAGGGGGCGTTGCCGCGGCCGTCGGGGTCGATAAACGGGGCGGCCGGGCTTTTCATGCCGAAGGCCATGAGTTGGGCGGCGTCCCAGAGGTTGCTGGGGATGATGGGGTCGCCGCTGTTGGTGGTGAGGGTGTTGTCGTTGGTGGCGGGGTTGCCGTCGAAGCCGCCGGAGGTTTCGAAGGTGCGCCAGGCGGTATCGGGGTCGGTGGAGTAGAAAATGCCGACATCGCCGTAGATGCCGGCGATGGTGCCATTGTGCTTGCCGGAGGCGTCCGTGGTCAGGGCGGACTGGCCGATGACGTTGGGGCCGAGCCGGAAGTTGGCCAAGGCGGAGGTGCTGGAGGAGCCGACCGGGCCGGTGCCGAGGGGCATGTTGGCGGGGGGTTTGAGAGGGAGCGGGACAAAATTGCCACTGGAGGAGATGGAGCCGTATTCGGCATCGGTGACCTGGGTGCCTTCGGGAATGTAGAAGGTGAAGTAGCCGCCCGCGCCGATGTTGGTGCCGGGGCCGGGGGTGCTTTTGAAGACGATGCCGAGTTCGTCGCCTGCCTGGATGAGGGGCTGGTTGAGTTGGGAGCGGAACTCAAATTGGTTGATGGTTTGGAGGTCGAAACGCAAGTGGGTGTTCACTTGGTCGAGGTTGTGGGCGGGCGAGAGGGTGGCGAATCCCAGGGCGCAGAGAAGGAGTCCCCTCAAGGGAAGGAGCGCGGTGAAGCGGGAAAATGCGGATGGTTGAGGGAAGCGCACAAAATAAAATAAACATATTCACAATAAAAACAATAATAAAGTGTGGAAAACCATCCCTAGGAGGAATTGCGGATTGCGGATTGCGGAGGGCGAGAGGGCGAGAGGGCGAGAGAGGTGGGGGTGCGTGGAGGGGGGACACCGCAGAGATGGGATGGCCGCAGAGGAGGGCAAAGGTGGGGCGAGGGGGAAATGGATGGGGGAAGGGGAGGTAGGGGCGGGCGGTTTTTTGGAGGGGGACCACGCATTTGGCGGGCGGCTTTGGAGGAGGAGAATCACGTCGCAAAAGGTTTGGTGAGGTTAACCATATCAATATCACCCATTTGCATATCGGTTGGGTTGGGGATCCGAAAAATCTAAATATCAAAAAGATCAATGAATCTGAATCAAGCTGCTGGAACCTTGACTTTATGGGCTTTGGGCGACACTCTGGGGGCGATTGGGCGCGTGAAAATATCGCCTTTGGCGATATTGAATCGTACTAATGACACTGTTCGCATCAAAAATGACCTAAGCATGAACGCCGAATGCACAGACTCTGACATCGAGTGGCTCAACGATAGCCTATCGGTGATCCGTGATCGGTCGGTGCTGGAAGGAACCTGCTATTTCGAGTTTGCCGCATCCGATTCGCCATCCCAGCCAAAATGCTGGAGTGACGGTTCCTTATACATTTCCGACACCGGCTTCGACTTTCTACACTCGGCATTCATGCGAGCAGATTCCAGTTTCGATTATTACAGCTTCAACAGGTTTGACTCTCAAGGGGTCGTCAACCTTCTCTCGGAACTGGCTGAATGGGAGTCTAAAGTTGCTAATTCGCAGGATTGCAGAATATTGGAGCAGACGTTTCCAGGCTCTTTCAGCTTTGACTATTGGTCTCGGTATCCATGGGAGGATTTACGGACGCGAATCATTCATGCCTCACAGGAGATTCGAGCCTTTATCGTGCGTCACCACCACCCTGATTCATTCCTATGGGTGCTGGGGATGTAATATCGTCTCACTCCTTCCGCACAAAAATCAGAATGCGAACAAGACGCTCCATCCAACGGCGGGTAACGCTCCAGTTTGAATTCGGGCTTCCCTCCCCGCCGTGGATGAGCTAGACGTTAGGGGGTCCAGGGGGAGGGGGGGTCCAGGTGGGGCGGGGGGTGCGGGTGCGGATGAACAGGGCGCGGTGGGGGTAGAGGATGGGGGTGTTGGATTGGTTGGTGAACGTGTTGTCGCCGATGGTGGTCCATTGGCGGAACGTGCCGGAGCCGAGGTAGAACAGGCCTTGGTAACCCTGGGCGGTGGGTTGGGTGTCGGCCTGCCAGCGTTGGATTTGGTCGGCGAGGCTGGAGCTGAGGTTGGCGGTGAACCCGTTGGCGGCGGTCATTTGCAGGGCGTTGGGGCTCAGGGGCATGGGCCAGCCGGAGGCGTAGAGGTTGACGCCCTGGAGCAGGGGGCTGGCGAAGGGGTGGTCGCGGACTTGACCGGACAGGACGAGGCTGACGGATTGGGTGCGGGAGTGGATGAACAGGCCGCGGCCGGGCTCGATGACGAGGGCGGCCTGGTTGGCGAAGGTGCCGTCGCC
>CANETF010000252.1 GCA_947440575.1 Verrucomicrobiaceae bacterium
ACAACCAACCGAGAACCGCGAACAACGAACCCTATTCCCATGTCCCTCCCCCGCCGCCAATTCCTCCGCGACCTCGGCCTCTCCGCCGCCACCCTCCCCTTCCTCTCCGGCCTCCCCAGCCTCACCGGAGCCCCGACACCCCTGCGCCGCCAGCGCCTCATCATCATGTTCAGTCCCAACGGCACTCTGCCCCAGGACTTCTGGCCGGATCAGGAAGGCGAAAACTTCGACCTCAAACCCATCTTAAAACCCCTCGAACCCTTCAAAAAACGCACCCTCATCCTCAACGGCATCTACAACAGGGTCCGTGGTGATGGCGACAACCACATGCGCGGCATGAGCTGCCTGCTTACCGGCACCGAACTCCTCCCCGGCAACATCCGCGGCGGCGGCGGCAACCCCGCTGGCTGGGCCGGCGGCATCTCCATCGACCAGGAAATCAAGAACTTCCTCCAATCCCAGCCCAACACCAAAACTCGCTTCGGCTCCCTCGAATTCGGAGTCGCCGTCCCCAATCGCGCCGACCCCTGGACCCGCATGTCCTATGCCGGACCCAACCAACCCGTCGCCCCCATCGACGACCCCCATCAAATGCTGTCGAAACTCTACGGCCGCATGAAGGACAAAGACAGTCTCGTCAGCATCCTTGATGACGTCCAGGCAGACCTCAAACGCGTCACCTCCAAACTCAGCGCCCGGGACAAATCCCTCCTCGACCAACACATGGCTCTCGTCCGCGACCTCGAAAACGACCTCAAAGAAGCCGACAAACAATCCTCCCTCCCCCATCGCATCCCCGACATCGACCCCAGCCTCGAACTCGTCAACGACAACACCCCCGAAATCAGCCGCATCCAGATTGATCTCCTGATCAACGCCCTCGCCAACGACATGGCCCGCGTCGGCACCCTCCAATACATGCGCTCCGTCGGCATGGCTCAAATGCGCTGGCTCGGCGTCGAAGAAGGCCACCACTCCCTCTCCCACGACCCCGACGCCAACCAGGACTCCTACGCCAAGCTGCTCAAAATCAACCAGTGGTTCGCTGGCGAGTTCGCCTACCTCGCCAAACGCCTCAGCGAAACCCCCGAACTCACCGGCGACGGCTCCATGCTCGACAACACCCTCATCGTCTGGACCAACGAACTCGGCAAAGGCAACTCCCACTCCATGGACAACATCCCCTGCGTCATGATCGGCGGCGAAAAAACCTTCGGCTACCAGATGGGCCGCAGCGTCCGCCTCGACAAACAACCCCACAACCGCCTCCTCCTCAGCTACGCCCACCGCTTCGGCCATAACCAACTCAAAACCTTCGGCGAATCCACCCTCTGCACCGAAGGCCCACTCATTCTTTCATAAAACGCCCCGTCGGATTCTCTACCCACACCGCCTCCCGCTGTCCCGTTCCCTCGCGCCCCAAATCCCCCAACCCCTCCCGCGCCGCCTCCGCCATCGCCATCAACCGCGCTACCACCTCCGGATGCTTCCCAGACACCTCTCGCGTCTCCCCCATATCGTTCTGCACATCAAACAGCCGCAACTCCGCCCGCTCCATCTTGTCCGCCAAATTCACCACCTTGTTCTCCAGCGCCAAATAGAGCTTCCACGGCCCGCTTCGAACCGCCTGCAACTGCTCCGCATGATAGTAATAGAAGCCCCGCTCATCCCGCGGACTGACCTCCCCTCGCCCCCCAAACCACACCCCCGCCAAATCAAACCCATCGATCTTCCTCTCCGGTAACGCCGCCCCCGCCAGCCCCGCAAACGTCGGCAGCAAATCGATCATCGAGCTCAGCGCATCGCAAGTCACCCCACCGGGTATCTTCCCTGGCCACCACATCAAACACGGCATTCGCATCGCCCCCTCCGACGTGTTGTAACCCCAGCCCGCATACGGCGCATTGCTTCCCTGCAGCGGTTCCCGCCTCGGCGCCCCATTGTCAGACGTCCACACCACCAGCGTCTTCTCCGCCAGCCCCTCCTCCTTCAGCACCCGCATCAGCTCCCCCATCGACCAGTCCAACTCCTCCACACTGTCCCCCCACTTCCCATTCGCCGACCGCCCCTGAAACGCCGCACTCGCATGCGGCGCTTTCGTGCTCCCCGGCATCGCATGCGGCAGATACAAAAAGAACGGCCCACCCTTCTTCCGTCGAATCCACTCGATCGCCTCCTCCGTGTAACGCTTCGTCAGCGTATCCCGCTCCGCCGGCGCCTCCACCACCACCTCATCCCGCATCAACGGCAACTCCGGCCACTCCTCAGGCCGCTTGTCCTGCGTCATGTCATCGCTGTAGGGAATCCCAAAATACTCATCAAACCCCTGTCGCGTCGGTAGGAACTCCGGTTGATCCCCCAGATGCCACTTCCCAATGACCTTCGTCGCATACCCCGCCGACCGCATCACCTCCGCCACCGTCATCTCGTCCGGATGCAGCCCCTTAGGTGACACCGGCCTCAGCACCCCGCGGCTATCGTGATTTCGATGCAGGTTCACCCGCTGCGCATAACACCCCGTCATCGCCCCCGTCCGACTCGGCGAGCACACCCCGCACACCGAGTAAAAACTCGTCAGCATCATCCCCTCCGCCGCCATCCGATCCAAATTCGGCGTCCGCTGCTTCGCCCCTGGATTGAAGCACCCCACATCCCCATTCCCCAAGTTATCCACCAAGACAAAAATCACATTCGGCTTCTCAGCCGCCATCATCCCCACCGCACCAGCAATCCAAATCCCAAACAAAAAAGCCTTCATCCCCCTCTAACGTCACCACGATCACGGCTCCTTCAAATCCCCGGCACCCACTTCTCCATCGCCAAACTCACCGCCCCCAGCGCCCCCGCATCATCCCCCAAAGACGACCCCACCAACCTTGGCATCGACCCCCTCAACTCCGGAAACTGGCTCTCCATCCCCGCCAATACCTCGTCACAAAACCGCCGCCCCAGCCTCGTCAACGGACCGTGCAAAAAGTACGTCCCCGTGTCCAACAGCATCTGCACACAACCCAGAAAATGTGCAAAATCGGACACCACCTCATCCCAAACCAATCCCGTCTCCCCCTTGAACCCACCAATCGCTTCCCACAAATCCGCAGGCAGCATCGCCTTCGACTCCACCCCCGCCAACCGACGCCACACCCCCGGTGCCGAAAGCACATCATGCACCCGCCGCCCCCCCTCCAAAAACGGCCACGGCCACCGCCCTGCCTCCCCCGCGGCATAGTGCGCTCCCCGCATCAACCGCCCCCCATGCACCACCGCCAACCCAAACCCACTGCGCGGCCCCAAAATGACATAATCCTCCAAGCCACGCCCATCGCCAAACCAGCGTTCCGCCAGCGCAATCACCCGCAAATTGTTGTCCAACGTCACTGGCACCCCATACTGCGCCTCCATCGGCCCCGTCACCGCCACCTCACGCCAACCCGGCAAAAACGCATACTCCACCCCCACCCCCCGCTCCAGATCCACCACCCCCGGCACCCCCATCCCAATGCCCAGCAGCGGCCCCTTAGCCCCCTCCCGCAGCTTCTCAATCATCTCTCCAATCTCTCCCCACACTTTCGCCACATCCGCTGAAGCCGGCAGGACCCGCACCTGCGCCCCCGTCTGCTTCCCGCAAAAATCCACCCGCACTGCCTGCACCCGCTCCGCATTGAACTCGATCCCCACAAACCACCCCTTCTCTCCCTTCAAACTCAACATCCGCTTTGGCCTCCCCAACGGCCCCTGCTCCAGTCCCGTCTCCATCATCAACCCCGCCCCGATCAAATCATCCACATACTGCCCCGCCGTCGTCGGCGACAACTTCAACGCCCCCGCCAGCGTCCGTCTCGACGTCGCCCGCCCACTCCTCACTTCCAAAATGATTCTGGCCTGCAATTGCTGCTGATCGTCGGTGCTTCTCATGGCGCGTTGGGACGCCCATCATGCCAAAACCCCACCCCTTGGCAAGACTCGATCACTCCGTAACCGGCGGTTCCTCACCCAAATCCACCGGCACAAACCGAAACCGCCCGTCATACCGCCCCCCACTGTGCTTCGCACAGCAACTCATGCACGCCGTCGGCCGCCGAAACCGCCGCACCCGATGCAGCACAAACCCGCACGCCTGACACCGATACGCCAGTGTCCGCTTCTGCCTCGCCCTCGGTAGCGGCAACTGATGACACGCCTTCTCCCCCGCAATTCCCAGACACGCGCACGCCATCCGCCACTCCTGCCCATGCGGATCGATCCGCTTCCTCCCCGCCCGATGATACGCAATCAAATGCGCCAGCTCATGCTTCAACGTCCGCACCACCTGCCCCTCATACTCCATCAACCTCGGATTCAACTCGATCCGCCACGCCGGAAAACTCGCATACCCCGCCGTGCTCTTCAGCCTCGCATTCCAAATCACCCTCACCAGCTTCGCCGCCCCCGGCAGCTCCAACTCCTGCAACCACTCCCGGCACATCGCCTCCAGCACCTCCTCCGTAAAGACTTCCCCAGCCATCAACTCATTCCGCTCCACCACCCCCGCACCCGCTTCAGGAGCAAATCCCCTCGCCGGCTCATGCCGCTCCGCCACCTCCTCCCCCGCAGCCTCCAAAAACGAAAAACTCAACTGCCCCTCCACCCCCTCATCCTCTCCCTCAGCTTCCATCACTTCTCCCCCTCCTGCCGCGCCGATCCCCCAGGCGGCTTCCCGCTCGCCTTCTTTTCCCGAATCCGGTGCTCCTGATCGCCCAGCGCATAGATCATGTCCGGCGCCACACTCTCCATCAAAAACACATTCGCCCCGATGATGCTCCTCGCCCCAATCACCGTGTCCCCACCCACAATCGTCGCCCCCGCATAAATCGTCACATGATCCTCCAACGTCGGATGCCGCTTCTTCCCCGCCAGCGCCTGCCCCGCCGCCAGCGACTTCGCCACCAATCCCACCCCCTGATACAGCTTCACATGCGACCCGATCTGGCATGTCTCCCCGATTACCACCCCCGTCCCGTGATCAATGAAAAAATGACTCCCCAGTTCCGCCCCCGGGTGAATGTCGATCCCCGTCCGACTGTGCGCCCACTCCGTCATCATCCGCGGCAGCAACGGCACCCCAGCCGCATACAGCAGATGCGCACTCCGCTGAATCGCGATCGCCTCCAACCCCGGATACGCCAAAATAATCTCCTCAAAACTCCTCGCCGCCGGATCCCCATCAAAAGCCGCCTGCACATCCGTCTGCAACACCGCCCGCACCTCCGGCAGCTTCATCAAAAACTGGCACACCAGCTTCACCGCCGTCTCATGCAGCGGCTCCCCCTCATCCTTCAGCCTCAAACTCCGCCTCACCTCCGTGTTCAACCGCTCCCGAATCGACGCCACCAGCTCATTCGTCATGAGCCCCAATTCCGCCGACGACACCGCCACCTCCGAATAAAATCCCGGAAACAGCAAATGCAGCAAATCCTCGCACAACGTCGAAATCGCCGCCTTCGACGGCAAATTCCCGCAATCCACATGATTGATCCCTCCCACTGTCGAGTAAGAGGACATCAAACTTTTAACGATCTCCGCCTGTTGGCAATCCATAACCTGCCCCCTCCATAAAGGAGAAATCCCCCCCCCGCAACGACAAGAAAACAACGCTCAATCCACCACCCCACGATACCGCAACGGCACAAACCCATTCCCTTTCAGCGACGCCACCGTAGGCCGATGTCGGATCACCTTCCAATGCGGCGGAATCCCCGTCTCATAGGCCCACAACCGCTCCCGTCCCGCATCCACCCAGCCCCCAAACATCAAACAATGCGCATTGTAAGTGTTCAAGATGTCCCCCGGCTTCAACTCATCATAACTCCCCAACGGCTTGCAAATCCCCGCCAACTCCCGCGTCGAATACGACCGCTTCAACCCCCAACACCGCGAAACAAACCCTGAGCAGTCAATCCCCACCGCCTCCTCTGACACCGCCACATCCAAAAGCCGCCGCTTCTCCAAAGTATACACATCCCCCCCCCCCACCCCCCCCACCCACCCACTCACACACCACCACCAACACCATACACCACCACCCCCTCCAACCACACCACCGTCGCATTCCCCCAT
>CANETF010000253.1 GCA_947440575.1 Verrucomicrobiaceae bacterium
ATCCCGCGGTTCAACGACGCCACCACCGGCTTCAGCTTCTCCGCCGCCACCGGCACCCCCCCCACCGTAAAATTCAGCATCTCCGCCGGTGACGACTGCACCACCGTGATCGTCGATGGCTGCCCACTCTGATGCTTCTTGGACGCCACCACCTGATGCCCCAGTTTGATCTCAGGAGGTTCCCCTTCCTTTTTCGACTCCTCCGTAACAGGCAGCGCCACCACCGCCGTCACTTCCCCGGCCTTGATCTCCACCGGCACCTTCACTTTGCCCAATCCGTCATGCTGAAATTCCACCTGGCAAATCTTCGCAGGAAACCCCACCGCCCCCGTCGCAAATCCGTCCGCATAACCCTCCGGATTGATGTCCTCCCCATCCAACTTCACAAAAAGCTTCCCAGGCAATCCCGTCGCATTCACAAACCTCAGGTATGCCAATCCTCCCTCAGCCTCTTGCCCGCTCAGGACCACAGGACCAAATACCATCCACCCTAAACACCATGTCATTGCGAGTCTAAAGTGTGCGCGCATAAAGGATCTCCGTTTGTTGCCTGACCAGATTGCCATTCACGTCCCGAATCGGACGCACAAACACATGATACACCCGCGACCTCGTCGCCAGCACTTTCGTTGTCTCACTCCGCGTCTTCACCACCGCCTGCCCTGTCACCACCACCCGGAAATGCCGGCTCCTGACCGTCGCATTGTTAAAGATCCGCGCAAACGCCTCCTCCGCAGCCGCATCACTCCACTCCGGCTCAATGCTCAACTCGCTTGGCCGCTTACTCGCCCCCAAAATGGGTTGCCCCTCTACCAGCGCCATCCCCTTCTGCTGCATGTCGATCTGCTTCACCCGCTTGTAAGGCCGCTGCGCCAGTTCATCCGCCATCGGCAACCTCAGTTTCTCCGGCAGCTCCGCTGCAGACAAATAGGGCCGGTTTCGAATGATCAACTCCGCCACCAAATCCGCCACCCCACCGTCCGACTCCGTCATCTGCACAAAGGGCCGACCCGTCGTCGGCTGCAATCCCACAGGTGCAGTCAGCGAGGGATCCGCATCACTCAATGCCAGTTTCAATCTTGGATCAGTCACCAACCGACCTGCCACCAACGCCCTCAAAGTATCAAACGTCGCCGTGTTCAAGTTGACCTGTCCGTCAATCTTCACCAGATCCCCCATCCGCTTAAGAGGATCGGCCGACCTCGGGTTGCCCACATGAAACAGGTCCAGCAACGCCGTTGCACAACGCGCACGATTCACCGGTGCCCCCGTTGCGGGAACCAGACTGTAGTCCGGCCTGAATCTCGTGTGCTCAGGCCTTCCAATGCGCAGCGTGTTGCCACCACAAAACTTGTCCGATGCCCTCACCCCCGACCCAACCCTGATGTTCGCAAAATCCACCTGCTTGGGTGTATCGAACTCATCCCCGCCATTCGGATCCCACATGATCGGATCAAACACATGCCCCAGTTCGGTCACACTGCTCAACCGACCCCGATTCGAAATCACCTGCACATACTTCTGCCGCTCCCGCATCCCATCCACAGACGATGCTGGCAATGCAGCATGAATCCCCGGCCTCAGAATCGGGTCACCGGGGTCCCGGTTGATCGAACCTATCGACGCGTTCCGCGCCGTTGCATTGTGCCCCCCGTCAGGCCACAAAGCGGTCCGATTCTCACGGAAAAAGAGCGTCGCACCAATGTTCGTTCTCACGTTGCGTCCCCATGGACTCGATCCCTGATCATAATTGACCACATCTTGCGAATAGTTAATGAAGAAAGCCGCCCTCGGATCCCCGACATTGTTCGCATACTTTTGATTCGAAAGAGCATAAGACATCCCTGGGTGTGTTGTGTTGAATCGTTGTCGATTCGCCGCCGAATTCGTCACGTTCCGGGAAAACCGCTCCAGCGCCCGCAACGGCTGGTCCACCAAACTAAACTCATTACTGCCCGTCGGTTTGAACGCTAACCGATACCGGCTCCGAACGTCACTCCCAGACAAATCTCTGCCCACGATATCGACCGCTGTCACCGCTCCTGTAGACCCCGCCTCTAACTTCAACCTAACAGGTGGGAATGATATCACACGAACTTCATTCGGCTCCAAGGGCCTTTGCGGCGCCACCGCTCCGGTTTCCACCAATGCAGGTGTCATCGGCGCGGTCGGACTGTCAATTCGAACCGGTGCATGCCATAAACCGGGCAGATTGCCCCCTTTGTCCCAACGCAACCTCTCCTTCTGCACCGCTCCCGACTCAGCGGTCATGCCCTGCGTCATCAAATCAAACGTGCGAAATCCAATCGTCACGTCCGCGTTGATATCATACGCCGCCGCAATTTCGCCCGAAATGCGCTGGTTCGTCATGTTCCATAGCTCCAAGTAGTGCGTTACCGATACGGTCACACTCCCGCTCGCCGCGCTCTCGAATCGGTAACGCTGCCACTGCTCGGAGACTACCGGAAAACTGTCCATCCCCCGATACGTCGGATAGTCCTCACCCACATCAGATCTTGGCGGGACCGCCCCCCTGTCTTGATCAAATGGATCCCCATCCATGCTCGGCACCGAATCCTTGTCCGCATAATCCAAAATGCCCGCCGCCAAGCATCTCAAATACGCCCGGGCTCTTTCCGTCACGTTCGAATTGCCAGCCGGAAACGGATACCCCCCCATTCTCTCCGTCCCGAAAATCGGCAAATGAGACTGAATATGCTGTGCGATTGCATTGATCGCCTCAGCCGCTTTTGTCCGCCGAGCGTTCCCCTGCAACCCATCAATCTCCTCTAACCACCGGTTCAAATTCATCTTTCTTAGCCCGGGCACCCAAGTAAATGCCGGATCAGGAGGAATCAGCGCCAACTCCTCATAGGGCACCAACTGGTGAATCGTATTTTCCTCCAATGCCCGAAACACGGGATCCTGCAAACTCCCTATTGGCACCGAACTACTCGAGCCCTCAAGAAATCGATTCGAAAACAACACCGGATCGGTGAACCCAGACCACCCTAAATCTGTATCAGGCTGAAACAGCGTCTCCCTCCATGCACCCGGCGTCACATGCATCGCCCGCAACGCCACCAATTGACGATGAATCGCAAGCCTCCCCGCATTCAATGATCCATCTATCGCAATCGGGTCCCGATTCGGCTGCAACAACGTAAACAAACTCGCCTGATTCAACAAGGGTCGCGCGTCATTCACCAAATTCAACCCGGGCACCGAATGCACCGTTTCCGTTTGCCCATTGGTCGCCACCCTGAAAGAAGGCGCCTCTCTCACAGGAACCGGCGCTAACGGCGGCAAAACATTCGGATCAATGTCTCCCGCCGTCCCCAAATTCAATCGCCCTTGCAAATCATCCACCGTAAAACAAAACCGTCCCTTCACCACATCCGTCACATTCACTTCACTCGGTGGCAGCCCAAACTCCACCCAATAACACGGTCCACTCCGCATCCATGGATCTACCTCCGCCATCCGCTGCGTCGCCCGCTTCAATTCCACCATCTCCTCCGCCGTCAGCACCGTCGTCTGACTCGGCAGCGGAAGATACGAGTTTGGCACCCCAGTCATTCCCATCCCTGGCCCAACCAACTGAATCGACTTCAAATTCGCCAAGGCAGGATCCGCATTCAAGGGTGCCCTCGAATCTGAACCCAAGGCACCCGATGCCAAGGGCACATACGTCCACAATCCATCCGCCCCATACCTCGCCGCCATCAATACCCCCTTGTCCTGCTTCCCAACTTCCGAACGCAAACGCCGACTCGTGTCATTCCTCACATCCACCTCACTGACCCATGGCTGCGTAGGAACCGTCATGATGACCGATGTCTCATCCTCCAACGCCTCCTTCAACAACGACCCCGCCTGCTCGAACCCAGCCTGCACCGCTAAATCCGCCTGCTCAACCGCGTCAAACGTTCCCGAAGTCTGTCGTTCCCTCGATACCAGACCAAAAAGTCCCACCACCAAAATCGTCACGGCCGCCAAAATACTCAGCGTCATCACAAGGGTGAACCCTCGCTTGAATCCCGTTGCGTCGCCAGTCTTCATCACACCTAGGTTCTGCCGGGCAGTGCGGTCCTCATCGCGTAAGTTCGCACATCAACATCATCCCGATAATCTTCCGGTGTCCCTCTCGTCAAACGGCTCCCCTCACTTCCTTGTCCCCGCCAGTCCGCTTCCGTCTCCAGCCATTGACTCGTCTGAGCATTCGTCAACCGCAGCGTGATGTCCATCCACCTTGGCAATTGCGAGGGCAACACTGGAACCGCATATCGCTCCAACAACAAATCATCAAAGGCCGTCGCCTTGAAAGCCACCACATCCTGCGCCACCACCGAAACCGTCGTATCGCTTCCTTCTACCGGCGCATCCATCAGCCCATTCCAGTCCTCCTCCATCACAATCGGTTGCTGCAATTCCAAAGCCGCCCTCAACCGGTTGTGCGTCTCCATCGGCCCCAATACCCGGCGAACCAATTTCTGACTCAACTTCGCACCACTCAACCCGCTCGCAGCCGGATCACGCGTCACCACCGTCCCATAGAGCACCAATCGCAAATCCCCACGACCCAAGTCCCCACTCCGCGCCGTTCCCTCTGTACAGCGAAAAAACGCGAGCCTCGAATTCACCCCTGTCCCTGCCCCGCCTTCCAACCAAAATCCCGTCCGGTTATCACCCACCTCATCCTCCTCCTCTTCCCATGGAACTACACCCGACAATTTCCCTGTCTGAGGTATCCCAGGATATGCCTTCTCCCAACCGATCGTCACATCCGTCAGACGCCTCACTGACGGTAGGATCGGCACCATCGACCTCAGATCATCCGCCAGGATCCTCATCGCCGCCCTCCCTTCCCGTTGCGCCCCCACCGTCCGGCTCTGCTTCGTCCACGAATCCGAAGCTGACACCAACGCCTGCATCAATGCCGTCATCAAAATCGATGCCACTGCCATGCTCACTAGCAACTCAACAAGAGTCACCCCTGAGCACTTGCGCCGAGCACAAGTCCGCCCAGAAAATAACCAATTGTTAGGGGCTAATGAGGGTCTCATAACGGTGAACTTTGCGCTGCCCCGCAGGCGCAGCCGCAGGCGATTCAATCGTGATCTCCAAATGAAAAACTCCTGGCAAATCAGGCGAAAGGCTTATTTGGGAGCGTCCAATCAACGACGCACCCAACTTCGAACTCCCACTTCGAAAATCCCCGTCAAGTCCACTCGCCGTTCGACTCGTTTCAAGCGTCTGCATGGCCTCGTCCCAGATAAAAAACCGTGCCAAGGGCAGAACCGGTAACGGCCGGACTTTCATGTCCTCCTTTGCCTCATCCGTCATTCGCCTGCTCAAAATACCCGCTATAGTCTCGGTCTTTGCATCCCGCGCACCTCCAACCCCCCCGGCGAGCAACCCAATCACCGCCAACAAAGTTGACCCCGTAATCGCTACCGACAGCATGCACTCAGCTAGGCTGAATCCACCCCGAAATCTTTTCAATCGGTAATGTTTCATGGCAGTATCTTTGAGTTTCCTGTCGTCCGTTGCACTGCCAACCATCGGCAGTCCCCCGGTTCATGCACCCCGCCCGTCCGTGCCTCCGGCAAAGCTCCATTGAAAGCCCCTTCTCCTACCGCAAGCAAAACAGGCCTAGCCCGATTATCAACAGGCGAAACAATTTCCCCTAAAGATCCAAAAACCAAAAGCGGCAGCCGCACCTCTTGACCCACAAGATCAGGACAAATCACCGTCTGATTCCCCAAAGGCTCTTGCAGCAAATTGACCCCCGCATCACTGTCCGCAGGACTCGCCATCGTTAAATAAAAACCATCCGGCAACACATACCATCCAGAAATCGCCTCATATCGCCTCTCAACCGGCACCGCCGCTCCCTCCACCGCTACACTCGCTTTCTCAACACAAATCACCGCCGCTCGATAAGCCAAATCATCCCTCCCCACCGCACCATTCGCAAACGCCAAAACCACCTCCCCTTGCCCCGACAACGCCTTCGCCCGCGCCGAATCCACCATCGCCGCCAATTGTTGAATCGCTGTGTTC
>CANETF010000254.1 GCA_947440575.1 Verrucomicrobiaceae bacterium
GGGGGGGGGGGGGGGGGGGGGGGGGGGGGGGGGGGGGGGGGGGGGGGGGGGGGGGGGGGGGGGGGGGGGAGGGGGGGGGGGGGGGGGGGAGGGGGGGGGGGGGGCGATCGTTGGCGGGGTTTGCTTCGAATGATTATTTGGGGTTGGCGGAGTCGGCGGAGGTGGTGGCGGCTTTGAAGGAGGGGATGGAGATTTGGGGAGCGGGGGCGGGGGCGTCGCGATTGGTGTGCGGGACGTTTGCGCCGCATGAGGAGGTGGAGGCGACGCTGGCTAAGGCGAAGGGGGTGGAGGGGGCGCTGGTGTTTGGGAGTGGGTTTGCGGTGCCGATGGGGGTGATTCCGGCGTTGGTGGGACCGGGGGATACGGTGATTTTGGACAAGCTGAGTCATGCTTGTTTGGTGGATGCGGCGAAGCTCAGTGGGGCGACTTTGCGGGTGTTTCCGCACAATCATTTGGGGAAGTTGGAGCGGTTGCTGGCGACGGCAAAGGGTCGGGTGCTGGTGGTGACTGAGTCGGTCTTTAGCATGGATGGGGATCGGGCGGTGCTGCGGGAGATGGTGGAATTGAAAGAGCGGTTTGGGGCGTGGTTACTGGTGGATGAGGCGCATGCGTTTGGGGTGGTGGGGCCTGGGGGGCGGGGTTTGGTGGCGGAGTTGGGGTTGGAGGGGCGGGTGGAGTTGCAGATGGGGACGCTGAGCAAGGCGGTGGGGTTGAGCGGTGGGTATGTAGCGGGGAGGCGGGAGGTGATGGAGTGGCTGATCAACCGGGCGCGGAGTTTTGTTTATTCGACGGCGGTGCCGCCGTTTTTGGCGCATGCGGCGCGGGTGGCGGTGGAGTTGATGCTGGGGGAGGGGGGGGAGCGGCGGCGGGTGAGGCTGCGGGAGAATGTGGCTTTGTTTCGGCGATTGATGGGGCTGGAGGAGAGTGTTTTTTCGAGCGCGATTGTGCCGGTGATTGTGGGAGACGAGCGAGCGGCGGTGGCGATGAGCGAGCGGCTGCGGGCGGCAGGGTATTGGATCCCGGCGATTCGGTATCCGACAGTGGCGCGGGGGGCGGCGCGGTTGCGGGTGACGTTAACTGCCTTGCATGAGGCGGTCGAGATCGAAGGCCTTGCTGCTTGTTTTGGGCAGGCGATGGCGGAGCTGGGGGGTGGTGAGTTTGCGGAGGAGGCGGCGGGCTAGCAAAGGGCGGAGCCAGGGGTGGCGGGCGCGGAGGTCGGGGGTGGTGCGGAGGTCGCCGAAGGAGGCGAAGGCGGAGATGAGGGCGCGGGAGGTGTTGGCTTGGGCGAAGTGGGTTTGGGCGTGAGTGAGGCCGGCGCGGCCCATGGTTTCGCAGAGGGCGGGGTCTTTGAGGAGGGTGGCGAGGTGGGCGGCGAAGGATTGGGGATCGCGCTCGTTGCAGAGGAGGCCGGTTTGGTGTTCGAGGACCATTTCGGGGACGCCGGCGAGGCGGGTGGAGACGCAGGGGAGGCTGGCGGCCATGGCCTCCATGAGGACGGTGGGGAGGTTGTCTTTGCCGCCGTCGGATTCGGTGGCGCAGGCGAGGGCGAAGACTTGGGTTTCTTCGGCGAGGAGGCGAATGATTTGGTCCATGCCGAGGGGGCCGGTGAGGTGGACGAGGTCTTGGAGATGGAGGTCGGCGATTTGGCGTCGAAGGGTGTCTTCGAGGGGGCCTTCACCGACGATGCGACAGTGGAAGGGGATTTGTTGGTCGCGGAGGATGGCGCAGGCGGAGATGAGGTCGGGGTAGCCTTTTTTCTCGATGAGGCGGCCGACGCTGAGGATGCCGCCGGGGGCGCGGGAGCGGTCGGCGGTGGCGCGGGCGTCGATGAGGGGTTGGAGGTCGAGGCCGTTGTAGATGCGGTGGATGCGGGGGGCGACGGTGGGGTGCTGGGAGCGGAGTTGGTGGGCGGTGAAGTCGCTGACGGTTGCGACGAAGGCTGCGTCGAGGAAGAGGCGATTGAAGTGGGGGCTTTGGGGTTCGGGGGTGCAGAAGATGTCGTTGGCGTGGGCGGTGAAGCTGGTGCTCAGGCCGGTGAATTGTCGGAGCCACCAGGAGGTGCGGGCGCCTATGCCAGCGAAGTGGGAGTGGACGTGGCGGGGGGCGGCGGCGCCGAGGGAGGCGAGGTGTTTGGTGATCCAGGCGGCTTCGTAAACGCGGGCTTTGTCAGGTTGATCGGTCCAATGGCGGAGGGTGATGCCGACGCGGCGGGGGAGGGAGTGGGCGTCTTTCCAGGCGCGGACTTGGGAGGTGAGGTCGTCGGGTGGGGGGAGGAAGTGGACGCTGTCGAAGAGTTCAGCCGGGAAGTGACGGATGTCTTCGTCACGGGTGTCGCGAATGGAGTAGATGAGGGGGCGGATGCCCTGGCGTTGGAGTTCGAGGATCTCGCGGACGCAGAAGGTCTGCGTGAACGAGGGGAACCGTTCGAAGACGTAGGCGATGTGCCAGGGCGCGGGGGAACTCATGAGGACCCGGCATCATTGCGGGTGGAAAGGGGGGAAGGCAAGTGTTCCACGCCTCGTATTACTTTTTCAGGCGATACGGGGTGCCGCAGTACATGCAGCGGAAGTTGCCGGTGCAGAGGACGCTGGCGACGGTGGCGGCGCGGTAGGAGAGGCCGGGGATGCGGTTGGCGTTGGCGTGTTTGCGGCAGCGTTTTTCGTGGAGGATGGTGCCGTGGCAGAGGGTGCAGGAGAGGTGGCGGTTGTTGAGGAAGGCGAGGAGACGGGCGATGCCAAAGCCAGCGAGAAGGGAGAGAGCGAGGATGCCGTGGGTGCGATCAGCGGTGAGGAGGAGTTTGGCGGTGTACCAGGCGAAGCCGATGAAGCAGGCGAAGGCGAAGAAAAGCAGGAAGGCGCCGTAGATGACGGCGAGTGAACGGGGGTGGTGACGTGAGCGACGGACTTTCGCAGGTTCGGCGGTTGGAACCTGAACGGAAGCAGCGGGTACGAAGGTCGTCGCGGATTTCATTCTGGAAATTATACAACAATCCGCTTAATCTGACAATATCAAAATTTTGTGTTTGTTGACTATTTGGTAGTATCGAGCCTGGATTTGGCGATGGATTGTGTTTTTTGAGTTGGGAAAGGGGGAGAGAATGGGAGATGGGAGGGGTTCATGAATTTGATCATTTTCGACCTCGAGACGACTGGGCTTTCACCGTATTCGCATGAGATCATCCAGATTGCGGCGGTGAGGATGCGGGTGGGGGTTTGGGAGGAGGAGGCGGCGTTTGAGACGTTTGTGAGGCCGAGGCAGCGGGTGCCGTCGTTCATCACGGGGTTGACGGGGATCAGTCAGTCGGACGTGGCGGGGGCGCCGATGCCGGAGGAGGCGTTGCGGGCGTTTTCGGCGTTTGTGGGGGAGGGGGCGACGATGATCGCGCACAATGGTGGGCGATTTGATGTGCCGTTTTTGAGGGAGAGTTGTTTGAGGCATCAGTTGCCGGTGCGGGAGGCGGCGTTTTTGGATTCGTGCCGGTTGTCGAGGCAACTGTGGGGCGGGCGCGGGGGGCATGGGTTGGATGCGGTGATGGGGCGGTTGGGGTTGTCGGGTGAGGGGGTGAGGCGGCATGATGCGCGGGGGGATGTGGCGTTGCTGGCGCGGGCGGTGGCGCAGATGTGGCGGCGGTTGCAGGTGGAGGGGGAAGGGGCGGGGTGTCCGGTGGAGGTGCGGTCGGCGGTGATTCCGGTGTTGGATTGAGGGGATCGCTTTGCTTGATGAGGAAGTGGTGGTAGAGGGAGGCTGAAACATGGCCTCCACGAACTCGAAACCACATCCTTTAGCTGATTTGTTGCTGACCCTGGTGTTGCCGTCGATGGCGTTGGAGTGGTTGAGCAAGCCGGAGCGGTTGGGGCCGGTGTGGGCGCTGGTTTTGGCGTCGGCGTTGCCGATTGGGTTTGGGTTGTGGTGTTGGAAGAACAAGCAGGGGTTGAACTTTTTTTCGGTGTTCGGGTTGGTTGCGGTGATTTTGACTGGGGGGCTGGGGATTTTGAATTTGGATGCGAAGTGGTTCGCGGCGAAGGAGGCGTTGTTTCCGGTGATTTTGGGATTGGCGTTTCCGCTGAGTCATCGGTTTGGGGTGCCGTTGATCAAGGAGCTGCTGTTGAATCCGCAGGTGATCAATCATGGGGCGTTGAATCGGGCGCTGGATACGGATGCGAAGAAGGCGGCGTTTGAGGGGTTGTTGAAAAAGGCGTCTTGGGGGATGCTGGGGACGACGTTTTTGTCTGCGGGAGGGAATTTTGCGTTGGCGATGTATTTGCTGGGAGGGAAGGAGCCGGGGTCGGAGGCGTATGTGCAGGCGATTGGGAAGTTGAACTGGATGGGGTTCATTGGGATCGGGATTCCGTTGCTGGGGATCACGATGGGGTTGTTGGTGTGGTTGATTCGGCGGGTGGGGGTGTTGACGGGGCTGGAGCGTGATGATTTGATGAACCCGGGGCAGACGGTGAGGCGGCAGGTGGGAAAGTGAGAAGAAGGGACTTGAATCCTGGTGGGGTCGGGAGGAAGATCGCGCTCCACGACATGCCGGAGTGGCGGAATTGGTAGACGCGCCAGATTTAGGTTCTGGTTTGGAAACAAGTGCAGGTTCGAGTCCTGTCTCCGGTACCATTGGGCGTTCGCTCAATATTGATCCTCTTTATGACAGCGACCTCAGTTGAACTTCTTGCCACGGTACTGTTTGCGTTGGCGGTGCTGCATACGTTTTCGGTGAAGCGATTTGCGCATTGGGCGCATCGGTATCCTCAGGGATCGATTCAAGAGAATCTGCTGCATTTCTTGGCGGAGACGGAGGTGGTGTTTGGGTTGTGGGCGGCGGCGTTGTTTGCGGGGATTGCGGTGTTTGAGCGGAGTGTGCATGAGGCGGTGCACTACATTGAGGGGTTGAATTTTACGGAGCCGAAGTTTGTGCTGGTGGTGATGGTGGTGGCGGCGACGCGGCCGGTGGTGAGGTTGGCGGAGGCGCTGATTTCGTTCGTGGCGAGGTTGCTGCCGTTTGGAGAGAGCATGGCGTTTTATGTGGCAGCGCTTTCGTTTGGGTCGCTGCTGGGATCGTTCATCACGGAGCCGGCGGCGATGACGCTGCTGGCGATCCTGATGAAGCGACGGTATTTTGATCGGGGCATTGGTTTGAAGCTGGCGTATGCGACGTTGGGGTTGCTGTTTGTGAATGTGTCGATTGGGGGAACGCTGACGCATTTTGCGGCGCCGCCGGTTTTGATGGTGGCGGCGAAATGGGAGTGGGACATGACCTACATGTTCACGACGTTTGGGTGGAAGGCGGCGGCGAGTTGTGTGGTGTCGACGGGTTTGATTGCGTGGTGGTTTCGGAAGGAGATTGTGGCGGTGGAGGTCAAGAAGCAGGAGGTGGATCCGATTCCGGTTTGGTTGACATTGCTGCACGTGTTTTTTCTGGCAGCGGTGGTGGGATTTGCGCATTACCCGGACGTGTTTTTCGGGGTGTTCATGCTGTTTTTGGGGTTGGTGACGGCGACGAAGGAGTATCAGGATGAGTTGAAGTTGAAGGAGGGATTGTTGGTGGGATTTTTCCTTTCGGGGTTGGTGACTTTGGGGTCGCTGCAATCGTGGTGGTTGAAGCCGTTAATTGCGGGGATGGACGGGGCGACGCTGTATTTCGGTGCGACAGGGCTGACGGCATTGACGGACAATGCGGCGCTGACTTATTTGGGGAGTTTGGTGGAGGGGATCACGCCGGAGTTGAAGTATGCGCTGGTGGCGGGGGCGGTGCCTGGGGGAGGGTTGACGGTGATTGCCAACGCGCCGAATCCGGCGGGGGTGGGAATTTTGCAATCGAGTAAGGCGTTTAAAGGGGAGGGGATCAGTCCGGTGGGTTTGCTATTGGGGGCGTTGATTCCGACGGGGATTGCGATGGTGTTTTTTTGGCTGGTTTGAAGTCAGGCTAGTCAAGGGAGACGCCACACTGCTGGCAGAAGCGGGCTCGGGGGTCGTTTTCTTCCCAGCCGCATTCGCGGCAGCGGCGGAAGGGGCGGTTGCTGCGCATTTCGCGTCCGATTTCGTGGGTGACGATACCGGTGGGGAC
>CANETF010000255.1 GCA_947440575.1 Verrucomicrobiaceae bacterium
GTTCACTGATCGAATACAACCACTTCACCAAAGCCTCCTCACCCACTTCCAACAGCGTCACCCGCACCGTCGCCTGGTCAAAATAACCCGTCGCCTCCGCCGGTTGCCCATCCTCTCCAATGGCTCGTTGTTGATCCACAAACTCCTTGCTCGAAAGCGTCACCCCCGAATCCACCGCTTGCTTCTGCAACGTCTCCAACAACTTCGAAGAAGCCTCCTGCCTTGAAGCCATCGTTGGCACATTCTCCTCAATCCAATCCGACTTCCGCTGCCAGTCCACCCCCTGCGTAATGGCCATGTTCATGTCCACCAGCCGCTCCCTCAGCTTCTCGTTGTCCTTCGAAATCGACCGCCACTTGTTCACCCCCAGCATCAATCCGCCCCCGCCCACAATCAGCAGGAAAAGCACCGCAAACAGTCCCAGCAAAATCTTCTCGCTCTTCTTCATGGCCTCACCCCCTTCAGCTCAAAAGTCGCACTCTCATCCGCTCCAAATTCCGGCGACGATGCTTCGCCCCAGTCATACGCCATCAGCATTTCACTCTGATGAATCTCTTGAGTGTACTGCAGCGCCGTCGGCGCTTTCGCCGTATGCCCCCTCAGCATCACCCGCTTCGGCGTGAACTCTAACTCCATCAAGGTCACTTCACCCGATGACGCCGGCTCCTGCACAGCCAGCAAAAACTGCAACGGCCCCTGACTCGGATCCACCGCCGGCGACGCTTCCTGCCACGCCTTCTTCTGATCCAGCACCCGCGCCGCACGCGGACTCATGTCCGCCACCTTCTCCCTCAGCATCGTCTGCTCCCGCAGCGCCAGCGTGATCATCACCATCATCACCGCCACCGCCGCCGCTACCACTAAACCCGCACTCAAAAGCCCCACCCGCTGCCGCGTCCGCGTCTCCTGCATCCGCTTCGCCAAATGCAAATCCAACGGCTCCAATCGGCTACCCCAAGTCTCCGGCATCACCCACGCCGGGAACGCTTCCCGACTCACCGGCAGCCCTGTCGTCTTCTCGATCATCGCCAAATCCCCCTCCCCCTCCGGCAGCCAAACCACCAGTCGCTCCACCCGTCCCAGCACCCGCTGAAAACCCAGCTGCATGCACACATTGTTCAACTCCCCAATCGCCCGCTCATCAAACCGGCTCGCCGTCAGCGGACTCGCATACACCAGCTTGTCTCCCGACGTGATCCCGATCACCAACCTCCCCAACTCCCGCCACACCGTGATGCTCGACGCCTCCAATGGCAACGTCTCCGCACTCACCAAAATCGCATCCGGCAATGGCGAACTCAACTGCAAGGGCGACGGCTCGTCCTTCAGCGCCAGCATCGTCATCAGCCGCGCATCATCCTTCACTGACACCTCCACCAACTGCAGTCCACGCTCCGGTTCATCCACTCGAATGCCCAAGCGCTCCAGATGCAGCAGCGCCATGTCCTTCACCAACTCCGCATCCCCCTTCAGCCACGCCGGCATCACCCACACATGCGACACCGGCAGCACCAGCGCCCGCTTCATCTGCCCCTTGCCAAACGCCACATCCACGTCCGCTTCCGCCGTGTCCACCAGCTTGCCCGCCTGCCCTTCTGGGGCCTGCCAACGCTCCCAGCCAGTCGCGCCAGGAATGATCATCTCACACAGTGCTTTACGTGCCTTTGCCA
This sequence comes from Verrucomicrobiaceae bacterium, assembly GCA_947440575.1. Taxonomy (GTDB): domain Bacteria; phylum Verrucomicrobiota; class Verrucomicrobiia; order Verrucomicrobiales; family Verrucomicrobiaceae; genus JAGRPD01. Next base: position 1,671 of record CANETF010000255.1, read on the forward strand.
TGGGAAGGAATTTCGCCGCGCCAGAGCGCGCCTTGGTTTTGGGTAATCAATATAAACTTGCGGCTCAACCCGCCCATGCTGCCAACACTCTCAATCCGCCGAATCGGCCCCTGAAACTGCACCCACTGACTCAACTGCGCCACCACCTGAGGCTGATACACCCCCAGCATCTGAGCCAACTGCGGCACCGAGTTCAGCTTCTGATCGTCCATCGTTCTCAGCATGCCATCAATCCCCGCCCGATACCTCGTCACCGGTTCCACTCGCTCGATTGGCACATCCGCGATCAGCGAGATCAACTCCGTCCGCGCATCATTCACATCCACCTTCCCATTCCCATAAATCGTGAACCACTCCCGCCAGTCCGGCCGCATCGCATCCACCTCCTCCATCCCAAACACCAGCATCATCTCATCCAATTCCTTGAACGGCCGATTGAACGGCATCCCCTTGAACCCCGCCTTCTTATAGTCACGCTTCTCCGCTCCATTCAAACTCGTCTTGTCATCCGCATCCACCCAATCCTTCAGCGCATCAATCATCATCGACGCCTGCTGCGGATCCAAACCCCAGCGCCCAAACACCCGCTTCAACAAGGTCGTGTCCCCGCTCTGCAGCAGCACATTCACATTCAGCCGCGCCTCCTCGCTCACCAGCTTCACTTCAAACCCGCCCCCATCCGGCGCCGAATGCCACAGCAGCGGATCGCCATCCTTCATCTGCGGATGCTTGCCCAGCTCAATCCCCATCTGCGCATACCGCTTAGCCAGCACCCGCGCCCGCGTCAGCCTCGAATGCTTCGCATCCGCATCCAGCGCCTTCGCCCCCGCATACATCACCATGCCGAGGATCGCGATCATGAAAAACACCGCCACCAGGGCCGAACCCCGACCTCGCCCTCTTCCACGCTGTAGAGTCGTGTTCCTCATGGCCTGCCACCTCCTTGATCCACCCGTCGATGCGCCAAATCATTCGCCACCCAAAACACCTGCTCATGCCGGCGCGGATCTTCCCCCAACTGAAACTGCAACCGCAAAAACAACGGCGCCTCCGGCCGCTTCTTCGGATCCCAGTTCGCATACCACTCATCATCCACAGGCTCGTAAAACTGCCACGTCATCGATTCCAATCCCTCCAACAAGGGCATCTCGGCGATCACCTCATAATCCCCCGGCTTCACCGCCCGCTCCGGCTTCTGCAAATGCCTCACCACCAGCGAGTATCCCACCTCCCCGCGCTCCACCCGAAACTCCACCGCCTCCGCCTGCCTCAAGGTCGGATGCCACGCAAACGGCATCGGCCCTCCCTCGATCAACAACGCCCCGCTCCCCCCACGCGACGTCTTCTCCACCCCCGCTGAAAAACGAATGTCCGGTGGCAGGTTCTCAAAGTAATCCCGCCACACCGACACAAAATTTGTCACCCGCGTCTCCACCACCCGCGCCTCACTCATGCTCCGTCCCAACTCCACCGCCGCACCCGAGATGCCATACACCCCGCCGATCACAAACGTGATCAACGCCATCGCCACCAACACCTCCAGCAGCGTGAAGCCACCAGAGCGCACCGTCGCGGATCGACTATAGGGAGCTTTGGGGTGAATAAACATAGGTTTCAATGCCGCGCTGCAGCACAATCTCAGTTCCATCCTTGATCCAGGCTTCCACCTGAACCCGATACATCTTGTCCAACAACGCCTTCTCTTGGGTATACAACTCCACCCGCTCAATTGAAGCCTTCGCCTCAATCCCATCATCACTCTCAGGAAACGTGTAGCTCGACTTCTTGAACTCCGGCAAATGCACCACCTGCGCCAAAGCCGAGTCCAACGCCCGAATCAACTGCGCCTCCTGCCGCCCCAGCTTCGATGTCTGAGCGATCTGATCCAACGCCTGCGTCATCCCCACCGCCACCAAAGCAAACAATCCCAGCGCCATCACAATCTCCAACAGCACAAAGCCGTCCTTCCTCTGCCCCGCATTGGACACACGCACTCTCATTGCCCCCCTCCTTTCACAATGATCCCACGCCGCTTCGCCATCCCCGTCAGCGGATCAAACGCCAACTCCACCTCTCCCAACTCATGCTGCACCCGCACCTCGATCGGCTCACAAATCCCTGTCGGACTGAACTCCCAAAACTCCCCCTGCCGCGCTTCCCTGTACTTTTTCTCCCCATACCTCCGCACCATCACGCTCCCCTCACCACCCAATCCCCCATCCAACGCCAACCTCACCGGCCGCTGCGTCGACACCGCCTCAAACAACGCCTCCCGCACCGTCCCCTCAATGTCCGTCGCCACCCGCCTCAGCCGATTGTCGTCCTGCACCCCCGATATGCTCAACACCGACACCCCCAGCACAATCAGCCCGATGCTCATCGCCACGATCACCTCCAAAAGCGTGAACGCCCGTGGAGCGAGCCTCTGGCTCGCCCGACCGGCGTTCAAGGTGATCGCAGTTTTCGTCATCAATTACAGCCCCCAGTTCCCAATATCATCCGCCGTATCCGGCTGCCCGTCCGCACCCGCTGAGTAAAGATCAAATCCTCCCTTGTCCTTCGTCCCGGGACGACGGTAGTGATACATGTTCCCCCAGGGATCCAATTGCACCTTCTTCATAAACGGCCGCCAGTTCTGTGGCTGCGGGCGCGAACTCGGTTTCTCTACCAGCGCCATCAGCCCCTGCTCCGTCGAAGGCAGAAACATGTTCGACGTCTCATACGCCCGCAGCGCCGCCGTGAACGTGTTGATGTCGCCCTTCACCCGGCTCTCCTTCCCCGTGTCCAACACGCCGATCAGCGAGAAAATCCCCGCCCCGACCAGCAGCGCTACGATGCCCAGCACCAGCACCATTTCAATCAACGTAAAGCCGCTCGCTCGCGGTGCCTTCTTCAGTGTCTTTGCGATGTTCATATTCATTTCGTTTGGTTTTTTTACTTCGTTTGAATCGATGTGATCGTTTGAAAAATGCTCGTGATCATGAGGTAGGCCATGATCCCCACCATCCCTGCCATCAGCACCACAATCAGCGGCTGCGCCATCGCCGTCAGCTTGTCGATCTTCTTGCTCAGCTCCCTGTCAAACCGCTCCCCCGCCTTCTGCAACGCCCCCGACAAATCCCCCGTCTGCTCCCCCACCCTCACCATGTCCAGCATCAATGGCGGAAACAACCCGCTCCGATCCAACGCCCGGCTCAGCGCCATCCCCTCCGCCACCAGATCAATCACCTTCGCAAACTCCTGCTTGTAATACGGACTCTCAATCGCCTGATGCGTTAACTGCATCGCATTCACCATCGGCAAACCATTCCCCACCAGGTTCGCCATCGTCTCCAAAAACTGCACCTGAAACCGCGTCTTCAAAATCGCCCCAAACAACGGCAACCTAAGTTGAAACTTCGCCCACGGAATCGCCGAGTCAGGCCGCGCCAACCACGCCCGCAACAAAATCCCGCCACAGATCAAACCCAACGCCGCTAGCCACCACCAGGTCTTCGCAAATTCACTGAACTTCAAAATAATCTGCGCCCCCAGCGGCAAACTCCCACCCGTCGAATCCAGCAACTCCGTCAACTTCGGAATCAAATACACCACAAACAGCAGCGTCACCGAAAGTGAGGCCGCGATCAAAAACGCCGGATAAATCATCGCAAACAGCACCTTGCTGCGCAGCGCCTGCAACGACCTCAAATACTCCGCCTGCCGCTTCAAAATCGCGCTCAACGTCCCACTCGCCTCACCCGCCGTGGCAAGGGCACAAAACAGATTGCCAAAACTCGGACTCGTCGAGGCCAATGCCTTCGAAAACGCCATCCCATCCCGGATCTTCGCCCGCAGCGCCGCCGCCAGCACCTTGATCCCACTCAACTCACGCCGCCGCTCCATCGTCGCCAACGCCGGCTCCAACTGAATCCCCGCGCCCAGCAAATCACTCAACTCCTCCGTGAACAACACCACCTGCGGCAGCTTCAAATGCAGCGCCCCCCGCGATTGCAAAACATCCGCATGCACCTCCGCCTTCGGCTTGCCCGCCACCTTCCCCTTCACACTCGCCTTCACCGGCGCCGCCCGCTCCGCCGTCTGCTCCAGCTTCACCGGCTGCAATCGCTTCCGCCCCAAAAGCGCGAACGCTTCCGAACGGTCCACAGCACTCAGCTCCCCCTGGATCAATCCAGAGGGCCCTTGAGCAGTGTAAGCAAACGTCGGCATCAATCTGTTAGGTTAAAATTCAAAGTCCTCCCGTCCCTCCTCTAGGCACCATCATCTCCATCTCATGCGTCGACCGGTCCGTCGCCGTCACCGCCAGCACCTCCTCCAACGTCGTCTCCCCGGCCAGCACCTTCTGAAAACCATACTCCCGCATCGGCAGATACCCATCCTTCA
>CANETF010000256.1 GCA_947440575.1 Verrucomicrobiaceae bacterium
AGCAGCACTGCCGCCACGACGACGGCGCAACTGCCAACGCAAGGTGCGACAACCCGTGAAAAAATGGCCTCGAATGCTCTCTCCAACCTCCTTCCAATCCAACCATGAACTCGTCATCCTCCCTTTTGCTTAGCGGCATTGGGTCTAGGAGCCAATGCACCAGCCTGTTTGGCGCCTCCAATGTCGAAGTTGAGGATTATCTGGTATCGGGAGTGGCGTGCGCCAATTACCCCTCCGCCTTTCCCATCCCCTGCCTCACCTTCCCCACCCCCCACACCACCAAAACCCCCGTCCCCACCCCCAGCGCCATCGACGCCGGAATGTCACTCGGCCAGTGCGCCCCGCAATAAACCCGCGACCACGCCACCGCCACCGCCAACACAAACCCCACCATCCCCCATCCTCGATAAAAACACCCCAGCACCGTCGCCACCGCAAACAAATTCACCGTGTGACTCGACGGAAAAGACTTCCCCCGCTCCTCCCCCAGCACCCGGCTCGGCTTCACCACCAGCGGCACAAACAACCGCATCGTCGGCGGACTCGCCTTCCCCAAATCACGCACCACCACCCCCTCCATCGCATCCCTCGGCCGCACCCGCCCCACCGCCTTCTTCAAACTGTTCGACACCACCCCATCCCCGATCCCCAGCGCCAACGCCACACACACCAGCATCCACCTTGCCCGCACTCCCCCCTTCCAAACCGCCACCAGCAAAATCAGCCCAAACAAAGGAAACCACGCCTCCACAGCCGAAAGCGACGCCATCACCCGATCCAAAACCGGATGCGTCCACTCCTGGTTCATCTTCACCAGCAGCGGCAAATCCCAATCCGTCATACTCATGGCGCTTGAGGCGATGCCACCACCACCGGCACCGGCGGTGGCCAGCGTTTCATGTTCTTACACAACACCACCTGAGCCGAATACGGCTTCCCATCTCCGTTCGGCACCCGGATCTCCCCTAGCACCTCCACCTCCCGAAAGTGACTCGAAAAATGCGTCGTCAAAGGCTTCCGTGCCTGCCCGATGTCCGAGTCCGGATAAATCACCAACGCATCCCAACCCCGCTTGTCCGTCGGTGCCGGCCACACCTCATACTGCGACATCACCCGCCCGTCCCGCTCCCATCGATACACCCTCGGTCGCTGCGGCATGTGAAACGCCATGTGCGCCGCGTTGTATCGATGCCCCATCACCACCACCAGCGTCTCCTCAGGCCTCGGCACCCTGTCCAAAAACGCCCCCGCCTGCCTCCCCGCTTCCTCCCACCCGCGCAAATCCGCAAACACATCCACCGGCTTCCGCCCCTGCGCCCCCGTCACCTCAATCAGCAGCGGCAGCAAATACGTCGCCACCGCAAACACCCCCGCCACCACCAGTGTCCGCAGCCGCCACGCCCCTGACAGCCCCCCAAACAACGCCCCCGAAAACCACGCCCCCAACAGCCCAAACAACCCAATGTAAAACACCGCCGGCCAATTCGGATTCACCTCCTGCCGCAGCGCCAGCACAAAAAACGGCGCCAACGGCAAAGCCGAAAACACCGCCAAAAACAAAGCAGGGCGCTCCAACCCCCGCCAACCACGCAGCACCCGCCAAAGCACCCCCATCAGCAGCACCCACGTCACCGGCGTGTACAGCAGCGCCTGCAACGCCGGAAACAGCAAAAACTCCCCCACATGATCCCCCACACTGTTCGCATCCACATTAAAATGATGCTTCGTGTGCTCCAGCGTGATCCAATTGTGCTGCTGATTCCACCACAACACCGGCGTCAAAGCCGCCACCCCCAGCAGCATCGCCACCCAAAAACCCGCTCGTCCAAACAACCCCCGGTCCCCCTTCGAAAGCCCCACCCACAGCAGCATCAAAACCGGAAACACCAGCATCATCTGCTTGCTCAGCACCCCCAGCCCGATCACCCCCCCCAGCGCCAACCACCGCCCCCAAGCCTCCGGCCTCTCCGCCGCACGCCAAAACAGTAGCAGCGCCCCCGACCACAGCAGCACCAGCGGCGCATCGATCGTCAGAAACAAATTCAACGCCGCATTCGCCGGCGTCAGCACAACCAGCAACACCGTCACCAAAGCCGCACGCTCATCAAACAAACGCCGCACCAGCGCATGCAGCACCAACAGCGAAAGCGTCCCGATGAGCAGCGACATCGCCCGCACCGCCACCTCCGTCCCGAAACTCCCAAACCCCAGCGCCCCCACCACCGTCATCAGCCACCCAATCAACGGCGGCTTCGAATAATACCCCCAGTCCGGCTGCCGCCCCCAATCCCAATAATACGCCTCATCCCCCGCCAAATCCACGCTCCCCACAAAGAACCCCAAAAACACCAACCGAAACACCACCACCCAACCCAACAACCGCCAAAACAGCCGCGACCAGTGCCCCGTATCCAAGTTGTTCGATTCTGCTTTCAAAGCCCCCACTTGATCGCAAAAAACCCCGCTGCGCAATCCCTCATCCACCCGCCCCAGCCCCATCCCCCGGCACCTCATCCTGCAAATGCCGTTTCTCCTGGTAAAATCCCGACACTACCAGGTAAACCACGGTCGTCCCCGCAATCACCTTCAAAAAGAACCAATAATAGTCCGCCCCCGCCATCCCCGCCGCCTCAGCCCCCACCCGCTCAATCCACCCGTTCACCCACGCCGTGAAGTAATTCCCCAACGCCACCGACAGCAAATACAGCGACATGATGAACGACTTCAACCTCGGCGGCGCCTGCGTGTAACTGAACTCCAGTGCCGTGATCGAGATCAAAATCTCCGCCGTCGTCATCAGCAAATAAGCCACCCCCTGCCACCCGATGTGCAGCGTCACCCCCGCCGCCAGCTCCCGCTCAATCCACCACGACATCGCCACCGCCCCCATCGTCACCACCAGCCCCGCCCCGATCCGCCGCATCGCCGTCAGCTGGATGACCTTCCCCACCTGCGGATAAATCACCAGCGTGAACAACGGAATCAACACCAGCACCAAGATCGAATTCAAACTCTGCATCTGCGACGGCAAAACCTCCCACCCCCACAACACCCGATCCATCTTCTCCGCCTGCGCCACCCACCGCGACGCCGTCTGATCAAACACCGACCAAAACGCCGCAATCAACACATACAACACCAGCAACCCCGCCAGCGACCTCCGAAACGCCGGCTGCACCAACTCCCGCACAAACCGCCCCGGCTCCGCCGGAATGTGCGCAAACTCATTTCGCCCCAGCCAAAACACCACCGTCGCCACCCCCATCAGCACCCCCGGAATCCCAAACGCCCAGTGCGGCCCCATCGCCTTCAACAACCACGGCGTCAACAGCATCGAAATCGTCGCCCCAATGTTGATCGCAAAGTAAAACCAATTGAACACCTTCGACAGCAAATGCGCATTGCGCGCCCCAAACTGATCCCCCACATGCGCCGACACACACGGCTTGATCCCCCCCGCCCCCAACGCGATCAACCCCAGCCCCCACATCAGCCCCTCCCGCGTGTGATCCAGCGCCAGCACCAAATGCCCCGCGCAATACAGCACCGACAGCAGCAAAATCGTCTTGTACTTCCCCAGCCAAAGATCCGCCAGCAACGCCCCAATCAACGGCGTGAAATACACCGCCGTGATGAACAGGTGCACCCACTCCGTCGCCTTCGCCTCACTCATCAAATCCTTCGCCCCACCGTGCGTCACCAGCGCCGTCGTCATGAACGCAAACAGCACCGCCCGCATCCCATAAAAACTAAACCGCTCCGCAAACTCATTCCCAATGATGTAAGGCACCCCGAATGGCATCCGGTCAGTCGCACGAGGAGAAGTCAAATAAGCCACGGCCCCAATCACACCCCTAAACCCACACCCCGTCAAGCCTCACCACCTTCAAACCAGCCGCCCAGAAGCCTCAAAAAAATGACCGGCGACACTTTTTTTCTATCGCCAAAAGCTGCCAAAAGATTATAATTTCCATATATTTATGATCCTTGCTCCTTTGATGCCCCCCGCGCTCCCCCGGCTCCTCCTCAGCGCCTGCCTCCTCTTCGCCGCTCTCCTCTCCCCCTCCGCCCACGCCCAACTCCCCGCCTTCCCAGGAGCCGAAGGCGCCGGCAAATGGACCATCGGCGGCCGCGCCGGCCGCATCATCACCGTCACCAACCTCAACGACTCCGGCCCCGGCTCCCTCCGCGCCGCCGTCGATGCCTCCGGCCCCCGCACCGTCATCTTCCGCACCTCCGGCACCCTCTTCCTCAAAAGCCCCATCCGCGTCCAAAACCCCTACCTCACCCTCGCTGGCCAAACCGCCCCCGGCCAGGGCTTCACCGTCGCCGGACACGACTTCATGATCCTCGCCAGCCAGGTCATCGTCCGCCACCTCCGCTTCCGCCCCGGTGACATCGCCCGCAGAGACGTCGATGCCGTCAGCGTCCAGAAAGGCCAAAATATCATCCTCGACCACCTCTCCACCTCCTGGGGCGTCGACGAAGTCCTCTCCGTCAGCCCCGACGCCCGCGACGTCACCGTCCAGTGGTGCCTCATCTCCGAAAGCCTCCATGACTCCGTCCACTCCGGCCGCCAACCCCACGGCAAAGGCTCCCTCGTCCGCGGTCGTAACGGCGCCCGCATCAGCTTCCACCACAACCTCTACGCCCACCATGCCGACCGCGCCCCCATGGTCCAGGGCATGGACTCCGTCACCCGCGACCGCCTCGGCGTCTACTTCGACTTCCGCAACAACGTCATCTATGACTGGGGCTCCGTTCGCGAAGGCTGGGAAGCCGCTGGCGCGAACCGCAACAGCTCCGCTACCGCCCGCGTCAACTTCGTCAACAACGCCTACATCGCCGGCCCCGGCACCGGCTCCGCCTTCCTCCCCATCCCCCGCTCCCCCTTCTTCGCCTTCCGCTTCTGGGCCTTCGAAGAACTCTCCCCCCATGCCCGCGCCCACTGGTCCGGCAACACCTTCAACGGCCAACTCTGGCGCAACAGTTCCAACAACCCGGACCCCACCTGGATGGTCTCCGTCCACCGTGACATCGGCACCTCCTACTTCCTCAGCACCCCCGTCCGCTTCACCAACGCCGAACTCCCCGCCGTCACCACCGCCACCTCCACCACCAACGTCCTCGCCAAAGTCGGCGCCTCCCTCCGCAGAGACAGCGTCGACCTCCGCGTCCTCAAACAAGTCACCACCCGCACCGGCGACCTCATCGACTCCCAACGCGACGTCGGCGGCTGGCCCGCCCTCGCCCAGGGCACCCCCCCAACCGACCGCGACGCCGACGGCCTTCCCGACGGCTGGGAAATCGCCCGCGGCCTCAACCCCGCCACCTCCAGCGCCACCCTCAAAGCCTCCAATGGCCGCACCCACCTCGAAAACTACCACCACCAAATCCTCGACCCCACCCCCGTCACCCTCACCGTCACCTCCGTCGGCCCCGGCACCGCCCGCGCCACCACCACCGAACTCCCCTTCGGCGGCTCCTCCGCCCTCTCCGTCACCCCCTCCCCCGGCCATATCATCGACCGCATCGAACAAAACGGCAAACCCGTCACCCTCGCCTCCCTCACCCAAACCCCCGCCCTCTGGGCCAGCACCACCCTCCACTTCGTCTTCGCCCGCCCCCGCATCCCCTTCCCCACCGAACTCGCCCACCCCTACGCCGCCCTCGTCGCCCGCCATGCCACCCTCAACGCCAACCTAGGCGGCAAACTGCACTTCACCGTCACCAACACCGGCTCCTACTCCGGCACCCTCTGGAACGGCAGCCAAACCCACAACCTCCGGGGTCAAATCATCGCTCGTGAGCTCGAAACACCCCGCCTCACCCTCGACATCCCCGTCACCAACACCACCCCCCTCCGCCTCACCATCGACCTCCCCACCTCCGGTCTGATCCAGGGCCGCCTCACCCGCTCCACCGCCACCGCCACCCTCTCCGGCTGGGCCAACTCCTGGAACAGCATCTCCAACCCCCTCCCCACCCCCCAGCGCGGCACCCACCGCGCCACCCCCACCGCCGCCACCCCCGCCGAAACCGCCGCCCTC
>CANETF010000257.1 GCA_947440575.1 Verrucomicrobiaceae bacterium
ACTCAATAAATGCCCTCTGGTCAATGCTTTCGATGGTCGTGCCATCTTCTTCTAGTTGACCTAGAAGTTCATTTGTACAGCACTCTTTTCCACTGCTTGCCCCTTTTGCTTAGCGGCATTGGGTCTAAAGGCTGGTCACTTTGACACTGAGGCCCTTGCGCTCAGCAGATGAAAATGACAATCTTTTCAGGAAGCGGTCTTTATGCGTTGGAAGTTTTTTAGATGGATTTGCGCCGGGCTCAGTCTAGGGGCTGCGGTGCATTTCATGCGGATCGGGCTCAAGCATACTGGGATCAGCGGTGCGGGACCTGTCATTTTGAGCATTGGGGCGTTTGTCACGGCAGTGCTGTTGATCGTTCCTGAAACTGTTTTTCGGATGGCAGAGTGGTTTGGGTCCTGGGTGGCGGAATTGTTCTTTCCCTCTGAGCGTCTGAAGAAGCCGCCGCTTTCCTATCACATGGCACGGCATTATCGCCAGTGCGGGCGACTGGAGGAATCGTTATGTCACTATGAGGCGATCGTGGAGCATTATCCTGAGGAGAGAGAGGCGTATTTGGAGCTTCTGGCGGTGACGCGTGCACTGGGAGATGGGCGTCGAGAGTCTCGGTATCGGGCAATGTATCAGAAGCGCTTTGGTCATTCAATTGACGAGGCGCAGCAAGGAGAGGCTTCGGTGGCGTCTCAAAGAGTGGATTGAGTGACCTCCGGGTTCGTCGTCGGAATGCGGGTGGGAGCTAGCCTTGGAAGATGTGTTGAGGGTGTGATGAGGAAGTGAGGGAAAGTGGGGAGGAGGGTCGGAAAATGCCCGGCCTTATTTGGTCTGTGAGCCGACCTCACTCGCGGCGTTGCTGGAAAATCCACTCGTGGACGGCATCGTTGTTGAAGATGGTACCTGCGATGCCGTGGCCACCGGTGGGATATTCGGTGTACTTCATGGTTTCTGAGCGCTTGAGTGCCTCAGCGAGTTCCTGGGAGTATTTCACTTCGACGGTGGGATCGTCGGTGGCGTGGTGGAGCCAGATGGGGAGGCGTTTGAAAGTGGGGGCGGAGTCGGGTCCTGTGCAGCCTGCTCCGGCGACGACGGCGGCGAAACGTTTTGGTTCGGTCACGGCGAAGTGGCAGGCTCCGAATCCGCCCATCGAGTAGCCGACGACGTAAATGCGATTTTTGTCGATGGGGAGGGACTCGATCAGTTTTTCGATGAGGGTTAGGGCCTTGGTGCCGGGTTCGCTGTTCCAAGCGGTGCCTTGGCCGCCGAAGGGTTGGTAGCCATGTGGCGCGAAGATGATGCACGGGTTTTTGGCGTAGCGTGCGGGTTCGGCGAAGGACCGGGAGAAGGGGCCGAGTTGTTTGCCGTTTTCGGTATTCGGGCTGCGGCCATGCAGGGCCACGACGAGAGGATACTGCTTTGAAGCGTCGAGATCTTTGGCGCCGAAGAGGGCGAAGGGAAGTCCGTCATCTTCAGATAGTGCCCAATCGCCAGTCAGGAGCGAGGCAAAGGGGCCTTCGACCGGCTTGGTGTTTTTGGCGAGTTCTTCCTTTACCCAGGCCTGATCCGCTGCGGAGAGTCCGGTGAGAGGCAAGGTGAAGCTGCGTCCGTCGGTGGTGCGCTTCACGTTGACGGCTGCATCTGTGGCGGAGACAAAGGTGGCGTCGAGTTTGCGGCCATCCGTGGCTGTCCATTCTCGGGAGTGCAATGGACTCATGCCCGCCATCAAGAGTGCCGCGACACCGAGGGAGATTGTTTTCATGCTTGGGGGTGAGTTTGATCAGAAGGGAAGGGAAGGAACAAGCGGAAAACGCTTCGGGCGCGGGATTGTGGACGTTGGTGTGGAAATTCGGTTGTTCCGAGTCGTGTGGGACAGCGTCCTTGGTGTGTTATAACGTTTGTGGTAACGTCGTGCATGATCCACGAACTCAAGCTCCGCAAAATCGGCAACTCGGTCGGCGTCGTTTTTCCGAAGGAGGTGCTCACGCTCCTTAAAGCTCAAGAGGGGGACAGCATCCAAGTCACTGAGGGGGCTGACGGCAGTATTCGGTTAAACACGGCGAAGCCGGAGGTGAGCAAGCAGATGAAGATCGCCCAGGACATCATGGAGCGTTACCGCAACACTCTTCGTGAACTCGCCAAATGACCGAGCCGGAATGGGTGCTCAGAGAAACGGTGCTCGGCCTGCACGAGCAATCCCTGCACCAGCACGGGGGGTGCGCAGGTATCCGTGATGAGGGCTTACTGGGTTCGGCACTTGGACGGCCTCTAAATCTTTTTGCCTATGGTGAGCCCAGCCTTCATGAATTGGCGGTGAGCTATGTGCATGAATTGGTTGAGAACTATGCCTTCATTGACGGCAACAAGCGCACCGGGTTCGTGGTGGCGGTCCTCATGCTGGAACTCAACGGCTATCATTTTCACGCGCAGGAGGCTGATGCGGCGCTTCGGACGCTTGCCTTGGCGGCTGGTGAGATGACCGAGAGTGCGTATGCGGCGTGGCTGGAGCAGAATTGTGATCCGCCGGCTGCGACGGATGTTTCTGGCTAATTGCGGAGGTGTGCTCGTTGGCATGTGTGTGAAATCGTTGACAGAGTTTGATGTGAGACATAGAATAGATCACATGAAGACGGCGACGGTCAGAGAGCTTCGGAATGACTTTCCACGCATTGAGGCGTGGGTTCATGAAGGCGAGTCGATCAACATCAGCAAACGTGGGAAGGTGATCGCGACCCTAGTCCCAACTCTCGGGAACGCTCAGGCCGAGTCGCGTCCTCCCAAAGTGGATATCATGGCTAGATTGCGCAAGACGTGGGGGGGGCGTGTGTTCACCATGGAGGAAGTGGCTGCCATGCGAGCAGATGAATTGGCTGAGGATTTGGGCTAGTGAAGGCGTATCCTGACACCTCGTTCCTTTGTTCGTTGTATCGGCTTCAGGCGAATTCGGCTGATGCAGCGGCGTATTTTGCGGCTATGCCGGGGCCACTGGAGGTCACCACGCTGCTCCTGTATGAGTTCAGGCAAGCCGTGAGATTTCAAATTCGACTGAACCGCCATGATCAGTCTAAAGGCTACTCGCGAGCGGAGGGAATCCAAATGCTGGCAGACTTGAAGTCCGATTTGGTCAGTGGCGATGTCATCACCATCCCTGCTCCGTGGCCCCAGGTTCATCTGGCCGCAGAGCGTCTCAGCGAACTTTACACGGATGGGGGCGGTCATCGTGCGATGGACATCCTGCATGTTGCCACGGCTATCGAGCTGGGGGCGAAAGCGTTCCTGACGTTTGATGGGAACCAGAAAAAGCTCGCGGAAGCCGAAGGGCTTGTTGTGCCCGTCTGACAGGAAGTGGAGCCGTGTGGGCGGAGCGGCATTTTGGTGGAGTGGTTTGATCCGTCTCCGAGAGTAAACGCGCCGACGTTGGTGTTGCGACGACGGGGCAATCGGCGGCTTCTTGTGCTGGCAGGCGCTCTGCTGCTGCTTTTCACCGGCTGGCAGATCCTCCGCCAGTTCCCCGTCGAGGCTCCACTCGTCGCTCTGTTCGCAGAGCAGGGGCGAGACGAGGTATCGAAGCGAGGCCTCGTGATTTGGGCGTGAGTCATTCGGTTAGGTGCAGAGGAAGAGGTTTGGTAGCCTTGGTGGGGGGCGACTGTCGCGCCGTCGAGCGATGGATGGCTTGGCGTGGCGAGAGAGCCGTCTGGATAGGGAGTAGGCTGACTTCAATCAGTGATTTGGAGGTGTTTGGTGGGTATTGAAGGGGAAAGACGAAGTGCAGTGGGAGAAGGAGTTTTGGGGAAATTTCAGTCATCTTTTCCTTTTCGAGGGGAAGATCGCTATTTTGGGCTCGAACGCGGTCCCCAGTGGTAAAACTAGTCGAGTTGGCCGAAGAAACGAGTTCCTCGCGGGGCTTGGTGTTGAAGGAGTGGGATGGCCCTGGCAATGTCTCCCTTTTGCACGCCCGTCATCACTCGCATTCAGAGGAAAACAAATCCGGTCATCGCGTTCTGCAAAATTGGCAACAACGCCTCTGCTTTAACATCACCTTTCAGTATCTCGTATGAAAACACGTACATTCGCCCAGCTCGGACGGCGATGACTTGGAATAAATAAAACTCGAAGGTGCGGCCCAACGCCTCTTGTTGATATTCCACTTTTTGGATTACCGCATCATGCGCTCCTACTTTCGTGAGTTCGCTGCCCAAAAATTTTGCATTGGGAAATCGGGCCTTGATGCCTTCCACCAATTCTTGGGGATTCGCCTTCCATTTGCGGATAAAATCCTGACTTGTCTCGTTGCTTGGAACAACCAAAAGACTGAGCGAGGTAGCAGAAGAGCCTCGGAGCTTAAAGGCGTACTTCGAAGTTGTGAACGACTGGGTTCGTTCCCAATTATTAGGCATTACCCAGGAATATCCATCCTGCGATGACCGAATGAAGACAGCCTCGCCATCTGCGCTAGGCTGTGTGGTTACCTCGTCAGGATATAGGCTTCGGAAAAGCCGGACAAGCGGGTTTGGCGTTTCTGCTTCTGATGTTCCAATCCTGTTAAAAACATTAAGCGCCGTGACAATCGCGATGGTGAGGATGGCATTTCTCCGAGCCGATGAAGCTGAACTCAACCAGTTGGCGATCCCTCCTGCAGCAAAGAAGAAAAGCGAACCACCAATCCAGCTCCCAATCGCGGCCGAGATAGGATTGAGATACGTGAAAAACTTTTCGTCTGTTACCGTGAGAAGCAATCCAGATATTAAGCTGATTACGAAGATGACCAGCCAATGACGGTTCTTCGATATGACCACTGAATCCAATGGGAGCGTTGGCGGCAATTGACTCATTCACATAGAGTCTGGCAGGAAATTGTCTTTTGTCTGGCAGGAAGTATATTTTGAAGGGGTTGCGATTTTGCCGTTCAATCGGAAAATGGAGGTCATGATTCAGCTTTATAGCATCGTGTCAGACCCTGCGTTGATGAACGGGCAGCCGTGTTTGCGGGGGCTGCGGCTTAGTGTTCGGAGGGTGGTCGAAATCGCTGCCAGTTACCCGGATTCGGCCGACCGTGCTGTGGAGTATCCGGAAATCGAAGATGAGGATATTCGGCAGGCCTTGCATTTTGCGGCGCAATACTTGCCGGATGAAATTGTGCCCTTGGTGGATCAAGGGATGGGTTTTGGGCTTCGGCGGAAGACTGGTTGAACGTTGACTCGAAAGAGGTTAGCGGCCTTTCATGCAAGTATGCGCGTCTGACGGGTCGGACATTTCGGACGGGTCTGAGGGGCCCTGGTTTGATTGGCCCGGCCCGGTTTCTCCTGGGGGAAAATTTGGCAGGTTGTTGGGCACCCAGGGAACCTGAACTCTAGCGGCTCAATTCGAGCATGCGGAGGAGGGGTTTTTCGGCTCGGGAGCGGAGGTCTTCGGGCATGGTGACCTGGGGGGCGAGGTTGAGGAGGGCGTCGTGGAGTTTTTGGAGGGTGTTCATCTTCATGTAGCGGCAGTCGGCGCAGGCGCAGTGGCCGGTGGGGCCCGGGATGAAGCGTTTGTTGGGGACTTCGCGCTCGAGGCGGTGGAGCATGCCGGATTCGGTGACGATAATGAAGGTGTCGGAGGGGTGGTCGCGGCAGTAGTGGACCATTTTTTCGGTGGAGCAGACTTCGTCGGCGAGCATGCGGACGGCGTAGGTGCACTCGGGGTGGGCGACGACGGTGGCGTCGGGGTATTGCTCCTGGATGGCGGCGATGCTGTCGCGGGTGAACTCGACGTGGACGTAGCAGGAGCCTTTCCAGAGCTCCATTTTGCGGCCGGTTTGTTCCATGACCCAGGCGCCGAGGTTTTGGTCGGGGACGAAAAGGATGGGGCGGTCCTGGGGGGCGGCGTTGACGATTTTGACGGCGTTGCCGCTGGTGCAGATGCAATCGCTGAGGGCTTTGACGTGGCCGGAGCAGTTGATGTAGGCGATGACGTAGTAGTTCTTGTCGGCGTTGGCTTTGAGGAAGGCTTCCAGTTGGGGGCCGGGGCAGCTTTGTTCGAGGGAGCAGCCGGCGTTGGCGTCGGGGAGG
>CANETF010000258.1 GCA_947440575.1 Verrucomicrobiaceae bacterium
CGCGCCCGGCACCACGGGCACCGCCTCAGGTCCCTTCGGCTTTTCCTTATCCTCCGCCATCCCCAAACCACAACATCCCAGCCCAATCAAAGCAATAGCCCTCGTCACGGTCAAAAACCGCTCAACTTGTCTCTTCGATGCATTCGCAACCCACATAAGCCGCCTATCTCAGCCGAAACCCACCACATTTCCAGCCCTTATTTCCCCCCTCTTCCATCCCATCAGCAATCCTGTCCATCCTGTCATCCTGTCCAAAAACCCCCTCCCACTCCCCGAATCTCCAATTGATCTCCCCCCACCTCCTCGCCACCATTTTCCCCACCATGCCCCTCGACCTCCTCTCCCTCGGTGAAGTCCTCCTCCGTCTCGACCCCGGTGAAGGCCGCATTCGCACCTCCCGCCACTTCACCACCTGGGAAGGCGGCGGCGAATACAACGTCGCCCGCGGCCTCCGCCGCTGCTTCGGCCATCCCACCGGCATCCTGACCGCCCTCGCCGACAACGAAATCGGCCGCCTCATCGAAGACCTCATCCTCCAGGGCGGCGTCGACACCTCCCACATCAATTGGGTCCCCTACGACGGCATGGGCAAACGCGTCCGCAACCCCATCAACTTCACCGAACGCGGCTTCGGCGTCCGCGGCGCCAAAGGCAGCGTCGACCGCGGCCACAGCGCCGCCTCCCAGATGCAGCCCGGCGACATCGACTGGGACACCCTCTTCACCGCCACCGGCTGCAAATGGCTCCACACCGGCGGCATCTTCGCCGGCCTCTCCGAAAGCACCGCCGAACTCACCATCGAAGCCTGCGAAGCCGCCAAACGCCACGGCATCACCGTCTCCTACGACCTCAACTACCGCCCCTCCCTCTGGCAGGAACGCGGCGGTTTCGCCGCCGCCCAGGACCTCAACCACCGCCTCGCCCCCTACGTCGACGTCATGATCGGCGTCCTCACCGACACCCCACCCAAAGCCGGCCCCGCCGACCCCAACGCCGCCGACCTCTTCCACAACGAGTGCGCCGCCCTCCGCCCCCTCATGACCCAACTCGCCAAAGAGTATCCCAATCTCAAAACGATCGCCGCCACCCTCCGCCGCGTCCACACCGCCAGCATCAACGACTGGGGCGCCCTCGCTTGGCATCAGGGCGAGTTCTACCGCAGCCGCAACTACCCCCGCTTCGACATCCTCGACCGCATCGGCGCGGGCGACAGCTTCGTCGCCGGCCTCATCCACGGCCTCCTCACCTCCGCCGACCCCCAACAAGCCCTCGACCTCGGCGCCGCCCACGGCGCCCTCGCCATGACCACCCCCGGCGACACCAGCATGGCCACCCTCCCCGAAGTCCAATCCCTCATCGCCGGCGCCGACGCCAAAGTACAACGCTAAAAACCCCACCCCTGCAACTCAAGCGCTCAATTGACGCGCCAGCACAGTAGCCATCTCGCTCCGCCGAATCGACCAAAGGAAGATAGCCAACCAAAGGTTGCCCGAAGGGGGGGGCAAAGCACCCGCAAATGAGCCCAAAACCCCAAAAACACCTCACAAACTCAATTCCCCAAAGGCCCCCAACCAACGCGCCAGCATAGTAGCCATCTCGCTCCGCCGAGATGAGCCCAAAGCCCCGCCAACAGCTTGCAAAACCAACTTGGCAAAAGCACTCGTATCGACCCCAAATTCCCACAAAACCAACCCCATTCCCCCCAGTCACCATGAGACCAACCCTCCTCGCCCTCATGCTGATCACCGCCACCCAGGCCGCCGAACCCAAAATCGAGTTCGACAAACAACCCAAACCCTCCATTCGCGGCGTCCCAAAGGAAGCCAAACTTCAATCCAAATCAGATACCCTCAACCACGGCACCCTGGCCAAACAAATGGCAGATTCCGTCCAAACCATCACCGTCCAACATGCCTCCAAAGAGTGGTCCGACAAAGAACTAACCCAATACCTCACCGGCCTCCTCACCGACACCTCCACCGCCACCTACACCTTCCAGATTTGGTCCCAACTCGTCCTCGAACCCGAAGTCGAGTGCGCCATCCGCTTCAAAGACCAAAAGCAAGGCAAGCTCCTCCTCTGGGACACCTGTGGCTGCTATCAAGACCCCCAAGGCCGCTGGTGGTTCCTCAGCCTTTTCGACTACTACCACGCAAATCACCCCCACGGCACTCGGCGCATTCAAAAGGAGCCGTGAGCTCAGCTGGCATGTACCACGCCTTTCCACTCCTTGTGTCCCATCCAGCAAAACCATAGCCCTTCTCCACTTTCCCTCTGGACAAAACAGCCGCCCCTGTGCTCTCCTTCCCTTCCCGGTCTCACCGGCAAGCAGTCTTAACCCCAATCATCCCACCCCAACACCCATGGCAAAAATCCAATTCGGTTCAGAGGTCTACACCTGGTTCATGCAGGGCACCGGCAAAGGCTACGACAACAAACTCGATCACATGATCAAAATCGCAGGCCAGGCCGGCTTCACCGGCATCGAGCCCATGGTCCTCGAAATCTCCGAGAGCGCCCTCGGCTGCGGCAAATACTGGCTCGGCGACTTCTGTGACCCCATCCGCCTCAAAGACGCCCTCCAGGAGCACAACGTCCAACTCGCCGGCCTCGCCCTCGTCTGCGCCTGGGACAACGACGAGGAACTCCCCAACGAGCGTGAAGCCGCCGACTTCACCATCAACTTCTTGAAGCACTTCCCCGGCGCCATGCTCGGCACCGTCACCCTCCCCAGCGGTCGCACCAACGACCTCCAAAAACGCCGCCTCAACGTCGCCCGCAACGTCAACGCCGTCTCCAAGCGCGCCCACGACGCCGGCCTCAAGTGCTCCTACCACCCCAACAGCCCGCCACCCTCCCTCGTCCGCACCCAGGAAGACTACGACGTCGTCCTTAGCAGCCTCGACCCCAAAGTCACCGGCTGGACCCCCGACGTCGGCCACATCATCCGCGGCGGCATGGACGTCATCGCTACCCTCAACAAATTCCAGCACCTCGTGAACCACATTCACTACAAGGACTACTCCGGCAACGGCCCAGAGCCTTGGGCGCAAATGGGCACCGGCAAGCTCGACTTCCACAAAATCACCGAGTGGCTCGTCGCACGCAATTACGAAGGCTGGATCATCTGCGAAGATGAAGCCCACATCGCCGTCGAAGACCCCGATGGCGTCACCATCCAAAACGGCCAGTGGTGCAAAGACAACCTGCACCCGCTCGTCGCTTAATCCGCTCATCCGAATCCCTCCCAAACGCCCGCTGAACCTTCACCCGGTTCAGCGGGCGTTTTTTCGTCCCCGCCATCGCACCCCTCTCATTCCCATTGCATCCCTCCCCATAAAAGGCATACTGCGCGCCCCATCCCCGCCCCCTGACCTCAATGGAAAAACGCCCCCGCTCCACCACACGTTCGAAAGCCGTCGCCCCCCCTTGGAGCGTCGAAGAAAGCGCCCAAATGTATGGCGTCCGCGAGTGGGGCCATCGCTACTTTGATATCAATGCCAAAGGCGAAGTCGTCGTGAACCTCAAAGACGGCAAAACCACCAAACCCGTCAGCCTCATTCAGGTCGCCCGCGGCCTCCGCGAACGCGGCACCCAACTCCCCGTCCTCCTCCGCTTCGGCGACCTCCTCCGCTGGCGCATCGACGAACTCAACGAAGGCTTCAACTCCGCCATCAAGGAAGCCAAATACCAGGGCGTCTATCGCGGCGTTTACCCCATCAAAGTCAATCAACAACAGGAAGTCATCGAGGAAATCACCCGCTACGGCCGCAAATACCACTACGGCCTCGAAGCCGGCAGCAAGCCCGAACTCATCGCCGCCCTCTCCTACATGCACGACCCGCAGGCCTACATCGTCTGCAACGGCTACAAAGACGAAGAGTTCATCGACCTCGCCCTCTACGCCCAAAAAATGGGCCTCCAGGTCATCATGGTCCTCGAGATGCCCAGCGAACTCAAACTCATCCTCGAGCGCTGCAAAAAAATGGGCGTCCGCCCCACCCTCGGCGTCCGCTTCCGCCTCTCCACCGAAAGCGCTGGTCACTGGGCCGGTTCCGGCGGTGACTCCTCCGTCTTCGGCCTGAACATCTCCCAGCTCATGCACGTCGTCGACCACCTTCGTGAAGAAGGCATGCTCGACTGCCTCCGCATGCTCCACTACCACCAAGGCTCCCAGATCCCCAACATCCGCGCCATCCGCCAAGCCGTCACCGAAGCCACCCGCGTCTACGTCGGCCTCGTCCAGGAAGGCGCCCGCATGGGAATCCTCGACCTCGGCGGCGGCCTCGCCATCAGCTACGACGGCTTCAAAGGCACCTCCGAAGCCAGCAGCAACTACGGCACCCAGGAATACTGCGCCGACATCATCGAAGCCGTCTCCGAAGTCACCGGTGAAGCCGGCGTCCCCCACCCCGACATCATCACCGAGTCCGGCCGCGCCATCGTCGCCTACTACTCCGTCCTCCTCGTCAACATCCTCGACGTCAACCGCTTCGAACCCCACCGCCAGGTCAGCGTCCCCGAAAACGCCCCACCCCTCGTTCGCAACCTCTACGAACTCCAGGAAGACACCCGCAACGGCAAAGGCCTCAAAGCCTCCACCGACATGGATCGCCTCCAGGAAATCTACAACGACGCCTGCTACTACCGCGACAAACTTCGCAGCGAGTTCAGCTACGGCAAAGTCACCCTCCGCGAACGCTCCCAAGGCGAGGAACTCTACTGGGAACTCCTCTCCTGGGTCGCCAAATGCCAGGAAGCCATGGGCGTCGACAGCGCCCAAATGGAACGCGTCCGCACCGTGATGACCGACTACTATTACGGCAACTTCAGCGTCTTCCAAAGCCTCCCCGATCTCTGGGCCATCGACCAAATCTTCCCGGTCATGCCCATCCACCACCTCAAAGACAAACCCACCCGCAACGCTGTCCTCTCCGACATCACCTGCGACTCCGATGGCAAAATCGACAAGTTCGCCCACTCCGGCGAACTCAATCACAGCCTCCCCCTCCACGACATCGACTTCGAAAACACCAGCGAAGACTACGTCGTTGGCATCTTCCTCGTCGGCGCCTATCAAGAGACCCTCGGTGACCTCCACAACCTCCTAGGCGACACCAACGTCGTCTCCGTCCGCATCGAAAACGGCAAACTCAAGTACACCCAGGAAATCGAAGGCGACACCGTCTCCGAAGTCCTCACCTACTGCGAGTACGAACCCAAGGACATGCTCTCACGCTTCCGCCAACTCGCCGAAAGCGCCGTCCACACCAACCGCATCACCGCCCGTGAACGTCGCGAAATCATGGACGCCTTCGAAGCCGGCATGCGCGGCTACACCTACTTCGAAACCTAATTCCACACGTTCGGGACTGCCTTTGTCGCCAGCAACCTTTGCCAAAACGTGCCACTAAACGGCTGGTCATCTGCGATCGGGTGTCGGTTGCCCCTTCCCTGACTGTTTCCTCTCACCGAAGCATTCATTAGCTTTAAACGAATTGTTCGTCCTCAAATTCGCCTGAGTATAAGTCAAACAAAAGGCTCACCTTAACTGAAACCTTATGCCTCATCGACTCCCCCCGAACTACATTCAAAAGGACCTCATAGCTGGCGTCGTCGTTTTCCTGGTCGCCATTCCACTATGCCTCGGCATTGCCAACGCTTCGGGTGTCCCTATTATCTCCGGAGTCATTGCTGGAATCATCGGTGGCATCGTCGTCGGAGCCCTCAGCGGCGCCCAGATCAGTGTTTCTGGACCAGCCGCTGGCCTGACTGCGATTGTGCTCGCCCAAACTGAAAAACTGGGATCTTTCGAGGCCTTCCTGTTAGCCGTGATGATCAGCGGTATCTTGCAGGTCGTCTTCGGCCTCCTCCGTGCCGGCCTCCTTGCGAACTACTTTCCAACCAACGTGATCAAAGGCCTGCTCGCCGCCATCGGCGTCATCCTTATCATGAAGCAGGTACCCCACCTCATCGGCCATGACCCGGATTTTGAAGGCGACATGGGCTTCTCTCAGC
>CANETF010000259.1 GCA_947440575.1 Verrucomicrobiaceae bacterium
AGCATGGGTTGAGCGGATCGTTTTTCTCCGGGTTGCTTGCGGTGGTGGTGGCGACGCCATGCTCGGCGCCATTTTTGGGGTCGGCGCTGGGTTACACGGTGACCTTGCCTGGGGGGGCGGCGATGCTGATGTTCACGATGATCGGGATTGGGCTGGCGAGTCCGTTCTTGGTGCTGTCGCTGGTGCCGTCGTCGGTGGCGGCGCTGCCAAGGCCGGGGGCGTGGATGGAGAGTTTCAAGCAGGGGATGTCGTTTTTGTTGTTTGGGACGGTGGTGTTTTTGGTCTGGGTGCTGACGGGGATGATTGAGGGGCAACCGATGTTGTTCCTGCTGTTTGGGTTGGTGGTGGTGGCGTTGGGGTGCTGGATTTATGGGCGGTGGTCGCTGCCGCATAAGCCGAAGCGGACGCGGTTGATTGCGATGGTGTTGGCGGGGTTGGCGGTGGTGGGTGGTTTGGCTTTCGGGTGGCCGGAGGCGGAGGTGGCGGCGGTCGAAGAGGGGAGTCATTCCGAGGGTGGTTTGACGTGGGAGGCGTGGTCGCCGGAGAAGGTGGCGGCGCTGCGGGCGGAGGGGAAGGCGGTGTATATCGATTACACGGCGAAGTGGTGCTTTACCTGCCAGGTGAACAAGCGAGTGTACAAAGACCCGGCGGTGAAGCAGGTCATCGCGGACAAGAAGGTGGTGCTGCTGAAGGCGGACTGGACGAATGAGGATCCGCGAATCAGTCAGGCGCTGTCGGAGCTTGGGAAAGCGGCGGTGCCGGTGAACGTGCTTTATTTGCCGGGGGTGAAGGAGCCGGTTGTTTTGGATGAGTTGTTGACGGCGGACGGGGTGGTGAAGGCGATTGGGCAGGTGCCTTGATGGGGCTCAATCGTCGAGGAGGAAGGGGTTTTGGAGTCGTTCACGGGCGATGGTGGTGGAGGGACCGTGGCCGGGGTGGACTTGGGTTTCGTCCGGGAGGGTGAGGATTTTGTTTTGGATGCCGCTGAGGAGGGTGCGGGTGCTGCCGCCGGGGAAGTCGGTGCGGCCGATGCCGTCGCGGAAGAGGACATCGCCCCCGAAGAGGTGCCCGGCGGCGGGGGAATGGAAGCAGATGCTGTCGGGTGAGTGGCCGGGGACGTGGAGGACGGACCAGGAGGTGCCGAGGAGATCGAGGGAGGAGGATTCGGTCACGAGGTCGGTGACGGTGAAGGGGGGGACGGAGAAGCTGATGCCGGCGGAGATGCCGAAGAGGCGCTCCAGGGTGAGGTCGGGGGAGTAGGGAGCGAAGGCGATGACTGGGCAGGCGTGGGAGGCGGCGATGGCGGCGGCGTCGAGGACGTGGTCGAAGTGCTGGTGGGTGAGCAGGAGGGCGTTGAGTTTGATGCCCTGGGAGGAGAGCCAGGCGGACATGCCTTCGGGGGCATCGATGGCGATGGCTTGATCAGGGAGGCGCAGGAGCCAGCCGTTGGTTTGGGCGATTCCGCCGGTAAAATGGGACAATGTGAGCATTTGAGCAGTAATGAGAGGGAAACTGTTGGACATTTCAACCTGTAAGCCTCAAAATTAGAAGCGATTTCGGCTTTGGCCGACGTTTATGATTCATACAACCCCTTTATGATCCGCGCCTTCTCTGTTATTTCCGCAGTGGCTTTGTTGGCCACGCTTGGAGCTCCTGTCACCGCGAAAGCAGAGACCAACTTCGGCCAAGTGGCGATGCATGTGGCTTACATGCTGCAAAATCATCATTACTCGAGGAGGGATTTTGACGACAAGGTTTCAGCGCAGATGCTAGATAACTACCTGGACTTGCTGGATTTCCGGCATGTCTTTTTCACTCAGGAGGATGTGGATGGGTTCCGGGCGAAGTATGGAACGACACTGGATGATCATATTCTGATGCGCAATGTGGCTCCGGCGCAGGAGATTTATGATGTGTATGTGGAGCGGGTGAAGGATCGGGTGGCTTATGCGCGGAAGACTTTGGAGACCACGGAGTTCAAGTTTGATTCGAAGGAGACAGTTGAGCTGAAGCGTGACAAGGCGCCGTGGCCAAAGAATCTGGCGGAGTCTGACAAGCTTTGGAAGCTACTGTTGGAGGAGAACATGCTTTCGGAGACGATGATTGCCGAGAACCGTGAGCGGGACAAGGTGAAGAAGGAGAAAGAGAAGGCTGAGAAGGCGGCTGAAGCGGCTAAAGAGGGTAAGCCGGAAGAGGCGAAGAAGGAGGAAGAGAAGTCCAAAGAGGTGGCGAAGGCGGAGAAGGATGATGATGAGGATTTGTCGCCTAAGGATCGGGTGATCAAGGACTACGACCGGTTGTTGGAGAACTTGAAGGAGAACGATGGGGAGGATGTGGTGAACTTCTTTTTGTCGTCCCTATCGTCGGCCTATGATCCGCACACGGAGTACATGAGCCAGACGGAGATGGATAGCTTCAACATCTCGATGAAGCACTCGCTGGTGGGGATTGGGGCGCTTCTGGAGTCGAAGGATGATGTGGCGGAGATTCGCGGCATTGTGGTGGGAGGGCCTGCGGATAAGCAGGGTGAGTTGAAGCTGGGAGACCAGATTTTGTCAGTGGCGCAGGGCGAGAAGGATTTTGTGGACGTGAAGTTCATGAAGTTGCAGAAGATTGTGGACATGATTCGCGGTGATGAGGGGACGACGGTGCGGATCAAGGTGGCTCCTGCGAATGACCGTGACAGCACGAAGTTGATTTCGATTGTGCGGGCAGCGGTGGAACTGAAAGAGAAGTTGGCCAATGCGGAGATGATTTTGACGCCGGATGCGTTGGGCAAGCCGATGAAGGTGGGTTGGATCATGATGCCGTCGTTCTATGCGGACATGGAGGAAGGGAAGGTCAGCATGACGGAAGATGTTTCGAAGCTATTGAAGCGGTTGATGAAGGAGAAGATTGATGGGTTGGTGTTGGACTTGCGGGGCAATGGTGGGGGTTCGCTGGAGGAAGCGATCAAGCTGACGGGATTGTTCGTTCCTGCGGGTCCGGTGGTGCAGGCGAAGGACTGGAGGGGGAACATCACCTGGCGGGAGAGTGAGACGCCTGATGCGCTGTACACGGGGCCGATGGTGGTGCTTACGGATAAGACGAGTGCATCGGCTTCGGAGATTTTAGCGGCGGCGTTGCAGGACTATCGGCGGGCGCTGGTGGTGGGTGATCAGAGCACTTTTGGGAAGGGGACGGTTCAGACGATTTTGCCGGTGGAGCGATTCATGCCGTTCTTCAGTGACAAGTCGCGTGCGGGTTCGTTGAAGGTGACCATTCAGAAGTTCTATCGGATCGCAGGTGGGTCGACGCAGTTGAAGGGTGTGGTGCCGGATTTGAAGCTGCCATCGGTGCGTGACGTGTTGGACATTGGTGAGAGTGCGGCGCCGAATGCGCTGGAGTACGACACGATTCCGGCGCGGGAGTTTGCCTTCAGTCGGAAGGATGCGCTGCCGGTGGAGCAGTTGAATGCGAGCATGCAGAGCCGGTTGGCGACCAATACCGAGTTTCAGTTTGTGATGGAGGAGTCAAAGCGGATCAAGGAGCGGATCGACAAGAACGTTGTGAGCTTGAGCATTGAGGATCGGCGTCGCGAACGTGACGAGGGAGAGGTTCGACGGGAGAAGCAGGAGGAACTGCGCAAGAACCGGGCTGAGGAAGTGGCGAAGCAGGTGGGAGACAAGGGGTTCAAGACGTATCAACTGACGTTGGACAATGTGGATGCCAAGGAGTTGACTTTGATGTCCGATGTGACAAGCGAGCAGCGGTCGGGGATGCGGGTGGCGGCTGATGCTGAGGGGGAAGACAAGGCGGCGAGTGAGTTTCCTTATGGAATTGAGCCGGCGAAGCTGGAGACTTTGAACATCATGCGGGACTACATTCAGGTGCTGAGCGGGCAACCGACGACGGCGAAGACTACTGAGAAGAAGGAGTAGTGGGGGGAGCCCGCCTCGGAGAGGCGGGGTGCGTTAGGGGGACGGCGGTTCTTGGTTGTGAATAAGGGAGGCAAGCCAGCGGCTTGCTCCACGGGGGGCGACTGAGTTGGCGTTAGGCGAGTTCGATGGCGCCGGAGGGGAGGGCTTCCGATTGCATGGCTTCGAGGAAGGCGGGTTCGGCGGGGATGCGTGCGAAGAGGGTGCGGTGGCGGGCGGCTTGTTCGCGCCAGAGTTGGAAGTGGGTGTGGTAGGCGCGTTGGTAGCGAGACTTTAACTCGGGGGTGACGCGGCGACGGCTGCGTTGGGTGGACTCGCAGTCTTCGAAGTCGATGTTGCCATCCCAGTCAGGTTCGGCTTCGTCGAGGGTGGCGGGAGCGAGGATGAGGGTGCGGCCCTGGGCGGCGGTGAGGAGAGGGAGTGCGGTTTCGGGAGGGGAGGGGCTGAGGAGGTCGGAGATGAGGATGCGGAGGGAACCCTGGCGGAGGGGGGTATTGGACAGGGCGGAAGGGAGGTCGAGGGTGGGAGCGGGCTGTTCGGGCCAAGAGTAGGCGAGGGCGTTTTGGAGGGGGAGATCGGTGGGGGAGGCGCCGAGGTGGTGGAGGCGGAGGGTGCCGCCGAGGCGGAGGCTGCTTTCGATACAGAAGTAGATGAGTTCCCAGGTGCGTTGGGATTTGGCGGGGGTGAGGAACATGGAACTGGAGAGGTCGAGGAGGAGATCGACTCTGGGGGTGACTTCCTGGCGGAAGAGCTTCATGGTGGTGTTGCCTGTGCGGGCGGTGGCCTGCCAATTGATGTGGCGTGGGTCATCGCCGGGGACGTAGGCGCGCTGGTCTTGGAAGTCGATGGAACTGCCGGTGCCCTGGCCAAGGACGGTGCCGCCGGAGCCGCGCCAGTGGCCACCACGAAGGGGGAGGCGGAGGGCGCCGGTGGTGGCGCGCATGGACTCATGAAGGGTGCGGTGATCCAATTGAACAAGCGGGGTTTGAATGATGATGGGGGCGATGGGTGGGGGGAGTCAAGGATGGGGTGATTCAGATCATGCGTTCGGCGCAAGATTTGCTATGGATGGGGTATGAATCAGGTTTCGAGGCATTTTGAGATTGCGATTGTGGGGGGTGGGTTTGCCGGGATCTACTGTGCGAAGCGGGTGGTGAAGCGGTTGAGGCATTTGGATTTGAA
This sequence comes from Verrucomicrobiaceae bacterium, assembly GCA_947440575.1. Classification (GTDB taxonomy): domain Bacteria; phylum Verrucomicrobiota; class Verrucomicrobiia; order Verrucomicrobiales; family Verrucomicrobiaceae; genus JAGRPD01. The sequence goes on from CANETF010000259.1 coordinate 5,100, forward strand.
GGTGGGGTTGATTGCGCAGGAGAACTACATGGTGTTTCAGCCGATGCTGGCTGAGGTGGTGGGGGGATCGCTTTCGCCGAGGCATGTGGTGAATCCGGTGCGGTTGCTGGTGCCTGGCGCGGATGTGCTGAAGGCGGAGGTGTTGGATGTGGATTTGAAGACGAAGATGCTGACGTTGGATGGGGGGCCGTTTGTGCCGACACTGACGGTGACTTTTGATCAGTTGGTTTTGGCTCCTGGTGCGGCGATGGATTTGTCACGTTTTCCGGGGATGGCGGAGCATGCTTATTTGATGCGAAATGTGGGGGATGCGATGAAGTTGAGGTCGTCGATCATTGCCCGGATGGAGGAGGCGAACTTGGTGACGGATGAGGTGGAGCGTAGGCGGATTTTGTCGTTTGTGGTGGTGGGAGGCGGGTATTCGGGAGTGGAGACGGCGGGGCAGATAGCGGATTTGCTGGGGAGTGTGTGTTCGTATTATGAGTTTGTGAAGCCGGATGAGGCGTCGGTGACGCTGATCCATTCGCGGGAGGTGTTGCTGCCGACGTTGGATCAGTCGTTGGGGGATTACACGAAGCGGCAGTTGGAGAAGATGGGTGTTAAAGTGAGGTTGAACACGCGGGTGAGGTCGGTGACGGCGCGGACGGTGCAGTTGGGGGATGGGGAGTGCATGGAGGCGACGACGGTGGTGTGCACGATTGGAAATGCGCCGCATCCGCTGCTGGCGAAGTTGGCTGCGGGTGGGGAGGTGCCGATGGACCGGGGGAAGATCGCTGTGGAGGCGACGGGGCAGGTGAAGGGGGTGCCGTGGTTGTGGGCGGTGGGAGATTGCGCGGTGTTTCCGAAGGCGGATGGGGGGAGTTGTCCGGAGACGGCGCAGTTCGCGATGCGAGAGGGATTTTGTGTGGGAGAGA
>CANETF010000260.1 GCA_947440575.1 Verrucomicrobiaceae bacterium
CCCAATTGCACGAACTTCCCCCGTGTCCCAGCCTGCCCTCTCCAAAACCCACCCGCCCCGCTTCGAAGACCTTCGCGGCATCCTCCGCTACGTCCCCCAGTTCAGGCAGCGCGTCTTCGTCATCTCCATCGACGGCGACCTCGTCAAACAACCCAGCTTCTCCGCCCTCCTCCAGGACGTCGCCGTCCTCCAATCCCTGAACATCGAAGTCGTCCTCGTTTACGGCTCCCGCTCCCAGATCCGCGACCTCGCCGCCGAACGCGGCGTCGAACTCACCAGTGACGACGGCATGGGCCGCACCGATGCCGCCAGCATGGACATCGCCGTCTCCGCCATCACCCGCCAGGCCAGCCTCCTCATGGCCGACCTCACCGCCCTCGAAATTCCCGTCGCCATCTCCAACGCCCTCGCCGTCCACCCCGCCGGCGTCATCAACGGCGTCGACCAGGAATTCACCGGCCGCATCGAACGCGTCGACGTCGAAAGCCTCCAGGCCCTCCTCAAAGCCGACATCATCCCCATCCTCCAGCCCATGGGCTACGACGGCCGTGGCACCACCCTCCGCCTCAACTCCGACGCCGTCGCCGTCGAAGTCGCCATCGCACTCCGCGCCGCCAAAGTCATCTTCATCGCCGAATCCGGCCTCTTCCTCGAAGGCCAGCGCATCGCGCAAATCGCCGCCATCGACGCCCGCCAGCTCGCCAAGCACCCCACCGAGACCCTCGACATCAACCTCCTCTCCAAACTCCGCTACGGCGGCATCGCCTGCCAGGAGGGCGTCCCCCGCGTCCACATCGTCGACGGCAGCCAGGAGGAAGCCCTCCTCGCCGAACTCTTCAGCAACGAAGGCGTCGGCACCATGATCCACGCCGACGACTACCAGCAAATCCATGCCGCCAGCGCCGCCGACGTCCCCGCCCTGCTCTCCATGATGCAGCAGTCCATCGACGACGCCGCCCTCGTCCCCCGAACCCGCGAACAGATCCACGAAAAACTCGGCGACTTCTTCGTCCTCGAACTCGACGGCAACCCCATCGCCTCCGTCGCCGTCCACACCTACGACGACCCCGACACCGGCATCCGCACCGGCGAACTCGCCTGCCTCTTCGTCCGCCGCGCCCACAAAAATCGCGGCCACGGCCAAAAACTTGTCACCTTCGCCGAAGACACCGCCCGCGCCCGCGGCTGCCATCGCCTCGTCGCCCTCAGCACCCAGGCCTTCCGCTTCTTCGAAGAAAAACTCGGCTACACCGTCGCCACCCCCGACGCCCTCCCCGCCCCCCGCCGCGCCGCCTACGAAGCCTCCGGCCGCAACTCCAAAGTCCTCATCAAAGACCTCCAACTCCCCCCACCCAGCCCCCTCTGATCACCCAAGTCAGAATCACAACCTTGACGCTCAAATAGCTGACAGTTACTCTACCATCTGATGAGCGCTCTGGTTGCCCCTGTCGATCCGCATCAATTGCGACCTCTACTCCATGCAGAAATTGATCGCATGGACGATGTCAATCTCGCCGTCCTTCATCGCGTTGCCTTGCAATTGGAGTTGGAAGATGTCGTGGCACGCTTGGATGCAGGTTTTGATGAGGATCGCACAGATGGAAAGCTCGCGCGACTTCCCGAGATCATCAATGAAGCGCGCGAGGCTCTGAAGCAGCGCGGTGCCCAATGATTGTCGTCATTGATACCAATGTTCTGCTACAGCTCTTCGGAGCAAAATCTTCTCTCAGGGCGCTCAAAGACGCTTTGATCCAAGGTCGTGTCGAGTTGGCCGTATCAACTCCCGTGCTACTCGAATATGAAGAGGTCGTCCTTCGCTCCTCAGGGGCTGCAAGATGGAAAGACATGGTTCGGGCATTCGAGGTGATGAGTTTGCTTCATGGAAACATTCACAGCATCAAACCCAGCTACCGATTTCGCACCATCACAGGTGACCCCGATGATGATGCATTTGCCGACTGCGCCATTACAGGGAATGCGGATTTCATCATCACAAACGACCATCACTTTAACGCAATGATAGGCCAGGGTTACAAACCCCAGCCGATTACTCCCGAAGATTTCATCGCCCGCCATTTGGCCGGCACTTGAAAAGACACTCACAGCTTTGCCTCTTCTCGAGAAGGTTTCCATGAGAACAAGTTGCCGCCCCTACGAGCTCAACCACCAACCCACCATCAGCACTGCAATCGCCCCCAGACTCGCATCCTGGCAACGCATGGCAAAAGGCACCGATGACGTTAGACAGCGTCTCGAACGAATAGCCCACTCCTGGCAAACTGCGGGTCGTCTACTCAGCAGTGAGTAGCTCCCGCTCACAGTCTGCACACCCTTCTTTGCCTCATTCTTGCCGAGTTGCGCGGCCTTCGCTCTTCGATTAGACTCTTATCCGCGATGAAGTCACCCTCTGACCAGCTCGACCTGCCCAGCCTCCGCGCCGCAGTTGCTCCTGTCTGCCAGCATCATTCAGTGGCCCGCATGGAGTTATTCGGATCGCGTGCCACCGGACAGGCACGCACCGACAGCGACTTTGATTTTCTCGTCGAGTTCTTACCACAGGCGAACGCGGGCCTCTTCGAGATGGGAGGATTGAAAGAAGACCTTGAACAGCAGCTTGGCGTTGCCGTCGATCTCCTCAGCCGCCCGGCAGTGGAACGCAGCCGCAATCCCTACCGCCGCCGCTCCATCCTCGCCGCTCCCATCACCGTGTATGCTCAGTGAGAAACAACACGGCTTGCTACAGGACATTCTCGACTCCGCGTGCGTCATCCAAACCTATCTCGCAGGCGTGTCAGAGGCAGCCTTCATGCAGAACACGGAAAAACAGGACGCCGTGCTTCGCCGCTTCGAAATCATCGGTGAAGCCTCCAACCGGCTCGCTCCGGAAACACAGGCCCTCTTTCCTGGCCTCCCGTTTCGCCAAATGCGCGGCATGCGCAACATCATCGCCCACGACTACGGTGATGTGGACCTGGACCAAGTCTGGCGCACAGCCTCCGGCAGCGATTTGAAGGCATTGATCGAATCATTACGCTCATTTTTCGACCATATCGAAGGCCCTTGTGACATTTGATTTTTTCGATTCATCAGAGATGAACCTTGGTCGACGGTTTGCAAAGAGCAGTGATGGAAACCCTAAATGCTAGGCTACCTCGAAACACTCATCGCATCCTCACCTCAATGCTCCCCCGCCACCACCTTCTTCGGCAGCTTCGTCAGCGACATCAAATACGCCACCACATCCCGCACCTCCCCCTTCGTCAGAATCCCCAGCATCGGCGGCATCACTGAAATCGCAGGCGTCTGCACCGCAATCTCCCCCTTCTTGATCTCCACCTCCCCCCCATCCACCGCCCTCACCTTCACCATCTCCGCCGACTCCGCCAAAATGGTCCCCGACACCGACTTCCCGTCCTTCATCGTCACCGAAACCATCCCATACCCCGGAGCCACCACCGCCCCCGGTTGCAGCAACGCCTCCAGCACATACTCCCTCGTCTTCACCTTCCCTATCCCCGTCAACCGCGGCCCCACATTGCTCCCCTCCGCCGCCTCCACCACATGGCAGGCCAAACAGTTCCCGCCCAGGTGATTCGTCACCACCTCCTTACCCCTCGCCACACTGCCCCCTTTGAGTAACTCCTTCGGCAAAGGCATCACCGGCATCCCGTTCGCCCCCATCACCGGCGCAGGCCGAGCCGCCTCATATGCCGCCACCGCCTCCTTCAACGCAGGCTCCACCTCATCCAAAGCCGTCGCCGCCTCCAGCACATCCAACCTCAACTCCATCGGCACCTTGCCCTTCGGCATCATCGCCATCCACTCCATCAACACCTTCGCCATCGCCGCCTCACGCGAACCCCCTGCAAATCTCAGCGCCTCCTGCTTCAATCCCAAATCCTTCTCCTTCGCCAGCACAAACCCCACCCGCTCCGCCAGCAAAGCCGGACGCTTCTCCGCCGTCACCCCCAACGCCGCCTCCTTCAACACCACCGGCGCCTTCCCACTCCAAACTCCCGCCAGCACCGCATCCAGCTCCGCTTTGTCCCCATGCTGCGCCGCCATCAGCTTCAACGCCTCAGCACGCACCGCATCCGGCGTCGCCTGATCCCCAATCATCGTCACCATCACCTCCGCCGCCACCGGCACCTTCAACGCCACCAGCATCAAAATCGCCGCCGACTTCAAACTCGATTCCTTCAGCGCCAGCAACTCTTCCACCCGCTCCAGCGCCGCCTCATCCGCCCCGCTCGCATCCCGCTTGCACAAATCGTGCACCATCCCATCCACGCGATCCAACCTCGGCACCTCCGCCCATTCCGCCAGATGCCGAAACGCCTCCTCCCGCAGCCCCACCGGCCGCGTCTCGTCCAAAGCAAATCCCAGCACTCGCAGCGCATTCTCCGCACCACCCACGCGATACGCCGCATTCATCACCCGCCGCCACGTCATCTCCGAAAACACCCGCTTCTCATCCATCAGCCCCGCCACTTCCCCCCACACCGCTGGCACCCCCGCATCATCATGAATCGCCCGCACCGCCTCATCCACCAACCGAGCCTCCGCATCCTTCAAAAACACCGCCACCTCCGGCGCACGCAACTGCCGCAACGCCAGCAACCCCGCCACCCGCACCCACATCGACTCCGCCTTCGCCAGCCCCGCCAACTCCCCCACCCCCGCGCACCCCGCCAACCCCATCACCACCGCATGCCGCAACACCGGATCTGCCCCATCCCGCTCCGCCATCGCCACCAGCCCGCCTACCGCGCCCGCAAACTGCAGCTTCCCCAGCGCCATCGCCGCCTGCACCCGCACCGGCCCCGCCTCATCCGCCAACAACCCCACCAACTGCGCCCCATCCACCCCCTTCGCCTTCGGCGCATCCCCCATCACCTTCGCCACTTGCTCCCGCACCCGCGCACTCCCGTCCCCCACCAGCTTCACCACCTCTTCCCCACCACGCAACCCCCGCCGCATCCCCATCCCCAACCCCCACACCGCGTGACACCGCGCCAACTCCCCAGCCTTCACATCCACCGCCACCTTCACCAAATTTCCCCACGCTCCCCGCTTCACCAGCTCCAACTGCGCCCCCACCCGCACCCGCTGATCCGCATGCCCCAGCAACCCCGCCAACGCCTCCACCGTCTCCCCCTTGAACTCTCCCTTCAGCAACGCCAGCACCTCTTTCCTCACCGCCTCATCCCGCCCCGCCTTCGCATCCATCTTCCAAACCGCCCCCTGCTCATCCAGCGGATACCCCCCGCTCCAGTCCGCCATGTACGCCGCCCCCTCCGCCCCCCACGCCATCCCGATCCCCATCACCCCGCGACTCACCGTCACCTCCGCCGTCTGCTCAAAACTCGCCCCCTTCGCCTCAATCGTCAGCGCCGACATCTCCCCGGAAGGAAACTGATTCAGCAAAAACTTCCCCCTCAGCCCCTTGCCCAAAGCCGTCCCCGGCTCCCAAAGAAAACCCGCCGGCCCATTGCGCGACAGCGCCAGCGGCGGCGTCACAAATAGCGGCTGCCCCGCATGCGCCGTCTGCCAGATCCCCTCCCGCATCCAGCGGCTCTCCGTCTTCATGTATTGATGCCCGCAGCGCCACCCCGCGTCACTCCCCTCCACCACCCGCACCACCCGCTCCTTCTCCCCCGTCAGATCCGCATCGTTATCCACCCCGAACACATTCCCCCACGCATCGAACGCCACCTCCTGCACATTCCTCAACCCGTGCGCAAACACCTCAAAACCCGTCCCATCCGGCTCCATCCGCAGCACACAGCCCTCATGCGGATAATAAAACTGCTTCCCCTCCTTGCTCGTCACATTCACCCCCTTGTCCCCGATGCTCCAGTAGATCCTCCCATCCACCCCCAGGCGCAGCCCGTGCATGTCATGCCCCGCATACGCAATGTGCATCCCAAACCCCGTCGCCACCACCTCGCGCACATCCGCCACCCCATCATCATCCGTGTCCTTCAAAC
>CANETF010000261.1 GCA_947440575.1 Verrucomicrobiaceae bacterium
CTCGCTGCCAAACGCCGTGCGGATCGCGTACGTCAAATGTTCACCTGCTGGCTGGTCTAAAACCCCCATGATAGCTTCGAGCGATTCCTTGGTTCCAACGTAGCTCGCCGCGATCACTGCCTCCAATCGCACAAGCGGGTTTTCGTCATTCGCTCGAGCTCGCAATTCGGAAATCGGTAGTGGCACATGCCGAAGTTGCTGCGTAGCGGCAGCACGAGCAGATACGTCATCGCAGTGCAGCACTTCCTTGAGCAAAGCAGCATTCTCCAAGCTGAGAGTTCGGTAAGTCCATAACGCTTCAACTTGATGATGCCGATGGCGCTTATCCTTGGGGTCCAGTTTCGCGACCCATGCATCCAAAGCGATTTTGACCGCACCCGCATCCCTCTCGCGAAGTTCGCGCTTGGCCTGATAGCGCCAGCGGTAATGCGGACTTTTTAACAACTCAAGCAACGCCTCAATCGGAGCTCCCGCGATGACAGGAGCCTCCGCCAACTTCGCCCCTTTCGGCACAATTCGCCAAATGCGCCCACTAGTCCGAAGACGGCGAGGATCACGCAGCGAATACTGCGCATGGCCTTTGATCGGATTGTACCAATCACAAATGAACATGTCACCCCGTGGACCGACTTTTACATCGGTCGGGATGAAACTCAGATTGGTCGAAAAAATCAGATCTCCAATCTTTTGCTCCTCAAAGTGGTCACCCTTGTCGATCCACTGGTGCATCTCAATGTTGTTGGTCGGCTTGTAACGGGCCTTGAGAAAGCCGCCCTGGAGTTCCTTCGGCCAGAAATCAAAATCAATGAACTCCTGCCCACAGGTGCCAGAATAGGCAGGTATCTTCCCAGCACCAGGATGCTGCTCTGGATAAGGCGGATTGGTCGCGTGAAACGCATTCGCAAAGATCGGATGGCTCGCCATGTGTCGCCCCCAATCATCGAACGTGACACCCCAGGGATTGGTGCTCGGATAGCTGCCGAACGTCGTCAAACGCTGCGTGTCAGTTCGCAAACGAAACCATCCTGAGTTATCCATGCGCTGCGGACCGTAGGCCGTCTCAATCTGTGAATGGAGAAAAATCGAATCCCGGAAGATGAGATCACCGTCGGGTGTCCAAACGAAATCATGCAGTGCATGGTGTGAGTCCTCGGTGCCAAAACCCGTGAACACTTGCCGACGAAAATCGGCCTTCCCATCTCCATCAGTATCTTTGAGGAAGGTCAAATGCGGCTCGTCAGAGACATAAACACCTCCATCACCAAATTCAAAAGCAAGCGGGATGTGCAGTTTGTCCGCCCAAACCTTGCAGGTATCCGCCCGACCATCATGATCTAGGTCCTCGAGAATCAACAAACGATCTGCTGGCTCCTGCCCCGGATAAAGATGCGGATAAGCCTGTGAAGTACTGACCCACATTCGACCCCTCGTATCAAACCGGATCTGAATGGGATTCGCGATCTCCGGAAACTGTTCCTCGCTGGCAAACAGATTCACCTCAAAGCGTGGATCAATCTTGAACGCTGCAAGCTCATTCGCGGGCGTCATCCACTCATTCGCCCCCTTGCTCTCCTTCGTCGCGGGCATCTCAGGAACATTCGAATCATCCACCGGTCGGGTCATGTCCCAGATGTGACGATCTCGATTCGCCACCATGATGTCAAAACTGCGCATCGCTGGCAGGAAATCGAGATAGCCATAGTCCTTGTTTCGATCGCCGGTATAGTAAAACCCATTCAATGGCCGGTAACGTTGGAAGAACTGCTTGTTCTTGTCAGCAATGGCCGCGCGCAACTCAGGTGATACCTCCGGTGCGCTCACTTCAAAAGTAGCGCGATACAAGGCCTCTCCAAACGCCGCATAGCCAACATCTTCCAAGTGTACCCCGTTAAAGGTGAGCCCCTTGATGGCTGGTAACATCGGCTCAAAGACATCAGCAAAACCCACCTTCTCCGCGGCAGCCACTTCGCCCATGGCCTTCGTGTAGGCCGCAAGGCGGGCATTGTTTTGCGTCCCTGCAGGCACACCCTCGACGTCTTCATTGGCCGTAGGCGAAACCAGAACGATCCGTGGTCCGGTCTGACCATTGTAGGCATGCGTTTTCAGTTCCCTCACCAATGCCGTGATCCGCTGCTTAAACTCCTGCAGTTTCTCCACTCCACCGAACGATTCATTGAAACCAAACGCAGCGAAAATCACATCTGCTTTCTGCGCCATGAGATGCTGGTTCAATGTTCCAAAATTCTCTGGCCGTGGCATCAGGTCCACCTCATCTGCCGCCCAGGCAAGCGTACGAATCACTAGTCCACGATCAGGATGGCCTTTCTGCAGCATCGCCTCGAAATACGGATACTGCGCCCCCCGGTCAAACAGGGTGTTGCCTATGAACACCACATGATCATTCTTTTTCAGCACCAGAGGTAACCGGGTTTCCACCGCTGACGTCATTCCCGGAAAAGAAAGTGTCTTCTCCGAAGCATAGTATTTCGCCAACTCAGGATCTTCAGGAGGCAGCGGCTTGCCTGTGTCGAGATACTTCGCATCCTTCAGTTTGGCCCCATCTTCAGGCTTCGGACTTTTTTGAGTCTTCGAAGGTTCTTTGGCAACGGCACAAGCAAACGCCAGGATAGAAAGGAGCGATAAGTTACGGATCATGGTCGGGAGAGTTAAACGGGAATACACCTGAAACTTATCCCAATCGTCTGGATAAAACCGGACACTCGAATTGAGACGCACCTACCGAATCAACCTCCTGCTGGGAACTCAACTAATCAAAAGCAGCCGACCCGGATCTCCCGGGACCGTTTCAGGCGCGCGATGAATGCAAGGCGGCACCGGACACCCTTGATACGCGACCGCAATTCGCCAAAAATGACCCACACCAAATCCAAAAGGCTTCGCCCCTTCAAGCATCGCGTAATGCAGGTCAAAGCAGTTTTCACTCAGGAATTCACGAAACCCCTCATCGTCATCCCCTCCATAGAGCTTCAAGAGCTCTGCACGTGTCTCAGGGACATCCACACGCCGCACGGCCTCATCATTCCGCAACCCTTCGCTGGCAGGACCATGGTAGGTGCAAAGATACGTATCCGCCTCAGCTGTCGCACTATCCACATGGAAGGAAAAAACATCCGTCGGCACTGCCCCCGGGTCGGCATCACGCAAATACCCATTCACACAGTCCAATACCGGCTCTAGCCCGTGCTCCCGAAGCTTTCGCAGATCCCCCAGCATGACCTCAACAGCCAATCGCCCCTCCTCACTCAGGCAAAGGCCCTCCAAATCTTCGTCCTCCAAGGTGGTAATGCCCTCACCCGCCGCCAACACCTCCAAGACCTCCCCATAATCCCCCGCCAATTCTCGACACCAACACAACGCATTGACTTCCCCGCCAAAAGCAGTCCCCACCAACTCATCAAAGCTCTTCACCAGCTTGATGCCATGATACCCAACAGGTGGAACAATGTCGGACATTTCAGTACCCCTATCAGCCTTTCAATCGACCCACTTCAAAACCGCCGCAAACGCGCCATCTACCCCGTCAAGATGAGGTGTCCGGGACTCTTTCGAAAGGCACCTCAGCCCCGGAAACGTCGCCACAGCCCATTCAACTTGTCCTTCATTCTCTTCTCTGTCGATACTGCAAGTGCTGTACACCAAAGAGCCTCCCGGCTTCAAAAGCGGCAAACACCTTCTTAGAAGCGCTCGCTGCAGTTCCACCATCCGATCAAATTCCGCCTCCGACAAACGCCACCTCACATCCACCCTGCGCCTCATCACACCCGTATTCGAGCACGGCGCATCCAACAAGATTCGGTCAAATGAACCCGGTTCAAATGGCAGAACATCCTCCCCCAACCAATCCACTCCACGCACCTCCGCACAGCGCACCCCCAATCGCAAGAGATTGTCCTCTAGCCTCCGCAACCTTCCCCCAGGCAAATCACAAGCCACCACGCATCCTTCATTCGCCATCATTTGAGCCAGAAATGCAGTCTTGCCGCCAGGGGCCGCACAGGCATCCAAAACCATCATGCCTGGCCGCGCATCCAACAGTCCCGGTGCTACCACAGTGCTCGGATCCTGAGCGTAACACCAACCGGCCTCCAACGCCGATCTCGGCAAGATCTCACACCGATAAAAATCACCACCCACTGCCTCCAACCCTTCGGTCCTCGCCATGCCCGCAATCGCCTCAGGATGCAGTCGGTTCAATCGCACAAAAACGGGTGCCGGTTCCTGGTTCCATTCGGCAAGCTTCTCCATGCCCGCCTCCCCATATTGCAACTCCCAGCGCCGCAACAAAAAGGCAGGATGCGATGTCCGCGTCTCCACCCCCAATGACCCCATCCCTTGCAGCAAAGCTCCTCGTTCACGACAACTCCTTCTCAGCACCGCGTTCACCAAGCCAGATGCTCGCCCAGCCAGACCCACATTCTCATTCACAGCCGCATGCTCCGCCACATTCAAAATCAACAACTCAGTCAGCCCACCCCGCAAGAGCCACACCGTCGCCTCATCCAACACCTTTCCACCCGTCATCTCCGCTATCCAATGATCAAGCAAACTCAAATTTCTCAACGTGGTTAGCACCAGGTCCTGCATGAAGGCGCGATCCGCCCCCTTTAAAGCACGACAAACGGGCAACGCCTCCATCAACTCCGTAGCATGTCGATTTCCCGCCGCCCACTGATTCAATACCGACTGTGCAGCCACACGTGCACCCGATGAAAGGGGTCCACTTGGACGCCTCCCCGCCTCTCTGCTTCGAACTGGTCCTGTCGGGCGATTCACAATGACTCAGGCACTGTCGATTCCATGCCCGCACCACGACCGATGCCGCGATACTGAAATCCATACGATGCCGCCGCAGCCGGATCGATCAAATTTCGCCCGTCAAAGATAAACGGCGTCATCATCACATCTCGCAGTTCCGCCAAGTCCACGTTGGCAAACTCAGGCCACTCCGTCGCAATAATCAACGCTTCCGCCCCTCGCGCCGCTTCCAACGGACTATTAGCGAATCGAATCTTACCACCCACAGGCAATTCCCTCGCCTTCTCCATCGCCTTCGGATCGTAGGCCACAACATCCGCGCCTTCAGCCACCAACCTCTCCACCAGGTCAATCGCTACCGAAGATCGAACGTCGTCTGTGTTCGGTTTAAAGCTCAAACCCCAGACCGCCAACTTCTTCTCTTTCAACACCCACAATGGCTCCCGAATCAAATCCACAAAACGATCAATCTGCCGCTTATTGATCGCCTGCACCTCTTTCAATAGTGTGAAAGGTACCCCCAACTGATCACTGATGGCAATGAATGCCGCAATGTCTTTCGGAAAGCAGGACCCCCCATATCCCAGTCCCGCATTCAAGAACGATCGACCGATCCGCTTGTCCATCCCAATACCGTCAACCACCTTGAGAATGTCCGCTCCGGCGGCCTCACAAATCTCAGACAGCGCATTCGCATACGAGATCTTAAGCGCTAGAAAGCTGTTCGCCGCATGCTTGATCAGCTCGGCACTATTGATGTCCGTCACCAAGACCGGAGCCACAAACGGCTCATAAACCTTCTGCATGATCGACAACGCCCGATCACTGTTCCCTCCAATCACAATTCGATCCGGCTTCATCAAGTCCGCCACCGCGCTGCCTTCGCGCAGGAACTCCGGATTGCTTACCACATCAAACTCCACGCCCGGCTTCGCGTATCGACGAATCGTAGCCGCCACCCGCTCCCCGGTCTTCACAGGAACCGTGCTCTTGTCCACGATCACCCGGTAAGAATCCAGATACTGCGCGATCTCACGCGCCACCTTCTCCATGAAACTCAGGTCCACACTGCCGTCAGGTTGTGGCGGCGTTGGCACCGCAATAAAGAGCACCTCTCCGTGATCCACCCCCTCTTCAGTCGATGCTGTGAACCTGAGTCGCTTCGCCATCACATTCCGCTTCACCAGCGCTTCAAG
>CANETF010000262.1 GCA_947440575.1 Verrucomicrobiaceae bacterium
CCATGCCTCACGCAAAACTGCCGCTCATCCAATAAACCGCCCTCCGCCCCATCGCCCCAGTCCACCCGCACCACCTGCCGCGCCAACTCCGGATCCTCCATCCGCCTTCGAAACAAAACGCGCGCCGCCTCATCTCGAAACAACCGCACCTGTTTCAACGGAAAATAAATCCGCTCGCCCACCCTCTGCTCCACCCCCTCATAAAACGCCACCGCCTCATCCCGCTGCGACTCAAACCGCCAATTCAAATTCAAGCGCATCCCCGTGATCGGCGTCACCAGCCCCGCCGCGATCTTCGAACACGTCACCGCCTCATCACGATCAACCACCACAAACGGCACCCCACGTTCCCATAGCCGCCACGCCAGCGCCGTCCCCGCCAGACCCTGACCCACAATCAAAATTCGCTCCTCCTCCCGCATCGCCCTCCCTATGCCGGAACTCCACAGAGAAATCAACCACCCACCTTGCAGTCCCCCCACTTCCCGTCTTTCTTAGCCGTCATGCGCCCCGCCCGCCCCAACCGCCACAGCCAACCCTCCACCCCCGGCAAATCCCAGGTCAACGTCTACGACGAGTCCGACCTCGACGCCCTCATCCAAGCCCGGCCCAATCCCCTCGTACTCGTCCTCGACTGCATCCAGGACCCCCATAACCTAGGCGCCTGCCTCCGCACCGCCGATGCCGCAGGCGTCGCTGCCGTCATCCTCCCCAAAGACAAATCCGCTCCCGTCACCGAAACCGTCCTCCGCGTCTCCTGCGGCGGCGCCATGAACGTCCCCATCGTCCGCGTCACCAACCTCGCCCGCGCCATGGACAAACTCAAAGAACTCGGCGTCTGGCTCGTCGGCACCGCGGACGAAGCCACCCAGTCCATCTACCAGATTGATCTCAAAGGCCCCATCGGCATCGTCATGGGCGCCGAAGGCACCGGCATGCGCCGCCTCACCAGCGAACACTGCGACTTCCTCGCCCAAATCCCCATGGCCGGCAAAGTCGACTGCCTCAACGTCTCCGTCGCCACCGGCGTCTGCCTCTTCGAAGCCGTCCGCCAACGCCAATAACGTCAAGCAACCATCCCAGTTGCCTCAAATCCCCATCACCACCGGCATCTGCCTCTTCGACACCGTTCACTAACGCGAATAAGGTGGCGCAACCATCTTGGCTGCCTCACTCGTGGAGCAAGCCGCTGGCTTGCCCGCATGAATTTCTCCTGTCGGCAGCAGCCCTACTTCCCAGCCGGCACAAACGCCTTCACGAACTCCAGGCACTTCGTGATGTCCCCCACGCTGTTCTCCCAGTTGTACTCATACTCGGTATGCACCGGCCCATAGAACCCGCCCTCCACAAACGCATTTAAAATCGCAGTCACATCGGACACCCCCGTCCCATAAGGCACATCATGCGCCTTCGGATTGCCCTTCTCATTGAGATCCTTCAAGTGACTGTCAAAAATCCGCCCCTTCAAAATCCGCACACACTCCACCGGATCCAACCCTGACCGCACCCAGTGCCCCGTGTCCGCGCACGCCCCCATCCGCGCATCCCGATCCTTCACCAACCCCAGCACATAGTTCGGGTCCCAGAACAGATAAGCCCTATCCAACGGCTTCCGCGGATGATTGTGAATCGCAATCTTCACATCGTACTCCTTCACCAGCGCCTCAATCTGATCCATCGCCTCCACATCCGGCTCCGTTGTCAGAATCCCAATCCCCATCGTCTTCGCAAACTCAAACACCTTCCGGTTTTCCACATCATCCTTGCCCAGCCTCACCACCCCATACGCCACCGCCGTCACCCCTTCCTTCGCCAGCTTCGCCTTCACCGCCGCGATCACCTCCTCCGGTGACTCATGGTTAAACACCACATCCGCCTGCTCAGCAGACAGTTTCTGCTTCGGATAAAACTCAATCGTCTTCCCCCCAGCCTGCGCCGTCTTCTCGATCGCCTCCATCACACTGAACATCCGAAAACTATAAGCCTGACACCCCGCGTAAAACACCCCCACCTTCGCGGACTCCGGAATCTCCGCCCCGCTCAACCCGTTCAAACACAATCCCAACGACAAAAACAGACTCAATAATTTTTTCATGGCAACAAACACTCAAACCCGAAATAACGGACCCAGAACAAACCACCCACCACACCCGCCTCTTTCACCGAAACACACCCCAACCGCAATGTTCCACCCAGCCCGCAGCCAACCTGCCCATTATAGACGCATCCATATGGCCCCGCTTCTCGGCCTCATCATGACCACCCTCTCCCTCACCAGTTGCATGAGCTGGGCCATGCGCTGGAAAATCCCTCCCCCCACCGTCGGAGATCACATCGGCGCCGCCGCTCTGGACGTCCTCACCTTGCCCATCCAAGCCATCGCCATCCCAGCAAGCTTCGCACTCGACCACCACTCCCAGTCAAAAAAACCATCGCCCGAGCCTATCCCCACCACCCCCAAGCCCTCTCCAAAAGACAAACTCTAATCGACCGCTTCCAACGATCACACTCCGCTCAACCACCAGAGCCACCATAATCCAAGCCGCCCCCAGCACCTCATTTCCCAAATCAACCGCTTGCACCAAGACAAAATTTGGTTATAAGAGCGACGTCGCCAATTGAAGGTTTCACCCTCTAAATGGTCAGCACTCCAAGAAAACTTGGAATTCTGAAAATTAGATAAATTCTTTCAATTCTAAAAAATATCTTGCAGTCCGGTTATTTTTGACGATACTTTGTTTCTATTGCGGGTATAGCTCAATGGTAGAGCTCTAGCCTTCCAAGCTAGCTACGAGGGTTCGATTCCCTCTACCCGCTCCAGAAATAAAAAAGTATCGGTCAAAACTTCAGCAACCTCACTGCAATATGAAAGCGCTCTCTTCCTTTTACGCACCCCGTCTCCTGGTGCCTCTGGCGTTCTTCGGTTCCGCGCTCCTCGCCTCTGCCGCACCCAAGTGTGATGACATCGCCAATGATGTCCGCAAGGCCATTGCCAGTGACACCGCCAAAACCCTCATGATCGTCGAAGACGCCCTCGTCATCAGTGAGGCCTGCGCCTGTGAAATCGTCCGCGCCGCCATCGAAGCTTCAAAAGCAGACGAGGCCATGAAACAGCAAATCGTCCAAACCGCCCTCGCCGTGGCACCCAAAATGGCTCCCATGATCACCGAGTGCGCCGGCATGCAAGGCAACATCCCCGTCCCCGTCGCTGCTGCCCCAGCCGTCGCCGAAGACGCTCAAGTCACCTACTCCGGCAAAAGCGGTAAAGACGCCAAGTCCGTCCTCCCCATCTTGCCCCCTGAACCCGTCGAAGACGTCGAAGAGTTCACCTACATCCCCCGCGACATCCGCGGCATCTACCTCATCGCCCCCGGCGGCGTTGGCGTCATCGGACAACGCACCACCGAAGAAATCTGCGACGACGATAAAGACAAAGATAAGGACAAAGACAAACACAAGCCCCCTCATCGCCGCATCATCAGCCCCATCTCAAAGTCCGTCGCCACCAACTGATCGTGTCAGAGAGCTTCCCTGATCCCAGACTCCAGTTGCTCCGCCACAAACGAACCCCCGCTCACCCATCATGCGCCTTACAACCCCATATCTCTTGGCAGGCTCGCTACTTCTGTTGGGCAGCACCTCAGCCTCCGCACAAGGCCTCCTCGCCGTTCAACGCGCTGCAGATTTCACCCGCGCTGAACCCGTCACCTGGTCCATCGGCGTCAACGGCGGTTACGACAGCCTGAAGTATGGCGAAAGCAATGAGTTCTTCCCGGACATCGAATCCTTCTTCATCCAAGGCGGCGTAGGCGCCACCTACACCAAAGTCGATCGCCGCACCCCCTGGAGCTTCGATATCGACGGCGGCATCATCAACTACCTCGACGACGCCCCCCGCAACGAAGACACTTTCTACAGCGCCCGCGCCGCCTTCAACATCGCTCACGAAATCTCCGAGCGCCTCAAAATCAGCAACAACGCCTTCGGCACCTACGAGGTCGAGCCCAACACCGCCATGGGCGCCTCCACCACCCTCTGGAACGGCCAGTACTTCTACGGCTACGAAAACTTCAACCTCAGCTACGCCTGGTCCCGCCGCATCACCACCACCACTTCCTACACCATCGACTCCATCCGCTACCAGGATGACTTCGTCTCCCAATCGGAAGACCGCCTCTCCCAGCTCGTCGCCCAACAAATCTCCTACGCCATCACCCCCCGCACCAGCCTCACCGCAGAGTATCGCTACCGCATGGTCAACTTCCTCAATCGCTCGGACGTCGACTACCGCTCCCACTACATCCTCGCCGGCATCGACCACGCCTGGAGCCAGCGCCTCTCCACCTCCGTTCGTGGGGGTGTTGAAATGTTCAGCTCAGATCGCACCGACAGCACCGCCCCCTACGGCGAGTTCGCCCTCGACTACGCCGTCGCCCGCACCACCTCCATCCGCTGGTTCAGCGCCCTCGGCTTTGACGGCACTGAAATCCAAAACTTCGACTCCCGCTACTCCTTCCGCACCGGCATCAATGCCACCCACCAAGTGGATCGTCGCCTCACCCTCAACGGCGGCCTCTCCTACGTCTACAGCGACTTCGACGGAGGCGACATCAGCCCCAGCATCACCGAAAACTCCATCCTCGCCTCCGCGGGTCTGAGCTACCTCCTCTGGTCCAACATCAGCATGAATGCTCAATACTCTTACACCATCTTGGATTCCGAAGACCCCACTCGCGACTTCGACCGCAACCGGGTCTCCCTCGGCATGAGCGCTTCCTTCTAAACTGCCCCTCGCTTACGAACAGCCTCCCTTCAGAACCCCTTCTCAAACCCCAGCGGTCTTGCTCCACGCAACGCCGCTGGTTTCTTTGCAACCACAAAGCTTAACTTTCCTTAACCAATCCAGCCTCCCCTCTCAGACGCCATGAACGCCCTCGGAAACGACTCCACTCGACAAGGCCTCGACACCTGGCAAGTCCTCCGCAACCGCTTCGGCCTCATCTTCTCCTGCCTCATCCTCGTCTTCGCCGTCTCCCTCATAGTCACCTACATCATGCCACGCAAATACCGTGGCCGCGTCGAAATGCGCATCGAACGCCGCGATGTCAAAATCGACGTCTTCGACGAAGGCCGCTCCTTCGACTCCATGGTCATGTCCGAGCAATGGATGAAGACCGAAATCGACACCATCACCAAAGCCGAAACCCTCTACCCCGTCGTCGACGCCCTCGAACTCCAAAAACACTGGAACGCCCCCACCCGCCAAATCGCCCTCCGCCGCCTCCAAGCCAATCTCGACACCCAGGCCGCCCTCCGCTCCGACCTCGTCACCATCGAATACTACGACGAAGACCCCGCCCGCGCCGCCGAAGTCGCCAACGCCGTCGCCGACAGCTACATGGCCAAACGCATCAGCATCGACCGCAAACAAAAAGAAGAAGCCCTCACCGCCATCAAAAAACAAATCGCCGAGCAGGAAGCCCTCGCCAGCTCCGCCCGCGAACGCAAGCTCGCCGCCCAGCGCGCCGCTGGCATCGTCGGAGACATCAGCAGCAGTGGCACCTTCTCCAATCGCCCCGGCTACGAAATCACCACCCCCGAGCAACAACTCGAAATCACCCGCCAAAACGAAATGGTGAAGCTCAACCGCGAGATCCAAGCCCTCGAAGCCGAAATGCAGGGCCTCACCAAACTCTCCACCGACCAAATCGCCCAGCAAGCCTCCGCCCTCCAACTCCAAAACCCCACCCTCGCTGCCCTCCAATCCCAACTCAATCAAAACACCGTCCGCCTCCAGGGCCTCCTCCAGTCCGGCCTCGGCGGCAAACACCCCACCGTCCTCGCCGAACGCGCCCAAGTCGAACAGAACACCAAACTCATCGTCGAAACCGTCCAGGGCCACATCGCCGGCCTCCAAAACAAACTCGCCGCCGC
>CANETF010000263.1 GCA_947440575.1 Verrucomicrobiaceae bacterium
AAGGGTTTAACAGCGTGATCCAACAGATCAAGGCGGCAGCGCGCGGCTTCCGCTCTTTTCAATCCTACCGAACCCGAATCCTGTTCTTCTGCGGAAAACTGGACCTCTCACTGGCTTGATTCAAATCCCACGGAAATGTCCGAAGAGCCCGTTTTTGTCGCAGCATTCATCCCGAATTCCGAAGTTCGAGGTGCTTGAGACGCGCAGAGGCTTGGGTGCTCAAGGCTTTCCGGTCCGCAGCGGCTGCATCTTCTATGATGCCGCCCAAGGAGCGGGAAGCCTTGAGCGGCCAATGCTCAAGCCTATCAGGTGCCTCCAACTTCGGAGTTCGGGTTCATCACACCCAGCCCAAAAATTGCGTCCCTTATCGAAAACAAAAGGCCTTCCTTCTGACTCACTTGGAAATGCTCAGTAGATTTGAGACAACATATTTGCGCGGAGAAAACACAAAGAATCAGTATTCCCCTCTCCTGAGAACCACTCACTTGACTCAAACTTTATCTAACCTAATCCAGTGACTTCTTCGGCCCCTTAATCTGAACCCCTGCCCCCGGCTTCCTTGGTGCCGCAGCTTTGGCAAAACGCTGAACCTCAAAGCCCCGAACTGCCATCGTAAGGTCAAGACTCGCAATCGTCTCCCAGGTCGCCGCCACCCGGTTCTCATCCGCAATGATTCGCGCATCCAAATACGTCGCGAAGGCATCAGGCATGACCTGGAAGACCGCGACCCCATTCGGGTCGCCAGCAATCTGACGCATCGCGCGTTGATAGGCGGATTCAGGCCTTTTGATTGCCTCCAAAGACTCCCCTCCCCCGCTCGCAGGGGTCAATTTCAAATAAACGAAAGTCTGACCCGGACGAATCTCCGGCACAAATCCATAAGCCTTCGTCAAGGACTGATTGGCACTTGCCCGCTTAAGCGCTTCTTGAACCTTAAAGGCATCGTAAATCACCACATCTTTTCCGCGATTCTTGATCCCAACTTGGTCAGACAACCCCTTGAAGTAGCCCATCAGATCTCGCGGAGTCGCCTTCACTTCCTCCGTCTTGGACCCATACGACAACGCTAGTCCTCCCCCCTTCGAAACCGCCTTGATGATCGGCTTCAACGGGTCCTTGCTGGGATCCAGCGCCGTCCACTTCGCCACATCCCCCTTGCTCAAGGCAGCAACCGCCTCTCCCACTGCCCCAAGCTTCGACCGAATCGCAAGGGAGATGTCTCCCAACCCAAACAGCACCTCTTTGCTCGCGGGCAAACCCGCCTCCGTCAATGCCTTCCACGCCAAAGCCACTTCCTCCATCTGATAGGTCGCTGCCAATGGTGCAATGTCTCCCCACGCCTGCTGAGCCTTCTGTGGGCTTCCCAATACTTCTGTCAGCAACTTCGCAAAGGGATCAATCTTGATCTCCTTGTAGGTCAACTGGCCACTCAGCTTGTTCAACCCGTCTGCAAGCGGACTAAAGAACTCGGCCTCGCTAAAAAACAACACCCCACCCTTCGCCACAAGAACACGGGTTTCCTTCGGCTCAGTAGGATAAGGCCTGGGATTCGGCAATCGAACGATCGTCGCAGGTTCAGGTTTGTATTCTGGCGTCTGATCCAAAAGCGCCTTGAGCCTCTCCACCTCCGCTAGAAGCTTATCCACCTCCGTCTTCGCAGCCTCCCGCTTCTCCTTAGCCTCCGCCATCTTTTTGCGGAACTCCTCCAAGTCCATCATCTTCATTTGCGACTCAAGCGCTGAAGTGTCGATTGTCTTTAAATCTTCAATCGCCTTTTTGAGCTTCTGTTCCGCGATCTCTTTCGTCTCTTCGATCTTCTTCGGATCAGCCGGTGGAGGCGGAAGCTTCTCGATGGTCTCTACCATTTTGGCATGCTCCTCAGGCGTGACCGGCGGTAAATCCGACAAAATCTTCTTCACTGTGCTTGCAATACTGATCCCCACCATCACCAACACAATGATCAGCACCCCAACCACGTTTGTCATTGTGTCCATGAGGGCCACGAACGGCAACTCCTGCTCTTCATGTGGTTTGCGCTTTGCCATAGGTACGGAAAATGTTCGAAGCTAAGCCTTGGGCTTTTCGGGTGGCAGGGATGCTGGATCAGGAGGTGGCGGAATCTTACCCCGAAACTTCTCAAACAACGCAAGATCAAGCTGACCTCGCCCTGGAATAGGAAGCTTTCCCACCCGAATACCATAGTCAGACTCTGCCCGCCCCGCACCATTATTGAAGGCACCGTACCCGTCATCCCGAATCAAAAAGAGAATCAGCGAATTTTTATCCTTTTGGAGCTCCAAGAGGAAATGATTGAATGCCCGATCAGCCACGACAACTTCAGCGGTCGCACTGAGACGATAATCCTCTTCGCCCCAAGCCTTGAGAATTTTAAGCCCGCCTCCTCCGCACTCCACAAAATAAACCTTCGTGGATTCCGCCATTCCCGAGCCCGATGGCTGCACCAAAACAGGTGGCACTTTGCGATCCGCAGGAACTTCCCTCTTCTTCAATTCCGCCATCAACTCTGCGATGCTCTTCTTGCTATCGACCTCCTGCTTTTTCAAGCCGTCAATTTCAGTGAGCAAATCATCGAGTTCCTTCTGGAGATTCTCCGCAATCTCACGGTTTTGTTCCTGAATCTCTTTGGAACTGCTCATCAGTTTCCTAAACTTCAGAAACCTCTGCTCTTTCTCCACCGCCTCCGCTTGCAGCTTATCCAAATCAGCCAACTTCTCTTTCAGCACTGCATCTAGCTTCTCACGTTCGATCAATTCAGCCTTCATCCGCTTATGCTCTTGGGCCATTTGAATCTCCTCGGGAGTTCGGCCCTCGGTCTGTTGCGTCTGCGAAACGCAAAGGACCACAATGATCAACACCAGAACCCCGATGAGTGAGCACAAAATATCAAGGAATGGGACCAGAAGAATCTCGTCCTTGGCTCCGTGACGTCGCTTAGCCATTGGATCTTAGTATGCTGAAAAATTTCAAAGTTCCCAACTCGACCCTCAACGGCTGAACCAGCCCTTCTTCTTCACCTGCTGAATCAGAATTTGTTTTGACCCAAGGTCCTTGAGCACATCATTCAGACTCTGAATGCCGCTCGCGAGCGCCCGGTTGTAATCCGTGCTCTGCTTCACCGCATCCGTGACGGCTGCAGTAAAATCTTCTCGCATCCTGATCATGGCATGAGCAAACTCCGCATTCACCCGTTCCTGGTGTGCCGCAGCCCGCTTGTCCAGATTCTCAGCCTGCTCCTTGATTCGAGCCGAAAGGGCGTTCAGGTCAGTCAAAAACTCCTTCTGCGAGCTCGCAACAGCTTTGACCAGCACTTCCATAACACCCTTGGTATCTCCTCCTGCAATACTCCCTCCATCATTGAGCCGTGGCAGCAGCACCTCATTGCAGAATGAGTCGATATCATTCAAACAGTCATCTTCCGAACTCATCATGGAATTCAATGGAAAGTTGAGTGCCAAAGCGAAGACAAGTCCAAGCAGTGTTGCATCAAACGCCGTTCCCAAGCCACCGGTCACATTTCCCAGCGTTGCGGTGATCTCCTTGAGGTCGTCCATTCCCGCAAAGTTCATGCCGCTGATCGCGTGTGAAAGCCCAATAACAGTTCCGATGAAACCCAGGATCGGAATGGCCCAAAGGAATGCTCTGAGAAGCGTGTAACTTCCGCCAATCCTCATGCCATCGATGTCAGACTGACTGGAGAGCATATTGGTCACATCCCCCACGCTCTGCTTGATTTCAAAAAGCTCCAACGCCTTACGCATGCGGTTCACCATCATGCTGTCACGCAGACGGTGCGGTAGCTTGTACAAGCGGTCAATGAACGCCCCAACATTTTCTGAATTGATCTCTGCTCCCAATTCCCATGGCAGCACGTCGATCATCAGCGCCTCCCGTTGATGCCGCAGCTTCTTCCACTTGAGATACAGAATGGCAAAAGCCCATGTAAAGAAGAGCGTGTTCGTGAAGCTCACTAGCATGTGCTTGAAGAACAGCGAGGCCACCCACTGCATCAACGTGTAGTCTGCCGCTGAAACTTCTGCTGGAGCCTTGAACGGAAACAGAACCCCAATAAGCGTCAAAAAGGCAACAAACCCAATGCTGAAGCTAAGAAAAGGATTGGGATTTGTTGGGTCCACTTCTTCCCAACCCCCACGTTCCGCACTGGACCCCTCTTGCTGCTGCGAAGGTCCAGACTGCACTCCCTCGTCTCCCCTAGCATCTCCGTCACGACCCCATGTTCCATCATTGGATGATGACGGAGAACCTTGCGGAGCGGAAAACCCTGATGGCTGAGGCAATGTAGATCCAGCCGCTTCCATTGGAACTTGCAGCTTCGTATTGCAACCTGGGCAACGCACGACCTTGCCTGCCGTTTCCGGCTCGGCTTTTAGTTGCATATCACATGACGGGCATTTGAACTTCACAATAACAATCCTCCTGGGTTTTTGAATGGTTTGGCTAACCACTGACAACATTGTCGGGCCCTCATGAAAACCTACGTTTCCCCAAGGGACAACTGTTTTCGATGGTTTTTGCTCGCTCGTTTCGCGTTTAATCCGCCTCCGGTCTCGGATCTCGCCCCAGCAAATCCCGCATCGCTTTCGCCGGCGCCTTACCCGCATACAGCACCGCATGAACCTCGTCCAAAATCGGTGTCCGCGCCCCCGTCTGCCGCGCCACTTGAAAAAGACTGGCTGTGTTGGGCACTCCCTCCGCCACCATCGTGGTCCGCCCCTGAATCGCCTCCAAACTCTCCCCCCTGCCAAGGGCAACCCCAACTCGATGATTCCGGCTGTGCTCTGAAAAACACGTCGTCATCAAGTCCCCCACCCCGCTCAAACCATAAAACGTCTCCGCCCTCCCTCCCATCGCTGTCCCAAACCTCACCATCTCAGCCAGCGCCCGCGTCACCAGCGCCGCAATCGCATTGTCCCCCAAATCCAATCCCTTCGCGATCCCCGCCGCGATCGCATACGGATTCTTCAACGCCCCGCCCCACTCCGCTCCGCACACATCATCCGTCGTGTAACTCCTAAACCACGGCAACGTCAACATCTGCTGCAACCCCCGCGCCACTTCGATCTCGGCACACCCCACCACCGCCGCCGTCGCCATCCGCAGCGCCACCTCTTCCGCATGGTTCGGCCCCGTCAACACCGCACACCTGACCCCTGGAAACTCCTGCGACAACAACTCGCTCATCCGCCTGCCCGAATCCATTTCAATCCCCTTCGAACACGATACCGCCACCCGAATCGCTTTCCCGCATTCTGTCTGCGCAAAGGCCGCAGCCATCTCATGCAGATGCCTCGAGGGCGTCACCCAAAAGGCCACATCCGCCAATCGCAACGCTTCCATCGAAGACACTATCTCGATCCCCTCATTTAAATCCAACATCGGCAGGTACCTCGCATTCCTCCGCGTCGCCCTTATCTCCTCCACCAAAACCGCATCCCGCCCCCAAAGCTGCACCTCAACCCCACGCTCCGCCAAAAGCGACGCCAAAGCCGTCCCCCAGCTCCCCGCCCCCAGCACCACCGCAGATCGATACCCTGCCTCAAGCATCGCCCTCACCTCCCGCCACCTTCATCTTTTTCCCACCCGATTTCGGCTCCGTTCCCGCAATCAATCGCCCAATGTTTGCCCGATGCCGCAAGATCACCAACAAGGCCAGCACCACCCCAAAACCCAGCAGCACCCCGTCCCACTCCCCACTCCGCCCCATCTGCACCGCCATCGTCCCCGCCACGCCAACCCCCGCCATCATCGACGCCAAAGACACATATCGCGTCCCAAAGTAAAACACCAGCCATACCCCCAGCCCCACCACCATCGGAACCCACGCAATCCCCAGCAAAACCCCCGCCGCCGTCGCCACCCCTTTGCCCCCCTTGAACCCCAGCC
>CANETF010000264.1 GCA_947440575.1 Verrucomicrobiaceae bacterium
CCCGCCCCCACGCCGGATGCACCTCCCGCGCTTGACAACAAGCCCACCCCTTCCCCCAACACCGTCGCCAGCCTGAACAACACCCTTCCTGGCACCAACACCAACGAATTGACGCCCGCTCCCGAGCCTACAGCGCCACCTCAAAAGACCCCCGCACCCAGCACCCCCAGCTCGGACGGCCAGTTCCTCGTCGGCAAAAAAACCACCTCCCCAGGTCGCGTCGTCAGCCCTTACCCTCCCTATCAGGAACTCGATGTCACCGGCCTCTCCAGCGGCTCCCTCGCCCTCGATCCCACCACCGATAAGGTCTTCCAAATTCCCTGAGCTGAGCGCCTGCACCTGACGGAACGCAAGCCCACGCTTGCCTTCCCCCATCAGGTCGCCAAAATGCGCCGCTCATGCCCGCGCCCTCCCAAACCCATCTGGTTCTCATCCCCAGCTACAACTCGGGACCCAAGCTGGAGTCAACGGTGCGCCAAGCCCTCGCCGCTTGGTCCCCCGTCTGGGTCGTGATCGATGGCAGCACGGATGGCAGCGACCAGTTTCTCGACGCCCTCGCCCAACGCTCCCCCGCCGACCTGCGGGTCCTCCGCCAAACCCCCAACAGCGGCAAAGGCAGCGCCGTTCTCCATGGCCTCCGCCAGGCCGTCGCCGAAAACTTCACCCACATCCTCACCATGGATGCCGATGGCCAGCATGACCCGCACAGCATCGCCTCCTTCATGACCACCTCAGCCCAAAATCCCACCGCCCTCATCCTCGGTGCCCCTCAGTTCGACCAGTCCGCCCCCAGCGAACGCCTCTTCGGCCATCACATCGCCAACTTCTTCGCCCGCCTCGAAACCCTCGGCAGCAACCTCGGCGACTGCCTCTTCGGCTTCCGCGTCTACCCGGCCCCCGCCCTACTCAGCGTCCTC
This sequence comes from Verrucomicrobiaceae bacterium, assembly GCA_947440575.1. Taxonomy (GTDB): domain Bacteria; phylum Verrucomicrobiota; class Verrucomicrobiia; order Verrucomicrobiales; family Verrucomicrobiaceae; genus JAGRPD01. The sequence goes on from CANETF010000264.1 coordinate 918, forward strand.
GACTCCACCCGCTACGCCCGTCACTACGACTTCGACCCCGAATCCGCCATCCGCCTCGTCTGGCGCGGCCATCCCGTCATCAACCTCCCCACCCCCTGTCGCTACTTCACCCCCTCCGAAGGCGGCGTCTCCCATTTCAACTACCTGCGCGACAACCTCCTCCTCATCGGAATGTACGCCCGACTCCTCCTCGGATTTTTCCTTCGACTTCCCCTGTTGATTCTCCGCCGACTGAACACTAAATAGTCCACAATCATGAAACGAGCTCACCGCCTCCTTTGCCTCCTCCCCTGCATCGCCGCAGCCACGCTGCTCAGCAGTTGCGTCTCGTCCCAGGTGAGCTTGGACTATCAGCCCCGCCCCGGACAAATGATGCGCGGCACCCCGGACTTCGGCGTCGGCCAGTTCGTCAACCTCCGCCGTGAAGGCCCCTTCTTCCTCGGCACCGTCCGCATGCCCATCGGCACCCCCGTCGAAAACGTCACCACTCGCACCCCGGTCGAACAAATCGTCCCCAACGCCTTCGCCCACGCCCTCGAAGCCCGCGGCATGCTCAATGGCAACGACCGCGCCAAATACATCATCACCGGTGAAGTCCTCGACCTCTACTGCCAGCAAATCGTCCACCCCTACGGCTACGCCCGCCTCCGCATCAACATCATCCGCGCCGGCAGCGGCCAAATCGTCTTCTCACGAATCTACACCGGCGAACGCCAAAGCACCGCCTACCGCCCTGGTTCCGGCTCTCCCGTTCCCCTCCTCCGCGAACTCACTTCCCGCGCCCTCCAAGACGCCGTCGACGCCGCCCTGGATGACCGTGAAATGCGCGCCCGCATCGGCAACCGCCCCCCCACCTACACCCCGGGCATGCTGTAGCAGCCTATTCGGCATCAGCCTCAAATACCCGCTGAATGCATCGGCCCGCCGCTTCACCGCTTGTCGGCATTCCCCCTTCGCCTAACAGCATCCGCCATCAGGCCCACGCCCTGTCGCGCCTCTACCCGGGCCGCTTCCTGCGTTCCTACGTCTACTGGAAAATCCGCACCGACCCCCTCTACCCCGCCGTCACTCGCTCCCTCGCGGACACTCAAAATCAACCCCTCGTCGATCTCGGATGCGGCGCTGGCCTGTTCCCCTTTTACCTCAAAACCCAAAACTACCTCGGCCCCATCCACGGGCTCGATATCGATGATCAAAAAATCATCGCCGCCCGCACCATCGCCACCCACCACTGGCCTGACATCGACTTCCAAACCAGCGACTTCGCCACCTGGAACCCCGCCCCTCATCAAGGCCACGTCACCCTCCTCGACGTCCTCCAATACCTCCCCCCGGACCTCCAGCACGACCTCCTCTCCCGCGCCGCCACCTGCATCACCGCCCCCAACCACCGCCTCATCATCCGCAACGGCCTCAGCGACCACTCCTGGCGTGCCCGCATCACCCACTCCACCGACCACTTCGCCCGCTGGATTCGCTGGATGCCCAACAGCCCCCTGTCACACCCCACCCAACAATCCCTCGAAGCCCCCCTCCGCGCCGCCGGCCTCCACCTCACCTTCACCCCCCTCTGGGGCAAAACCCCCTTCAACAACTACCTCATCACCGCCCACCGCCCCACCTAACCAACCGCAAACCGAGAACCGAGAACCGAGAACAGAGAACCGAGAACAGAGAACAGAGAACAGCAAAGTCACTCCGCCTCCCCCGCCGGCGTCACCACCTTCGCCAGCACCTTATCGATCAAATCGTCCACCTTCACCTGCTGCGCTTCCCCCTCGAAATTCAAAATGATCCGGTGCCTCAGCGCCACATGCACCAGCGCCCGCACATCCTCCGTCGAAACACTCGTCGCGGCATGCAGCGCCGCCCACACCCGCGCCCCTTTGATCAGCGCCTGCAATCCCCGCGGACTCGCCCCATAAGCCACATACCGCTTCACCTCAGGCAGCGCATCCGGTTGCTCCGGATGCGTCGCTAAAATCAATCGCGACGCATAATGCGCCACCGGATCCGGCACCGGAATCAGCGAAAGCTGCTTCTGCCACTTGATCAAATTCTTCCCCGTCAGCACCGCCTTCAACTTCGGCTCCTCAAACCCCGTCGTCCGCCGTGAAATCTCCACCAAACTCTCAATGTCCGGAAACGGTACCTTCACCTTGAACAAAAAGCGATCCAACTGCGCCTCCGGCAGCGGGTACGTCCCCTCCATCTCCATCGGATTCTGAGTCGCCAAAACAAAAAACGGCTCCGGCAGCGGATGCCGCTCCCCGCCTGTCGTCACATTCCGCTCCTGCATCACCTCCAGCAGCGCCGCCTGCGTCTTCGGCGTCGCCCGATTGATCTCATCCACCAGCAGCAAATTACGAAACACCGGCCCCTGCTCAAAACGCAACACCCGCCGGCCATTCTCATCCTCACCCACAATGTGTGTCCCCAGGATATCCGCCGGCATCAAATCCGGCGTGCACTGCACCCGCCCCGGATCCAGCCCGATCACCTGCGAAAGCACCCGCACCAAATACGTCTTCCCCAACCCTGGCACACCCTCCAGCAACACATGCCCCCCCGCAAAAATCGCCACCAACACATGCGTCAGCATCTCATCATACCCCACCACCGCCTTCTGCGTCTCCGCTCGCAAGCCCTTAAAGATTTCAGGAAAAGAATCAGCCATGATCAAAAAACAACACCCCCATTAACGCAGACCCCACCCAAATCACCAGCCCCAATTTAACGCCACACTCTTTACACACTTGACTTCGAATGCTGGCCGAAAACATCTCGCCATCATTCGATTGATCCAAAATCAACTCACCAAAGCGCCCTACACTTTTGTTCAATAAGCTCCATTACATTCCCCTCAAGATCCACCTTGGCTGTCACAAAACTAGATCCATCAGGAAGTCATTCCGTAGGGAACCTTGCATAACGAAAACCGAACAAACGTCTCCTCCATCTTAACCTCTGCGCCTCTCCCCCTCTGCGCCTCTGCGTGCCAATAACCCGCCGTTCACTTTCCTCCCTCCAACCGCTTCCTCAGCGCATTAAAATACCGCCTCACCTGCTCCCTCCGCGCCATCGGCAGCGCCGCCTCATCCATCGCCGCCTCCTGCGCCTCCATGAACTCCACGCTCAATCCCGCACTCCCCTGACCCACCCCCTCTTCCCGCGGCGCCCCACCCTCCACCTGCCGCACCGACGACGCTCCCTCTCCAGTCTTCTCCGCCTTCGCCAAAGCCGACTTCACACTCTCCGGCACCGCCGTCTCCTCCCCCTTCATCTCACTCTTCGCCGACCCCGGCGGCAACCCCGACCCCGCACCCAGGATGGCCCCATTGCTCGGCGAACTCCCCGGCATCATCACCATCATCTCCGGCGGCTTGTCACCCGCATCCTGCCCCGGCACCGGAGCCATCAACATCGGCGTCCCCTCATCCGGCTTCTCCCCACCTTTCCCCGCATTCGGATTGCCCTCACCCAAACTCAACTGCGGCCCCTGCGGCCCCGCCTGCCCCGCCTGCCCCGCCTGCCCCTGCTGCCCCGCCTGCCCTTCCTGACCACCCGCCCCCGACGACTCCGGCGCCTCACTCACCTGCGCCATTTGCCCTTCCTGCCCTTCCTGCCCTTCCTGTCCCCCTTTCCCTTCAGCCGACTCCGCCTTTCCCGACTGCCCACCTCCCTTCGGCGACTGACCTTGCGATCCCTCCGTCAAAGCCTGCATCGCCTCCCCCTCCGCCCCCGCATTCGCCATCTGACTCCCCGCCTCCCGCAACTGCTGCGCCAACCGCTCCAACTCCGCCTGCGTCTGCTGCCTCCCCTGCATCTCCCTCAAACGCTGCGCCATCTGTCGCATCGCCTCACTCGCCTTCGCCTTCTCGCCCCCCTTCAAATTATTCGCCACCTCGCTCACACCACTCCCCACCAAACGCTCCCCATCCTCCGGCACCGCCGCCGCATTCACCTCATTAAAAACCCCTTCCAATCGCTCCGTCTGCTCCTCCCGCCCCGCCTCAATCTTCCCCGCCAACGCCTCCGCCTCATCCGCCGCCTCGCCCCCCTTCCGATCCGCCACCGCATCGCCCAGATCCGCCGTATCCGCCTGCTTCCTCAGCGCCTCCGTCAACGCCTCGGACGCCCAAGCCTCCTCTCCCGCCCCCACCCGCTCCGCCAGCTTCTCCGCCTCCCTCGCCCGCTGCTCCAGCGCATCCAGCACCTCCCGCGCCGTCTTGCCCGCACTCTGCGAAAGCGCCTCCGCCGCCCCCTTGATCTGTCCCTCCAAACCCTTCCGCTCCTCCTCCGTTAGCCCCGCCAACTTCTCCGCCTTCACCTCCATCCCAGCCAACTGCTCCGCCGCCACCCGCGCCGCCGCCACCATCTCCGCACTCAACTCCGGCCCCCGCCTCACCGCATCCATCCACCACCCCGCCACCCCCGTCATCGCCAACCCGAAAATCACCCACCCCAACCGACCCACCCTCACCACCGGCATCTCCACCCCCAGCCTCCCCAGCGCCCCCGGCAACTCAGCCGCCTGCAGCTTCAAATGCCTCTCCTCAGCCTCCGTCCGCACCTCCCGCGACTCGTACCACCACGCCGCCGCAAACGCCTCCCGCCGCCCCGCTTCCCGGTCCCACAACGCCCAAGCCGCATACACTGACGGCCGCTTCCACCACGCCCACCCCAGCATCCCCAACCCCACCAGCATCACCCCAACCACCCCCACCCAAAACGCCACCATCCCCCCACCCATCACCGCTCCAATCAAAGCCCCCAAAGCCATCGCCCCCGCCACCGGAAACCCCACCCTCATCACTAAAGCCACAAACCGACGCCAAACCACCCGCCTCATCACCACCCCCGACGCCTCACCAAAAACCGTCCTCCCCGGCAAAGCCACATGCGTTGGAAACGTCTCATCCACACGCCCTCCATACCCCAAATCCACTCCCCCTCAAACCAAAATCCCCACCACCCCTCCTCCTCCTCCTCCTCC
>CANETF010000265.1 GCA_947440575.1 Verrucomicrobiaceae bacterium
GGGGGTCGGATGATTGTTCCAAAGCAACTCCGCTCCCTGTCCCCGACACAACTCCCTTTGCCCCTCCGCTGCCACCTTCAACGTCGCCGCACGAATCCCGCTCGACGCTTCGCTGTCCGCCAACCAGCGATACCCTTCCCCAATCAACAGATCACCCACATTTAGCGCCACCGGAATCCCATGCTCAGTATGCATCGTGGCCTCGCCGTAGCGCTGCGCATCATTGTCCTCAATGTCATCGTGAATCAGCGAAGCCTTGTGAAAGGCCTCCACGGCAATCGCTGCCCTCTTCACGGTATCTGAAATCGGCGCTTCCGGATCCTCCCTCAGCGCCTGATACGCCGCCACACACAAAAACGGCCTCCAGCGTTTGCCCGCCCGTGCCAGCCACTCCCGCCCAATCTCCTCCGTCTGATCCCCCGGCACCCCCAATAGTGCATCCAACACCGGACGTTCAAACCAAGTCTTCACCTCGTCATGCAGCGCGTTCAAATTCAACCGCCGCGTCTTGTCTTCACTGGTCAGGTGAATGTAATCCCACACCCAATCAATATCGACCGTGGTATCAATGCAGTCATCTTGCAACAACGGCACCGCCACCGCCGGAATCGCCGCCGCCTCCACATACGGAAACGTCCGCTCCAAAACCGACAAGCACGAAATCCCCACGATCGCTTCAATCTGCCCCGTCTGGATCAGCGACATCACAATCGCACTCCCCTCCGCCACCAGCACCGCATACCCCAACTTCTCCGCTTCATTCTGAAAATCTTGGATCGAACACAACCCGCATTGCTTGCACAAAAGTCCAAACTCATCAAAAGGCGCCGGACACTTGCTCTCCACCCGCAGACACTTCGGCATCAACAGCAACCGCTTCTCAAATGGCACCGTCGCCAGTGACTCCCGCCACGTCTCATTCGCCAGCAACACCCCCACGTAATCCCGATACAACCGGTCAATCCCATGCCTCTCCAAAATCGTGTCCGTATGGCCCTGCAATTCGTCCATGGGCACTGGTGGCACCAACTTCGTCTCCTCGGCATACGTGCGCACCTGGGCCAAAATTCGATCCCGATCCGCTTTCGTCTGGGGTATGTTCTTCTTCGGCTGTCGAACACCACGAGTGGTGCCCGGAACAGGTGGAGGAAGCGGGGCAGATCGAACGGCTACAGTGGACATTTTTGAGGGTTGGCGCGTTGTTGAAAGACTCACGAGTCTAATGGCAGTTCCGGCCAATGAAAAGCCCTGAAACTCGCTACTGAGTAAACCGCCCCGGCACCTGAAAGTCTTGCAGCAAATGCAATCCCATCCCGGCCCTCATTTCACTTTCCACAACTTCCCATCACTCCGCACGAACAAAGCCCCGCCACTCACCGCCGGCGTACTCAAGATCGTTTCCTTCAAAGCCACCGTGTGAACTACTTTCCCCTCACCCGCTCCTGACGGATCAATCACCTGCAAATCCCCCTGCTCGCTCGCAATAAAAAGCCTCCCTCCGGAGGCCACGGGCGATCCACTGAACGGTCCCTTCATCCTCAGCTTCCAAACCTCGTCCCCCGTCGCCAAATCCGCCTTCACCAGCACCCCGCTGCCATTCACCAAATACAAAGCCTCTCCCAGCACCAGCGGACTCGCCGTCCCAGGCTTCAACTTCTCCGCCCGCCAAAGCTGCGTCGTCGAATCCGCTTCAGGCACCAACGCGGTCATCCCGTTCGATGGCACATAAATCGCCTTCTTCGTCACCGCTGCCGACGGGATCGTCGCCGCCCCGTCCGCATAGTTCCATTGCACCTTCCCCGTCATTGGATCCACCCCGGTCATCCCCTTGCTCGACTGCAACGCCACCGTCTCCCCAAACACCACCGCGCTCGTCCAGTTCGCCGCCTTCGGCCGTTCCATTTTCCACCGATTCACCCCAGTCTTGACATCAATCCCCAACGCCAAGGATTCACTGTCGTTCTCGCTCTGCACTACCAAAGTTTCCTTCACCACCACCGGCGATGAAGCCATCCCCAGACTGTTGGACGCATTCGTGTAGTCCAGCATCAATCCCCGCAACCAAAGCAAATTCCCCTGCAAATCATAAGCCACCAAATCATTCGAAGAAAACAGCGCAAACACCCGCTTCCCATCGCTGCACGGCGTCGGCGCCGCCACATTCGTCTTCTTGTGGCTCATCGTCCGCCCTGTCGCCCGCAGCGTCCGCTCCCACATCTTATTGCCATCCAAAGCGGAAAAACAAAGCACATGCAGCGTGCCCTGCTCATTGCCACTCGCCGCCGTCACAAAGACTTTGTCCCCAACCACGATCGGACACGACAAACCGCGTCCCGGCAATGCCACCTCCCACGCCACCTCCGGCGCTTCCCTCACCTGCTCGACCGCCTCCGAAACCCCACTCCCATTAGGCCCGCGAAACTGGCTCCAATCATCCGCCAACGCCATCATCGGCACCGCCAAACCCAACCAAAAAGAAATCGTTTTCATCGTCATACAAGTTTTTCCAATCCTATCCAACCTCAGGACTTCGGCAGAATCGCCGTCCCCGTCGCATCACAAATCCGCAACTGAAATCGCCACTCCACCGTCCACTGCTCCGTCTGCTCATTCTGACAGCACTTCACCAGCAGCGTGTTCTTCCCCTTCTTCAAAGTCACCGGCAGCTTGTACTGATCCAGCTTCATCCCGCGATGATATTCATCCCGCCCAAAAAGAAGCTTCCCATTCAGCCACACCTTCCACCCGTTCTTGCACCCCAGTCGAATCTCCGCCGCGCACTCTTCCCCCGCTTCAAACTCCGTGTAAGCATACCCCGTCACCTCCTTCAGCATCCCAAACGGCTCATTGAAGTCGATCATCCCATACTCGTCCTTGCTCTCAAAAGGCACCCAAACTGCCTCAGACCCTTTTCCCTCATACTTCGCCTTCAAATCCACCCCCACCTCAGGCGCGAACGCCGTGTCAAACCCACCCCGATCCACATTCGTGAATGGAGCAATCAACTGCCATTTCATCAAAAACCCGAAGTGCTTCGGCAAATCCACCTGCTCTCCCAAATCCCTCAACCCCTTCGCCAGCGCATTGATCTGCTCCTCATCCCTCGCTCCATCCAGCGCCTTCTTGAACGCAGCCACCGCTCCCTTTTTGTCGTCCTTCGCCTTCAGCGCCTGTCCTTCTTCCAATAACTCCGCCACCGCAAACAATCGCAGTTCCGCCGCCGGATCCTTCAAAAGCCCAGGTCTCAACGCCTCAGCCACCTTTGGCGCATCCTTCATCAACATCTCAAACGCCAGCAACCTTGGAGCAGTGTCATTCGTGGTGTCTTTGACCAGCGCCGCCAGATCCGCCTCTGGAAATCGCCCACTCTTCCGTGCCCGATCCGCCACGGTCTCCACCGCCGCCCTCAGCCAATTCTGCGCCAGCGGATTAGCCCCATTCATGACCTTCAAAATAGCCACCATCTCCTCCGGCCCCGCCCCTGCCGCCCGATTCCACGCCTCCCCCGCCGCCTCATTCCCCGCACCTTCAAGCCCCACCGCCCGAATCGCCTCATACCCCTCGGCCGCCTGCGCCCCCGTCCATCCAGCCCCTGCCATCAACAATCCCATCAATACACAGTGCACTCGCTTCATAGTCGACATCTCTCCTTCAATCACAATCAACGCCCCAACTCCACCCCCTTTCTCGAAAATCTCCCCCAAAGCTCCTATCACCGCTCCGCGTGATGCCCTCAAAGCAATCTCAATCCTGAGAAAAGTCGCACCCTTTCCACCAAGTTCTCACCCTTCCTTCCTCCCCTTACCCTCTCCCAAACCCCGGTTTTAACCCTTTTGCCACTCTCTCCAAACGCTTCTCCCCCAATCTTTACAATCGATTCAGCCAAGTTAATCATACATATTGTTTTAATAATAATTACCGTAATTTATGCTTGCTATAAGAATGATATTTGATATAATTCTCACATATGAAAGCATCTGCTTCTCACTCCCCCCTTTCTGAACCCTTCGCCTCCCCTGAAGGTTTTGCCTCGTCCAGCCTCGCCGGCGGCAGCATCGCCAGCCGCCCCTCAATGGCTGTCGGATCCGCCCTCACCGCCTCCGTTCCCGCCACTCCCAATCATCGAGTCGCTTCTCGCACATCCACCCCCAGCACCGGCTTCCGCTGGATCGCCCTCGCAGTCGCAGGCGATCTCACCATCGCCGCTCTCGGCTCCCTCCTCGCCTTCTACGTCCGCTTTCACACCTTCGTTCGTGACCTCGGCGTCTACGAAGCCCTCTCCATGCGCCAATACCTCGGCCACATGGTTCTCGGTTCCATCTCCCTCGTCATGGTCCTCGGCTGGATGGGTGTCTATCAAAGAAGCTCCCTCCTCCGCCCCCGCTGGGTCGCCGACCGCATCCTCAAAGGCGTCGTCATGTGGACCATCGGCTTCCTCACCTTCACCCTCGCCTTCAAACTCCAACCCCCCATCTCCCGCGTCTACACCGCCCTCAACGGCGTCTGCGTCTTCGCTCTTCTCGAAATCTGGCGCGCCTTCCTCACCCGGCTCCTCCGTCAACCCAAGCGCCTCAACGTCCTCCGCCAGCGCGTCCTCTTTGTCGGCTGGAGCCCTGACGCCGCACGCCTCCACCGCACCCTCGCCAACGACCCCTACTCCGCCCTCAGCATCGTCGGCATGGTCACTCCCACCAACGCTCCCCTCGATGGCTCAACCGACCAAAATCGCCCCACTCACCTCGGCTCCCTCGCCCAGGTCGAAGGCCTCCTCGCCCGCCACGAAGTCGACATGGTCATCGTCGCCGACTTCTACGGCCAGCGTGACGAATTCACCAGCCTCTCCGCTCTCTGCGAACGCGAACTCGTCCAGTTCAAAATCATCCCCTCCTGCTTCCGCATCTTCGTCTCCGGCCTCCACCTCGAGACCATCTCCGGCACCCCCATCCTCGGCGTCGACCGCCTCCCCCTCGATAGCCCCCTCAACTGGGCCATCAAACGCGCCACCGACATCGTCGGCAGCCTCGTCGGCCTCGTCCTCGCCGCCCCCATCATCGCCCTCTTCGGCGCCCTCGTCTGGCTCGAATCCCGCGGCGCCATCTTCTACCGCCAGCGCCGCACCGGCATCATCGGCAAATCCTTCGACATCTTCAAAATCCGCTCCATGAAACTCGACGCCGAAGCCGGCAAAGGTGCCCAATGGTGCCAGGAAAACGACCCCCGCCGCCTCCGCGTCGGCGCCTTCATGCGCAAATACAACATCGACGAAGTCCCCCAGTTCTGGAACGTCCTCAAAGGCGAAATGAGCCTCGTCGGCCCCCGCCCCGAACGCCCCGAACTCATCCAAAACTTCAAACACGACATCCCCCACTACAACGCCCGCCACCACGCCAAACCCGGCATGACCGGCTGGGCCCAAATCAACGGCCTCCGCGGCGATACCGACCTCGCCGAACGCATCAAATACGACCTCTGGTACATGGAAAACTGGAGCCTCTTCCTCGACTTCCAAATCATGTTCATGACCTTCTTCAAGCGCGCCAACGCCTACTAAGTCCATCCAAACCGGCTGCTCACGCCATGTCGCCTTGCCCCACGATCACCTTCACCGTCTTCACCCCGACCTTCAATCGGAAGCACACCCTGCATCGCGCCTACCTCAGCCTCGAGGCCCAAACCTGCCGCGACTTCGAATGGCTCATTGTCGATGACGGCTCCACCGATGGCACCGAGGAACTCGTCAAACAATGGCAGCGCGAAGGCCGCGTCCCCATCCGCTACATCCGCCAACC
>CANETF010000266.1 GCA_947440575.1 Verrucomicrobiaceae bacterium
AGCAGGAACACCGACGCATTCTCGTCCTCCTGAAACGCCTTCACTACCGACGCCCGATCATTCGTCGCCCCCGTCAGCCAGTGGCACGGAATCTTCATCCCCTCCAGTCGCTCCCTCAAAATCGTCAGCATCCGCACAAACTGGCTAAACAACAGCACCTTGTGCCCCTCCGCGTGCAGTTCCTCAATCAACTCCAACACCGCCGTCAACTTCGCCCCGTCATCATCTCCCGCACCCACCAGCGACGGATGACAACAAATCTGCCTCAACCGCGTCAACGCCTGCAAGATCGCGAACCGATTCTTATTCAGCGCGTCATACGTCGCCGATGTCAGCACCATCTGCTGCGCCCGCGCCAACTCCGCCTGATACGCCCGCTCCTGCTCCTGCGTCATCTCACAAATCAACGCCTCCTCACTCCGCGGCGGCAAATCACCCGCCACCTGACCCTTCGTCCGCCTCAGCAAAAACGGCCGCAACCGCGCCGACAACCGCGCTGCCGCACGCCCATCCTTCCGCCGATCAAAATGCTTCTGGAAATACGCCCGATCACCCAGCGCCCCGGGCGTCGCAAACGTCATCAAACTCCACAAATCCAGCAACCGATTCTCCAAAGGCGTCCCCGTCAGCACCAGCCGGTTGTGCGCATGAATCTGCCGCGCCGCCCGCGCCGCCTGTGAGTCCGGATTCTTGATCTGCTGCCCCTCATCCAAAATCACCGCCAGGAAATGCACATGCTTCAGGTCCTCAATCAACCCTCGCAACTGCGCATAATTGATCACCAGCACATCCAGCCGCTCCGTCAGCCACGTCATGTCCAGTTCATCCCGATCCCGAAGCACCTGCACCAGCAAATGCGGCGCCGTCTTGCCCAACTCAGCCCCCCACACATCCAAAACACTCTTCGGACACACCACCAAAATCGGCGACGCACGCTCCCCCGGCGGCTCCTCCTGCCTCAACCAAAGCAACCACGCAATGCTCTGCACCGTCTTCCCCAACCCCATGTCATCCGCCAAAATCCCGCCAAACCGGTTCAATGTCAGATACGACAAAAAGTGAAACCCCTCCACCTGGTAAGGCCGCAGCGTCATCTGCAATTCCTTCGGCACATCCGGCTTCTCCATCAGCTCCGCCGCCTCTAACCGCCGCGACACCGACTGCCAGGCCTGCGGCTGGATCAACTCCGCCACCTTCTCATTCGCCAACTGCCTCCAATGCAACCGGTGCGACTCATCGCCCAACTCCTCCAGCTCGATCCCCAATTGATCGATCATCGCCTGCTGCTCCTCGCTCAACTGCAGCTCCACCCGCTTCCATGACCCATCCGCCAACCTCACAAACCCACCCCGCGCCGCCACCAACCGCCGAATCTCTGCCGCCTTCAGCTCCGTCCCCTCAATCTCAAACATCAACCGCAAATCAAACCAGTCGATCGACTCCGTCTGCCTCGCCTCCAACTTCACCCGCGCAATCAAAGGATCCGCCAAAATCGTCTGCAACCGCTCATCCGGCTCCAACTGCATCCCCTCAGGCAGCGACGTCGCCCACGCATGAAACTGATCCGGAAACTGCCTCGTCAATCGCACCCGAAACCCCTGATGCTCCGGGTCAAACGTCGACCGAAAAGCCTCCAGCGCTTTCTCCGCCTTCGCCAGCATTTCCCGATCCCTCAAAATGATCTTCCCCTCCGTCGGCGGCAACTCCGCCCCCGTCTCTCCCCAGCCATCACCCCTCAACCGCTCCACCAGCCGCCCCTCCGCATCCACCGCCTCCACCTGCATCACCGCATACTCTGCCCCTGACGTCGCCGACTTCGCCAAACACCCCGCCCGCACCCGCACCTGCAGCGGCTCATGCACCACCTTCTCCGCCAAAGTCTGCGGCAGCTCCACCCCCAGCTTCTCCAAAAACAACACCCCATCCTCCGAACTCAGCGCCTTCATCGGCACCAGCAGCGGACCGTCCACCCGATTCTCCTCTCCAAACCAAACCGGCCCCGGCACCACGGCCTCATCACTCAGATAATGCGTCGGCACGCCCGCCAGCACCCGCATCGGCATCGCCGCCGGTGACCCATCCGCCCGCACCAAACTCAAACTCAATTCATCCCCGCGCGCCGTCTCCGCCGCCGCCCACCTCAACGCCTCCACCTCTTGCCTCAAAGCCAACCCATCCAGCGTCACCACCCGCGCCCCCATCTCCGGCTGCGCCAACACCGCCATCAGCAGCCTCACCGCCGCCCCATGATCCAACCGAAACGCTGCCGACCCACTGCTCCGGTGCCCGTCCAAACACATCCTCAACAACAACGCCGACACCACATCCAAAGCCAGTCGCCCCGTTTCCAACCTCGCCACCAACCCCGCCAAATCCCCCGGCATCACCGTCACAAAAACCCCCGACACCCCCGCCACCTGCACCCTCAACTCCGACGTCGTCACCATCAATCTCGCCTCTTTCCCCGCCATCAATACCGCTTCATCCCCCTCGGTCACGTCATCCTCATCCACCACAACCGCCGCCCTCGCCAACGCCCGCACCCGCTCCGTCCACCTCGGCAACTCCATCGACCGCTTCCAGTCCGCCAACCGCCTCCTCCCGCGATCCAACTCCGCCGCCTTCAGCAAAAACCGCGGAATCGCCAACCCCTTCTCATCCAACGCCAACGCCACATAACCCCAAAACTCCCGCAACGTCCTCGGGCGATTCGGCCACAGCGTCAGCGGCTCCATCGACTCAATGTTCCACCGCGGATGCAACCGCACCATGTCCTGGTCAAAAATCTCCCCCGTCTGCCGCACCCGCCGAAACCGCTTCTCCACCTTCTCCAGATATCCCATCTCCGCTTCCGTCACCTTGCGCGAAAGATGCCGCTCCAGCCACTCCACAAAATCCTCTTCCTCCGCCTCAATGTCCGCCTCCGTCGGCGCCACCGCCCGTCGCCCCACCGCCACCAGCACCGAACACAGCACCAGCTCCTTCACCAGCTCCGCCGCATCCGTCTGCCCCCGCCAACCCTCATCCATCTTCACCCATCGCGCCCCCACCGTCGTGTCATCCAGCGCCACCTCCGCCACCGCCTCAAATTCATCCAGATCCAGCGACATCACCGCATCATCATCCACCAATCGCTCCGCCTCCCGCCTCGTTTCCGGCGTGAACAATTGCATGAGTCCTGGAATGGCAGTGGCGAGATCCGGCATAGAAACAAGTCCGCCCCGGGCAATCCCCCAGCGCGAACTGGAACGCCTACCACACCCCGGCTCACCTTACCAGCCAAGACCCTAACTTTTTTACACCCACCCCCCTCATCACGTGACCAAATCTTCGCTTGCCCTCTACCCTTACCTGACGCTTCCTTGACGATCTATGAAACGCTCCCTCCTCACGGCCCTCGCGATTCTGACCCTCTCCCCCCTCCGCGCCGACGACGACACGCCCGTCCCCCCGGAAATCCAGGCCCTCGCCGAAGCCTTTGTCTCTGCCCTCAAATCCGGCGACGACACCGCCCTCCTCACCTGCTGGCACACCCCCGAAACCCTCGCCAAACTCGAAGAAGCCCAGGAACTCGCCGAAGGCTCCACCCCTGAGGAGGCCGCCAAAGACTACCAGCGCGAAATCAAAAACCAACAGCGCGACCACGCCGTCATCCTCCACCGCGCCACAAGCATCCGCGCCTTCATCACCAAAAACCTCGGCGACCTCGCCGCCCTCAAACTCACCAAGGTCGAACTCGACCTCGATGACGACGCCCCCGCCGACCAACCCACCTACGACGACGTCGACCTCCACCTCACCACCGCCGACGGCACCCCCATCGAAATCAGCATCGACGACGCCGCCCAACTCAACGGCACCTGGAAATTCAAAGACCGCCTCGAAGAACGCATTGCAATCACCCTCCCCGACACCCCCGACTGATCACTCCTTTTCCTCCAAAGCTGAAGGCCGTGATTCGTAGCTCTCCGGCGCCTCTCGAACGCGCTCATGGTTCTGATCAGCTCATTCCACCAAGGGCTCGATCTTCGCCAATAACGACTCCCCCAGTTTCGTCAGTCGATACTCCACCTGCAGCGGAATGGTCGGATAAACTACACCGCCTCGATTCCTTCAGCGATTGCCCATGGCGCTCTGGTCGGCTGCGCTGGCGAAGGCCGCATCGCCTCCGCAGCGCGTGCCGACTATGCAGAAGCCGCCGCTCCCGTGCTCTCCCATCCCGAACCCCTCCACAACGCCATCTACGAACTCGCCGGTGATGAATCCTACACCTTGAGCGAAATGGCCTCGGAGATTTCTTTCCAGTCTGGCAAAACCATCCCCCTATCAAAACCTTCCCGAAGAGGTCTATCGCGATATCCTGCTCTCAATCGGCCTCCCTGAACCCCTGGCCTCCGGCTTGGCCCGCTGGGATGTGGCCGCATCGCACGAGGCCCTATTCGACGACAGCCAACAACTCAGCCAACTGCTCGGTCGCCCAACCACTCCCATGGCACATTCAGCCAAGACAGCCCTCAGCCAGATTCCCTGACCCCAAAAACAAAATCCGCACAAACCACCCCACAGCCATCCCGCCACCCGCAAACCCATCACCCTCCTCAAAACCCGCTGCCCCCCTACCTCCCCTGATCCGTGGCACGACCCACTCGGTCGCAATCATCAAGCGCCGGCGGCTCGTCCCACCGCAACCCATCAACCCACAGCCTGCTCCACTTGCTGCATCGACCTCGACACCTTTTGATGATCCTCCAATGGAATGGGATTCCCGTTGTGCATCACTTTCAGTCGCTCCATCGAAATCAACCCCGTCGCAATCAATCCCCGAACCCAAAGAATATCCTTGGGCCGACCCGCCCACAGCTTGTTGTAAGCCACATCATGCGGATCCAGACAGTGACCCGCCAGCCCAGCGGCTAACTCAATCACTCGCACACGCTCCTGCCATCCCGGCGGAGTACACCGAAGCAAATCCGGCGTCACATAATCAATGTAAAACTGATTCACTTCAAAGAACTCGCTCTCCAACCCTGCCCACTGCTCTACAAACTTGGAATCAAAATACAATAGCGCCCTGCCCACGGGAGAGAAATCCACGTCCACCGAAGTGCGAAGCGCCGCGTCGATGCTCGGCTCCCAAGCCACCACTGAGCAGGAACCCAAAACATAAACTTCCGCCAAATCAGGCACGCAGCGCCGAAAAACGGCCCCCGCTTTCTTCAAATCATCCAAGGTAAGCTCTCTCACGGATCGCCTCCATTTCTTCAGCTTTCACAAACCGCTCGCCCCGAAATGGGGCTGAAGACCTGAGTCGTTGGCCCTCGGGATCGGGAGATTCCAAAATGCTCGCCACCTTTTCCAACTCACCGCCGCGTAGAAGTTCAAGCCATTCCAGACTAGCAGCAAACAAATGGTCCTGCCGCGCCGAAAGCTCTGACACCAACATGGCCAACCATTCTGGATGCTCCCTCAACCGCGCCGCCACCAACTTCCCCTTTTGCCAAGCAATCCAGTCGTTGACGATGTACCCCGGCGGCAAATCCAGCCAAGGCGGGAAAGCCGAGACAACATGCCCATTCAAATCGACAGCAGGCGCTCTCATCGCTCATACTCTAACACAAAGCTCTGCAAGCGCAAAACCCCATCCTCTTCCCGGGTTCAGCCTTTGAATCGCCAATCCCCCCGGTCGCCTCACTCCCCTACTCCGGCATCTCCACCACTCCCGGCACCGCCTCTCCCTCAACCACCCCCACCGGATTCTCCAAACCCTCCGGCACCTC
>CANETF010000267.1 GCA_947440575.1 Verrucomicrobiaceae bacterium
ACCTCAAAACCGACCCCGCCGAGGAAACCAACATCATCGACAAACAGCCCGACCTCGCCAAACAACTCCAAACCAACCTCCGCCAATGGCAGGACTCTGTCTTGAATAGCCTCACAGGCGCGGACTACCCGAACTGACTCATACCAAACATCATCCCACTCATTGCTCTCCAAGCATCGTGTCACACCCGGGTTTCCAGCCTGATCGCCCAAACACTCCCCTGAAAAGAAAGCGACTCCGTTTCCGCCTGTCCTGGAAAAAAGCGCAAGAAAGGGCTTCGCTGAGCGACTTCTGAAACCCGACTCGTTAAAACGCCCAAGCATGAAGTTCCACTTCCTCCTCACCCTCCTCACCACATCTGCGTTCGCCCAGCCGCGCGATATTCTCGACTACACTGGCCAAAACAACGCCCCGGCGGGCACGAAGCGGCTGGTGTTCATCGCGGCGAAGGGGACGCATGGGGGCGGTGGGCAGCATGAGTTCCTCGCGGGGGCGGCGTATCTGGCGCGGCGCATCAATGAAACGTATCCGCAGGCTTTTGCGGTGGTGTATCCGGACAGCAACTGGCCGAAGGACCTCACAAAGGCCGATGCGATCATCGTGCTGCTGAATCACGGCGGTCGGGCGGCGGACGATGCGAACATCAAGGCGGCCTGCGATCGCGGCGCGGGCTTTGCGGCGATTCATTATGGCGTGGAGGCGAAGATCGGCTCACAGGGCAAAAACTACCTCGACTGGATGGGCGGCTTCTTCGAGACGTTTTACTCGGTGAACCCGACTTGGGACGCGAGCGTGCAGCCGGGCCAGCATCCGGTGTCGAACGGCGTGAAGCCCTTCTCCGCGAAGGATGAATGGTATTACCACATGCGATTCGTGCCGGAAATGAAGGGCGTAACGCCGGTGCTCAGCGCCATTGCGCCGCTGAACACGGTGAAGTTCAAAGAAGGCGACAAGTCGAGTCCGCACGGTGGCAACCCGGACGCATTCGCGGATGTGAAGGCGGGCAAGCCGCAGCATCTCGCGTGGGCCTTTGACCGGCCGAAAGGCGGTCGCGGCTTCGGCTTCACGGGCTTCCACTTCTTCGCGAACATGACGAACGACAGCTTTCGCACGACGATGCTGAATGGCGTCGCGTGGGCCGCTGGATTGGAGATTCCAGCGAACGGAATCGCCACCAAAACTCCCACTCAAGCCGAACTCGACGCCATGATGGCCGAAGCTCGCGGTGCGGGTGCGCTGCCTGTTGGCAATGCCAAGCCTGTCTTCGAAACGCCAATCATGACGGCAAAGAATCCGAAGCCGCGCATCCTCGACATCGACGTGGCCATCAAGAACGCGAAGGAGTTGTATCTCGTTGCGTCCGATCAAGGCAGCATCTCCTGCGACTGGGCTACTTGGATTGAGCCAAAACTCATCATGGCCGATGGCAAAACCATCGACCTCACCTCATTGAAATGGAAGGGCGAAGAGCGTGGCTATGGCCGCACGATGATTGGCAAAAGCAACGCCGGTGGCCCGATCAAGGTCGAAGGCAAGATCTATGAAAAGGGCATCGGCACTCATGCTTCTTCGACCATCGCGTATGATCTTCCCGGCGGTGTCGAGCGCTTCACCGCGAAGGTGGCGATTGATGACGGTGGCATGGAGCGTGCAGGCAAACCGAGCGATGCCGGAATGCGTTTCCATGTTTATACCGCGCTGCCATCGAAGCTTCAGCAGGGTGATATGAATGCAGGTCCGCCGCTGGTGCCTGCCGAGATGTTCACCGTGCCAGAAGGCCTGGAAGTTACCGTTTGGGCTACCTCGCCGATGCTCTACAACCCAACGAACATCGACTTTGATGCGCAGGGTCGGATGTATGTCGAGGAAGGCGTCAACTATCGCGGCAAAGGTGG
The DNA here is from genome assembly GCA_947440575.1 of Verrucomicrobiaceae bacterium. GTDB lineage: Bacteria > Verrucomicrobiota > Verrucomicrobiia > Verrucomicrobiales > Verrucomicrobiaceae > JAGRPD01. The sequence continues at coordinate 1,896 of CANETF010000267.1, forward strand.
CCGCCGCCCGGAGGGAGATCGTATCGTGATCCTCGAAGACACCGACCACGATGGCAAAGCCGACAAGAGCAGCGTCTTCGTGCAGGAAAAGGAACTCGCCGCGCCGCTCGGTGTCGCTGTGCTCGATGACAAAGTGGTCGTGTCGCAGCCACCCGATTTGCTCGTTTACACCGACACCAATGGCGACCGCATTCCTGACAAGCGCGAGGCTTTGCTCACCGGTTTCGCAGGCCGCCAGCATGACCATAGCCTGCACAGCCTCATCGCCGGACCCGATGGCCAGTGGTATTTCAATCAAGGCAACACTGGCGCGCAGTTCACCGACCGCAGTGGCAAAACCTTCCGCATGGGCAGCCCTTACATGCTGCAAGACATCGCTGGACAGAAGAGCGACGACGGCCATGTGTGGATCGGCGGCTTCAGCGTGCGCATGAATCCGGATGGCACCAACGTGAATATCATCGGGCACAACTACCGCAACAGCTACGAGCAGACACTCACTAGCTACGGCGACCTTTTCCAAAGCGACAACGACGATCCACCCGCCTGCCGCGTGAGCCATGTGCTGGAGGGCGGCAACGCCGGATTCGCCAGCGCCGATGGCAAACGCAGTTGGGGTGCAGACAAACGTCCCGGCCAGGACACACCAACGGCCGAGTGGCGTCAGGAAGACCCCGGCACCATGCCCGCTGGCGATGTCTATGGCGGCGGCTCACCCACCGGCGTGGCCTTTTATGAAAATGGGGCGCTCGGCGAAAAATGGCGCGGCTTGTTGCTCGCTTGTGAAGCCGGCAAGAACGTCGTCTTCGGCTACCTGCCCGTGCCCGACGGCGCAGGCTTCAAGCTGGAACGTATGGACTTCCTCACCTCAAACAAAGAGAAGGAATGGGCTGGCAGCGACTTCCTCGGCGGACGTCCCACCGGCGAGCTAAAGACGAAGTTCCGCCCCAGCGATGTCTGCGTCGGACCCGATGGCGCACTCTACGTCGCCGACTGGTTTGACCCCGGTGTCGGCGGTCACGGCACCCGTGACGACGGCTACACCGGAGCCATCTACCGCATCGCACCGAAGGGTTTCAAATCTCAGATTCCAAATCTAAAATTGGATTCCATCGAAGGTCAAATCGCCGCGCTCAAGAGCCCCGCCGTGAACGTGCGCAACAGCGGCTTCACTCGCTTGAAAGCCGCAGGCGCCAAAGCCACTCCTGCCGTTGCGGCATTGCTCGAAGACAGCGACTCCTTCATCGCCGCGCGTGCCGCGTGGTTGCTCGCTCAGATGGGGGACGAAGGCATCGCGAAGGTCAAACCCTTGCTGGAGTCCAAAGACGCCACGCAGCGCCTCGTCGCCTATCGCGCCCTGCGCCGCGCCAATCATGACGTGCTCGCCATGGTCGCAAAAATGGCCTCAGATTCCGATGCCGCCGTGCGTCGTGAAGTGGCCGTGACTCTCCGCGATGTCCCCACCGAAAAAAGCGTGCCCATCCTCGTGAAGATAGCGCAGCAGTTCGATGGCAAAGACCGCACCTACCTCGAAGCCTTCGGCCTCGGCAGCGAGGGCAAGGAAGCGAAGGTATATGCTGCTTTGAAACCGACCTGGGACGACGCCTTTGCCAAACTCGCCTGGCGTCTGCATCCCGCTGAAGCCGTGAGCGACTTCAAAGCCCGCGCTCTCAATGACAAACTCACTCCTGACCAACGCAAGCTCATGGTCACCGCCATCGCCTTTGCTCCCGGACGCGAAGCCGCAGGTGCGATGCTCGAGCTCGCCCACGCCAAAGATTTCCCCATGCAGGACCTCGCCAAGTGGTGGCTCATGAATCGCAAGGGCAACGCTTGGAAGACCTATGACATCGACGGCAGCATGAAGGCCCTCGGCATCTATGATCCGGACAAAGTGAAGCTCGTCGCCTCACCCATGCCGCCCGCTCCTACCAATGCGCCCAAGCTCGACCTCGCGGAAATTGCGAAGCTGCAAGGCGATGCAAAACGCGGAGCCACCGCCGTCGCCACCTGCTACACATGCCATCGCATCGGAGCCGCAGGCGTGGATTTCGGCCCTGACCTCACGACGTACGGCAAGCAACAAACCGCCGACATCCTCATTCAGGCCATCGCCCAGCCCAGCCACACCATTTCGCATGGTTATGAAGGCAGCGAGATCAAAACCACCGACGGCCTCGTCATCACCGGCATGGTGCTTTCCGACAGCGATCCCCTCATCATCAAATGCATGGGCGGCGTGGTGCAGACCATCCCGCAGAGCCGCATCACCAGCCGCACCAAAATGAAAACCTCCCTCATGTATGAACCTGTCATGCTCGGCCTCACGCCTCAAAGCATCGCTGACATCACCGCTTATTTGAAGAACCTTTAATCGCAAGAACCGACCTCCTCCCCCATTTTACTCTCACCCGACTCCAACCGCATGAAACACATCCTTCTCACTCTGCTCTCACTCGCCACCTTCGCGACGGCTGCTCCTCTTGTTTATGAAGGCACCGAAGGACCAGGCAAAGGCAAGCACATCGTCTTCCTAGCGAATGACCATGAATATCGCTCCGAGGAGTCGCTACCGCAGTTGGCTCGTATCCTGGCAAAACACCAGGGCTTCAAATGCACCGTGATCTTTGGCATTGATCCCGGTTCAGGTGAGATCGTCGCCGGTGACAAATCCAACATGCCTGGCATCGAAGCTCTGGATACCGCTGATCTCGCCGTGGTCTTCCTGCGTTTCCAAAACCTGCCACCAGAGCAGATGAAGCACTTCGATGACTACCTCAAACGCGGCGGACCGGTGGTCGGGATGCGCACGGCGACGCACGGCTTCAAAATGCCGAAGGACGCGCCTTACGCGAAGCATTCGTTCGACTACAAAGGCAGCGACTACGAACTCGGCTTCGGCCATCAGGTGCTGGGCCAGACCTGGGTCGGTCACTACGGCACGAATCACAAGCAGAGCACTCGCATCGCCATCGTGGATGCGCTGAAGCAGCATCCGATCCTGCGCGGCGTGAAGGACGTTTGGGTGCAGGCGGGCGGTTATGTCGGCAAGCCCACCAGCGGCGAGATTTTGACCATGGCGCAGCCGCTGAACGGCATGACGCCCGATTCACCTGCCGACGCGACGAAGCCGCCGATGCCCAGCGAATGGACGCGCACTTACAAATCCGCGTCGGGCAAGGAAGGACGCGTTTTCACCTCGCTCTACGGCACCTCCGAAGATATCACGAATGAAGGTTATCGTCGGCTCATGGTGAATGGCATCTTCTGGTCGCTCGGGCTGGAAGAGCAGATCAAAGCTGACCTCAACATCGGCTTCGTCGGTGCCGCCAGACCCAACACCTTCGCAGGCGGAGCCTACGCCCGCGGCATCAAGCCGGAGATGTATGCCGGCTTCGAAAGCCCGATTCTAGCAAACAACAACACGAAGAAGCCGGAGAAGAAGGCAGAAAAACAAGCCGCCGCAGCTTCTATGGATGCCAAGCCCACAGTGGCGACTGGCAAACCTGCCCGCTTTGTCCGCATCGAGATTCCGGGTGATAAGAAATGCCTTCAGATCGCTGAGATCGAGATCATGAGTGGCGGCAGAAACATCGCGAAGGGTGGCAAAGCCACGCAATCGACGACGGGACACGGCGGTGATGCGAGTCGTGCGATGGATGGCGACAAGAGCCGCAACTACGGCAGGGGCATGACGCACACCATTGAGAACAAGCCCAACCCATGGTGGGAGATCGATCTCGGTGGCGCGCATGAGATCGAAACCATCGGTCTTTGGGCTCGTGATGGCTTTGGAGACCGTCTGGGCGGTTTCACGCTGAGTCTGCTCGATGACGCACGGCAGCCGGTGTTTGAACTCAAGAATGTCGAGG
>CANETF010000268.1 GCA_947440575.1 Verrucomicrobiaceae bacterium
CCCCCAGGCCTCGCCGAATTCGAAACCGGCATCCAACTCTACCGCACCGGCGACTTCCCCTCCGCCATCACCGCCTTCCAAAAAGCCGCCACCGCCGGCCTCAACGACACCCTCACCATCACCTACCTCGAACGCTGCCAGGACCTCATCGACCACCCCCCCGAATCCTGGGACGGCACCTACACCCTCAAATCCAAATAACCCCCTCCTCTTCCCCACCATCGTCATTCACCTTGCATCCCCCCCACCCACTCACTAATCACTACTCACTACCTACCACGCCCCAATCCGCATTCCCCATTCACTCAATCACGACTCACGACTCACTGATTACTGATTACTGATTACTAATCACCGCTCCCCCCATGCCCAAGTACATCGTCACCATCGGCCTCGAAGTTCACGCCCAACTCAAGACCCAGAGCAAAATGTTCTGCCCCTGCCCCGTCGAGTACGGTTCCGAGCCCAACACCCACACCTGCCCCACCTGCCTCGGCCTCCCCGGCGCCCTGCCCGTCCTCAACGAAGGCGCCATCGAAAAAACCGTCCTCACCGGCCTCATGCTCGGCTGCACCACCCCACCCCTCGTCAAGTGGGACCGCAAAAACTACTTCTACCCCGACATGCCGAAGAACTACCAGATCACCCAGTTTGATCTCCCCCTCTGCATCGGCGGCGGCGTCCCCCTCTATGACCTCGCCTACCCCAAGGACGTCCAAAAAAACATCCCCAACCCCGGCAAAGTCGTCAAACTCACCCGCATCCACCTCGAAGAAGACGTCGCCAAATCCACCCACCACGACAAATTCACCACCATCGACTTCAACCGCGCCGGCACCCCGCTGATGGAGATCGTCTCCGACCCCGACATCGACTCCGCCGAAGAAGCCTTCGCCTATTTGTCCTCCCTCCGCCAAATCCTCGTCTACGGCGGCGTCAGCGATGCCGACATGGAAAAAGGCCAGATGCGTTGCGACGTCAACATCTCCCTCCGCCCCGAAGGCCAGACCGAACTCGGCTCGAAGATCGAACTCAAAAACCTCAACTCCATCGCCGCCGTCCGCCGCGCCATCCACTTCGAAACCGCCCGCCAAACCGAAGCCCTCGACCGCGGCGAAGTCCTCCTCCAATCCACCCGCCGCTGGGATGACGACCGTGGCGAAACCACCCTTATGCGCTCCAAGGAAGACGCCCACGACTACCGCTACTTCCCCGACCCCGACCTCCTCCCCCTCCACACCGCCGACATCCTCGCCCGCGTCAGCCCGAGCCTCCCCGAACTCCCCCACCAAAAACGCGCCCGCTTCACCAACGACTACGGCTGCTCCGCCTACGACGCCGACGTCCTCGCCAGCGAGCAATCCCTCGCCGCCTACTACGAAGCCGCCGTCGCCGCCCAACCCACCGTCGCCCCCAAAAAACTCGCCAACTGGGTCCTCAACGACCTCCTCGGCGCCCTCAACGACGCCTCCCTCACCATCACCGACTGCCCACTCCCCGCCACCGCCCTCGCCCAACTCGTCGCCATCGTCGAGTCCGGCAAAATCAGCGGCAGCCAGGGCAAAGAAGTCTTCGCCGCCATGCTCGCCACCCCCGGCACCGACCCCGAAGCCATCATCAAAGAAAAAGGCTTCGAACAAGTCAGCGACACCGGCGCCCTCGAAGCCATGGTCGACGAAATCCTCGCCGCCAACCCCGACAAAGTCGCCGAAGTCAAAAGCGGCAACGAAAAAGCCATGAACTGGTTCACCGGCCAGCTCATGAAAGCCTCCAAAGGCAAAGCCAACCCCAAAATCCTCTCCGACCTCCTCCGCTCAAAGCTCCTCTAGCGCCAAAGAAAAGCCCCCTTGGCCCTCACCGACACCCGAATGTGTCACAGTTTTTTGCTTGGAGTTTCCAGCGTTTGCCCCTAAAACAGGGAGTTCATGTTCGCCCAGTTCTCGAAATCCTCGCTCCCAACCCTCCAAGCTTGCACGGCGATTTCGCTCTTCCTCACTCCATTGAGCCAGGGCCAGGACGCCCCCACCCCCCATCAAAGCAGTCTCGGCATCAAGTTCGCCTCCGTCCCCGGCACCACCGTCCAGTTCGCCACCACCGAGACCCGGCTCCAGGACTTCAAAGCCTTCGTCCAGGCCTCCGGCTACACCTGGACCTTCACCCCCCACTTTTCCCAAAGCGACGATCACCCCGTCGTCGGCGTCAACCTCCAGGACGCCTCCGCCTTCTGCAATTGGCTCACTGACACCGAACGCAACGCCGGATCCCTCACCTCCTCCCAACTCTATCGCCTGCCCACCGACACCGAGTGGAGTGCCGCTGGCGGCATGGTCCGCGCTCGCAAACCCGGCAAAGATCTCACCGCCGAAGAAAGCCTCGGTGACCAGCGCCGCTTCCCTTGGGGACTCAGCTGGCCTCCCCCTGCCGGCGTCGGCAACCTCGCCGAAGGCGACATCCCCACCTACAAAGACGACTTCCGCCACACCGCCCCCGTCGGCAAATTCGCCGCCAGCTCCGACGGCCTCTTCGACATCGCCGGCAACGTCTGGGAATGGACCTCCGACCCCGATTCCAAATCCGGCCCCACCACCCACCTCCGCGGCGCCTCCTGGGCCTACTTCAATGAGGAAAGCCTCCACTCCAGCTACCTCTACGAAGTCCCCCCTGACATCCGCTCCTCCACCATCGGCTTCCGCCTCGTCTTCGAAGACCGCCAACTCACCTCCCGCCTCATCGCCGAGTCCCAGAAAGCCCGCGAAACCGAACTCCGCACCGGCCGCGACCAAATGCTCAGCGCCACCCAATCCGGCGCTAACCTCGAGGAACTCAACGCCATGCGCGAGCGCCTCGCAGGTGCCGCCGCCTCCTCATCAACGCCCACTCCCATCCCCTCCAACCTCACCTCCGCCAAACCCGGTGAACCCCACACCAACAGCCTCGGCATGACCCTCCTCCCCATCCCCGGCAGCAAAGCTCTCGTGTCCAAAACCGAAGTCACCGCCGGCCCCTACGAGGCCTTCCTCAAGGACACCAAACAAACCTGGACCGACAAACCCTCCCACATCTCCACCTCCGAACACCCCGTCGCCGACATCCCCTGGTCCCAAGCCTCCGCCTTCTGCGAATGGCTCACCAAAAACCAGCAAAACGCCGGACTCATCCCCAAAGGCTCCCTCTACCGCCTCCCCACCGACATCGAATGGAGCGCCGCCGCCGGTCTCAACGACGAACCCGACTCCGACCCCTCCACTCGCAACGGCAAAAACACCACCCACTTCCCCTGGAAACCCGCCACCACCTGGCCCCCACCCCTCCGCGCCGCCAACCTCGACGCCCCCAAAATCCCCGGCTACGCCGATCCCCATCCCTACACCTGCCCCGTCACCTCCAATGAACCCAACGAACTAGGCTTCTTCGAACTCGGCGGCAACGTCGCCGAATGGTGCGCCGACCCCTGGCCGGACACCCCCGACCACCGCGTCTACCGCGGCGGCTCCTGGCTGTCCTCCAGCCGTGACGAGCTTCTCACCTCCAAACGAAGCCACGCTCCCCTCGACACACCGCGTGGAAACGTCGGCTTCCGCTGCGCCTTGGAATTGGCCACCCCCGCACCCTAAGCGACCCCCACTTTGATTCGCCATGTCCCAGGACACGAACCCAGCTCCCCAACCCACACCCGCCAAACCCGGCAAGCAAAAACGCCGGAACAGGCTCTTGCTTCAGCTGTTCATCGTGGGCTCCCTTTTGGGCCTCGTTTTGATCTTCACCGCCAGACCCCTCTATCGATTCGGCAAAAAACACTACGCCCATTATCGCGCTGACAAGTGCCTGGAACACATGGAGTCTCAACAGTGGCTTCAAGCCATGAAGGCCCTCTCTGACGCCAACCGCTACGGGCCCGAAGATCCCGTTGTCCTCCGCGCCACCGTCACCTTCCTCACCAAAACCAGCCGCGACCCGCGCAGCCTCATCGTCACCATGAAGCGCCTGATCGCAAGTGGCCACGGCACCCCGGCAGACTACCTCACCCTCGCCAAAGCCCACCTCAGCGTCAGTGAAGTCGCCGAAGCCAGAGCCCTCCACACCTCTCTCCCGGATGACCAAAGAAACAGCAAGGACGGCCTCGAATTGCTCGCCCAAGTCCTTCGCGCCGAAGGTCGCGCCACCGAAGCCGAAGACACCCTTCGCCGCGCCCTCATGACCGACGCCCAAAACCCCGAGTCCAAACTTCGCCTCGCCCTCCTCGACTACGAAAACGCCTTCCCCGAAATCCAGGCCCGCGCCCGCCAAACCATGTGGGAACTCGCCGAAAACAAGGACAAAACCGCCCTCTCCGCCTTCACCTTCCTCTCCCGCGACAAAAACCTCACCGCTCCCGAAGCCAATCGCCTCCTCAAAGCCGCCGAAGGTCACCCGGACGCAGACCCCTCCCATCGCCTCGAAATCCTCTCCGCCGTCATGCGCATCAACCCCCATCTTCGGGAAGAAATCTTGGATGCCGAGGTCAAGCGCTACGAAGGTAAGCCCATTCCCCAGCTGGTCGGAGTCGTCGCCTGGCTCGCCCGCGAAAAACAGCATACCCGCATCCTCAAACTCGTCTCCCCCCAGGTCGCCTTCCAATCCCAGGAAATCTTCCCTTACGTCGCCCAAGCCCTCGGCGAAGATGGCCGCTGGGCCGACCTCCGCCGCATGCTCACCGGCTCTCAAGCCATGCCCGTCCAAGGCGCCCGCGTCCAGGTCTGGCTGGCCCAAGCCGCTTCCAAAATCGATCCCTCCGACCGCGACACCCCACGCCAACACCTCGAAAACGCCGTCGAACTCGCCTCCAAAAATGACGACCTCGGCAGCCTCGCCTCAGCTGCTCAAGTCTCCGAAGAGCAGGGCCTCTACGCCCTCTCCATCCGCGCCTACGAACGCATCGCCAAGGCCAGCCCCCGAAATGAGATCGAAATGCTCGAAAAAGTCTACGAACTCGCCTTGCGCAACCGCGACACCCCAAAACTCTTCGAAATCGGCGAGCGCATCTGCGAACTGCGGCCCGGCAGCGGCCTCTACCGGGATCGCATCCAATACCTCACCCTCCTGACCGGCAACCGCATGGAAACCGTCGCCCTCTCCCTCGCCACTCACTACGGACAATCCATCGTCGAAGGCCAGACCACCCGCATTCCTTCCGCCCTGCTCCAAGCCCTCTCCGCCTACCGCTTCCGCGATTCCGCCGCACTCGACGCCTCCTTGCTCGCCCTCCAATCCCAATACCCTAACCTCACCCCCGGACAACGCGCCGTCACCGCCGGCCTTCTGCGCGTTGCAGGCCGCGCCGTCGACGCATTCCGCCTCGCCGAATCCATCAACACCACGCTCCTTCTCCCAGAGGAAGAAATGTTTCTCGGCGCCAAATAACCCTGCTTACCCATTTAGATCGGTTCTCGAAAAGAGTGTCATTTCACTCCCCCGCTGGGCAAGATGACAAGCATTTCGAGAGTCCGCATAGAAGCGTCCAAGCCCCCGAATAAGGCGCCAGCATAGTAGCCATCTCGCTCCGTCGAGATGAGCCCGGGACTCCGACAAAAGCTCAACCACTCAGCCTAGAAACGGAAATGGAAAGGGATGAAGATGGCGTCGTGCTTGGTTCCACAAGGCTTCCCGGTTCGCAGCGGTTGCATCGATAAGATGATGCCACCCGAGAAGCGGGGAGCCTTGTGGGGCCAATGACGACGGCAGATTCGCCCTC
>CANETF010000269.1 GCA_947440575.1 Verrucomicrobiaceae bacterium
CGCATCAAGCCCGTCAGCCTCCCGCTCCTCGCCCGTCAGCCCGAAAAAAGCGACACCTACAAAGCCGCCATGCTCGCCGCCGTGGATTCCGTCAAAGACGCCGAACTGCGCGAGATGAAGCGCAAGACCCTGGAGGAGCAGTTGAAGCTCGAAGCCCTCGAAGACGGCGGCATGGACAAAAAATCCGACGCCTGGAAAACCATGGCCACCCAAGTCGCCGAACTGCAAAAACAAACGGCTCTGGCCGAGGCCAAAGACTCCAAGGAAAAAGCCGACGCCGCTCTGCAAAAAGCCGTCGCGACCAAGCCCCTCACCACCGCCGTCAAAAAACTCATCGCCACCGCTAAAACCGCCGCCACCACCGCCGCCAAACAACTCGCCACCGCCGAAGCCGCCGCCACCACCGCCGCCAAACCCACCGACTACAAACCCCGCGTGTTCAAGGCCTACCCCGCCTCCAGCAGCGGCCGCCGCCTCGCCTTCGCCCGCTGGCTCACCTCCCCGGACAACACCCTCTTCGCCCGCGTCGCCGTCAACCACCTCTGGCTCCGCCACTTTGGCACCGGCATCATCGCCACCCCCGATGACTTCGGCGCCAATGGCAAAAAACCCACCCATCCCGCCCTGCTCGACTGGCTCGCCGCCGAGTTCATCGCCAGCGGTTACGACCTCAAACACATCCACCGCCTCATCATCACCAGCGCCCTCTATCGCCGCAGCTCCGGCGGCGGCGCCCCCGGCCCCAATGACCTCGCCGACCCCGACAACGTCTGGTTCTGGCGCTCCCCCGTTCGCCGCATGGAGGGCGAGGCCGTCCGCGACAACCTCCTCCACGTCGCCGGCCTCCTCGACCCCACCCTCGGCGGTCCCGAAATCGACAGCGCCGCCGCCGACACCTCCCGCCGCCGCAGCCTCTATCATCGCCACGCCCAGGAAACCCAGGCCGAAATGGTGCAAATCTTTGACGGCGCCCGCCCCAGCGAATGCTACCAGCGCGAACTCAGCATCAAACCCCACCAAGCCCTCGCCCTCGCCAACAGCCAGATCACGCTCGACGCCTCCGTCGCCCTCGAAAAAACCCTCACCCACACCGCCGGGTCCGACTACCACGCCTTCGTCACCGCCGCCTTCCAGCACATCCTCAATCGCGCCCCCAAAGCCGACGAGATGAACCTCAGCTCGGGCTTCCTCAACCAATCCGGCAAGGACGCCACCCGCCTCCGCCAGCACTTCATCGCCGTGCTGTTCAATCACAACGACTTCATCACCCTGCGCTGATGCCCCCCATGAAAACCCCGCCTCCCGGCTGCCCCGGCACCCGCCGCCAGTTCCTGCTCGACACCGGCATGGGATTCACCGGCCTCGCCCTCAACGCCATGATGTTCCGCGACGGCGTCGCCCAGGCCGCCCCCTCCGAGACCGATGTCCTCACCGCCTGGCAAACCGGCGAAGCCAAGGCCAAATCCGTCATCTGGATGTTCATGATCGGCGGCACCAGCCACATGGAGAGCTTTGATCCCAAACCCGAGCTCACCAAATACGCCGGCAAATCCATCGACGAAACCCCCTACCGCAACGCCGCCGACCAGGCCCGCATCAACAAAATCCTCGTCGAACCCGGCAAGGAAAAACGCGAGGTCTTCAAGAAGATCCTCCCGCTCATCGCCGGTCACAAAAAATACGGCCAAAGCGGCATCGAAGTCAGCGACCTCTTCCCCCATGTCGGTAGCGCCGTCGATGACATCTCCTTCCTCCGCGGCATGTGGACCATCGACAACAACCACGGCGCCCAGCTCACCTTCCACACCGGCCGCAAAATCGGCGACACCGGCCACCCCACCGTCGGCGGCTGGGCCAGCTACGGCCTCGGCTCCATGAATGCCAACCTCCCCGAGTTTGTCGTCCTCGGCGAACCCAGCGCCGACTGCTGCGGCCGCTCCTTCACCTACGGCAGCGCCTACCTCGGCCCCGAGCACGGCGGCGTTCGCCTCAAGGTCGATCCCAAAAACCCACTGTCCTATGTCCATCCCGCCGACCCCTCCCTTACCCTCGACGAGCAGCGGGACGCCTTCAGCCTCATCGGCGAACTGAACCAGCTCTCCGGCATCGATTACCCCACCGACGCCCAGCTCAATGCCCGCATCAAAGCCTACGAACTCGCCTTCCAAATGCAGATGGCGGTGCCCGGCCTCATGGACTTCTCCAAGGAGCCCGAGCACATCAAAGAACTCTACGGCCTCAACCGCACTGCGAGCCTCCCCTTCGGCTCCCAATGCCTCGCCGCCCGCCGCCTCGTCGAACAGGGCGTCCGCTTCGTCCAGCTCTTCCACGGCTACAGCGGCAGCGCCGGACGCTGGGACCATCACAAGGACATCGCCAAATTGATGCCACCCATGTGCGCCGAGATTGATCAACCCATCGCCGGCCTCATCCACGACCTCAAACAGCGCGGCATGCTCGAAGAAACCCTCGTCGTCTGGGGCACCGAGTTCGGCCGCACCCCCGGCGCGGAATTCCGCGACGCCAACGTCAGCGGCTCCGGTCGCGATCACCACCCCCACGGCTTCACCTGCTTCATGGCCGGAGGCGGCGTCAAAGGCGGCCACGTCCACGGCGCCACCGACGAACTCGGCTTCCACGCCGTCGAAGGCCGCCAATACGTCACCGACCTCCACGCCACCGTCCTCCATCAACTCGGCCTCAACCACCGCATGATGATCCCCGGCCGCCAACGCCTCGAACAAGACTACGGCAGCGTCATCAAAGAAATCCTCGTCTAACCTCTCAGGTTCGACGGGCGTTGTCCGCACTCGACAACGCTATGTCGAAACACTAAACTCTGCCCCGATAGCATCACACGAGGTATGAACGCCAATCTCCATCTCGACGACGACCTGGCCACCTACTTGAAGGAGCAGGCAAAGCAAGAGCACACCACGCTGGATGTGGTGCTCAATCGTTTGCTGCGGCGCGTCGTGCCCGGGAAACAACCGCCTACTCAACCCCAACCTAAAGTCACCCCCGAACGTCAGATGTGGCTTCAACGACTGGCAGAGCGTCGGGATCGTGGGCGCACGGCGATTGAAGGATCGCCTCTGCAACAAATCATGGATGAACTCCGCGGAGCTTGAACCGGGATGGCCCACTGGGATACATCAGCCCTATTGAAGCTGTTCCTTGCGGAAGCTGATAGCTCGGCGTTTGCGGCCTTGGCGGCGGTAGGATCCACTCCAGTTACCGCCTTCATTGCTCGATATGAGGCGCACGCGGCGTTTTTGCGCCGGGAGGGCGAGGGCGCTTTGATTGAGGGAGAGGCAGACCTCCTCTACCTCGATTTGCTCGCCGATTTCGCTAATGAAGACATCGTCGAGGTGTCGCTGACGCCTGCACTCGAAGCCGAATACGATGAGGTGTTGCGGAACTGTCTGCTGTATTCGCCGCCAGTCTTCGTGCGCACCAATGATGCCCTTCATCTGGCAGCAGCGAGACTGGCAGGCGAAAAAGTGTTCATCTCCGCTGACAGTCGCCAGCGTGCGGCGGCAGAGCATCTCGGATTTACTGTTTTGCCTTGATCTTAACTCGGTTCAGCCATCCGTCCGTTTCCAATCACGTCGATTGAGTGTATCGGTCGCCCCATGAGATTCCTCCCCCTCGCGGCCCTCGCCCTCCTGACCCTCACTAGCCTTGCCCTCGACTTGCCCACCGGCGGAACCGACAGCCGGCAGGGCAGGGGACTCCAAGCCAGCGCCAACAACGGCGCCGGCACCGTCGAGTCCCTCCCGGAAGGCAAACGCATCACCATTCCCGAAGCCCACCCCGCCAAACCTTACGCAGCCCAGTTCACCGCCCCCATCACCAACGCCATCGCCAAAAACGAACCCGTCCTCGCCATCATCAAAGCCCGCATCATCGGCGGCGCTTCCCATGGCGAAGTCCTTGCCAAACTCCAACTGCGCTCCGCTCCCTACACCTCCTTCGGCGCCACCATCGGCCTCGGCATCCATTCCGATTGGCTCGAACTCCCCGTCACCTTCCTCCCCGACGAGGCCATCCCCGCCGACTCCGCCGCCATCGTCCTGCTCTGCGCCCACAAACAGCAAACCATCGAAGTCGAAAGCATCCGCATCCTGAAGTACCCCGCCGGCACCGACACCTCCGCCTTCCCCAAAGCCAAACCCATCCAGCGCACCTACCCGGGCCGCGAGCCCGACGCCCCCTGGCGCAAAGCCGCCCTCGACCGCATCGAAAAACACCGCAAAGCCGATCTCACCCTCACCCTCAAAGACGCCCAAGGGGAACCCCTCGCCGACACCGAAGTCACTCTTTCCCTCCGCCGCCACCAGTTCGGCTTCGGTTCCGCCGTCGTCGCCAAACGCTTCTCCGGCGACTCCGATGACGACCGCCGGTATCGCGACCTCGTCGACCGCCTCTTCAGCATCATCGTCTTCGAAAACGACCTCAAAGACGGCAACTGGTCCCCCGACTTCAACGCCCAACGCAAAACCACCCGCAACACTGAACTCGAAAAAGCCTTCGCCTGGCTTGCCGAACGCCACATCCCCGTGCGCGGCCACTACCTCATGCAGGTCGCCACCCCCTACAACCTCCAAAAAATCACCGACCCCACCGTCATGCGCGACCGCACCCTCGCCAGTATCACCGAGCGCCTCGCCTTCGTGAACGACCGCGTCATCGAGTGGGACGTCATCAATCACCCCATCGCCTGGGGCGGCGCCGACATGCTCAACAAACGCCCCGGCCTCGAGTACCTCGACCGCGAGGTCTTCAAACTCGCCCGCGAGAAAACCCAATTGCCCTTCTTCGTCAACGAAGACCAAGTCTTCCGCCCAGGCCCGCAGTGCGACGACACCTACACCTACATCCAGGCCCTGAACGAAGCCGGCCTCACCGTCGCCGGACTCGGCAACCAGGCCCACTTCCACGAAAGCTACCTGCCCTCACCCGAGCACCTCCTCGCCATCACCGACCGCTACGCCACCATCGTCCCGCGCCAAAGCATCACCGAGTACGACATCGTCACGAACGAAGACGAGCAACTCGCCGCCGACTACACCCGCGACGTCCTCATCGCCACCTTCAGCCACCCCGCCTACACCAGCTTCCTCCTCTGGGGCTTCTGGGAAGGCTCTCATTGGAAACCCGAAGCCGCCTCCTGGAACAAAGACTGGACCATCCGCCCCCGTGGTGCCGTCCTCGAAGAATGGATCACCCAGCGCTGGCACACAAAACTCACCGCCAAAACCAACGCCCAGGGCCAGCTCACCTTCCGCGGCTTCCCCGGCTGGTACGAAGTCACCCACGCCACCCAAACCCACCTCCTCCCCCTCACCACCGACAAACCGACTGCCACGCTAAAACCCTGATCGATCACCCCCCGCATCACGTTTTCATAGCTTCGATCCCCGATCCAAGCTTTCATAACCATGGCTCCACGATCAATGGAATCCACCCATCTCCCATGAAATCACCGCTCCTTGCCCTCACCCTCGTCTCATCGTTTGCCGTCGCCGCCGATCCCGTTCCGCCCGTCACCCAAACCTGCCAACCGGACCAACTCATCGCCGCCGAGGCCTTTGACAAGCCGGAGTCCTTCACGAAGCAAAAGCAACCCGGCAACAGCGGTTGGCGCGGTGGCATCGGCACCTGGAGCATCAAAGACGGCGCGGCCTACGCCGTCCAGGAAGGCCCCAGCGAGAAGCG
>CANETF010000270.1 GCA_947440575.1 Verrucomicrobiaceae bacterium
CCGGCTTCGTCCCTGGCAACGTCACCGGCCCCCCAGACGGCACCGGCACCTTCGCTCCCGCTTCCAACCCCGCCCACGTCCTCTCCCTGCACGCCCGCATCGGCACCCCCGGCACCAACCCCGACCCCTTCGGTGGCTCCGTCACCCTCGCCTTCGAGGACAACCTCATCGAGAACGGCCCCGGCGAAGATTTCACCGTCTTCGAAAACGTCTTCTTCATCAATGGCGACCCCAACCAACGCTTCATGGAACCCGCCATCGTCTCCGTCGCCCTCTTCGAGGACCAATGGTATCGCTTCCCCATCGACATCGTCCCCCCCGCCACCACCTCCTCCACCGCCCCCACCAGCGACCCCTTTTACTACAACCGAGGCTTCGCCGGCCGCAACGCCACCACCGGCAGCAACCCCACCGACCCCCGACAAAGCGGCGGCGACTCCTTCGACCTCAGCGCCCTCAAAATCCCCGGCCTCACCTGGATCCGCTACATCAAAATCCAATCCACCGGCCACAACGTCCTCCGCGACGACTTCGGCGGCCACCCCGTCCAGCACCCCACCATCCTAGGCGCCACCTCCGGCACCTCCAGCTCCGGCTTCGACCTCGACGCCATCACCGCCATCCACTACTAAAGCTGAAGGGAGCGCGGACACTCTTGTCCGCAACCGAACCCAACGCGGCAAAGCCGCCTATTCTGCTCACTCCCAAACCACCAACCCCCGCGCCAACCGCCCCGCCTGCAAATCCTCATAAGCCTCATTGATCTCCTCCAGCCCATAGGTCCGCGTCAGCAACTCCTCCAACTTGAACGCCCCCTGCTCATGCAGCGCCACCAGCCTCGGCAAATCCACCCGCGGCTTCATGCTCCCGTAAAGCGTCCCCTTCAGTGTCTTCTCCGCATACACCAACTGATTCGTATTGATCCGCGCCCGCGCCGACTGCCCCGTGATCCCCGCCACCACGCACGTCCCCCCTTTGCGCAAGCAATCAAACGCCTGCTCCATCGCCACCGGATCCCCAATCGCCTCAATCGCCACCTCGGCCCCAAACCCTCCCGTCAGCGCCTTGATCGCCGCCACCGGATCCTCCTTCGACGAATCCACAAAATCCGTCGCCCCCAACTCCCGCGTCTTCGCCTCCTTCTTCGCATCCACATCCACTCCAATGATCCGACCCGCCGCCGCCATCTTCGCCCCCTGAATCGCATTCAGCCCGATGCCCCCGCACCCAAACACCGCCACCACATCCCCCGCCCGCGCCTTCGCCGCCTCCAGCACCGCCCCGATCCCTGTGATCACTCCGCACCCAATCAGCGCCGCCTTCCATAGCGGAAACCCGCCCTCCAACTTCACCACCGCCGCCTCCGGCATCGTCGACAAACTCGCAAACGTCGATACCCCCGCATAGTGCTTCACCGCCTCCCCGCGCCGCGTCCGAAACCGCGTCCCCCCATCCGGCATCAACCCCGTAAACCGCATCGCCGTCCCCATGTCACAAAGCGCCGGCTTCCCGTTCAAACAATACCCACACCGCCCGCACGACGCCCGCCAGATCGGGATCACTGCATCCCCCACCTGCACACTCGTCACTCCCTCACCCACACTCTCCACAATCCCCGCCCCCTCATGCCCCGGAATGATCGGACACGGCATCGGCAAATCCCCCTTCATCACGTGCAAGTCACTGTGACAAATCCCCGCCGCCTTCATCCGCACCCGCACCTCCCCAGCCTGCGGAGCCGCCACCTCCACCTCTTCAATCACCAGCGGCTTCCCCGCTTCATAAAGAACCGCCGCCAAGGCCATCACCATTTCACTCATACCCACATATCACCCCCATCCCCCCGCCCCAGTCAAGCACTAGCTCCCCAATCCTCGTCCTCGTCCTCCTCCTCGCACTCCTCCTCCTCGCACTCCTCCTCGTCCACTCCCCCTCATCGCCCCGGCGAAGTCTCCCATCCCACCACCTTCCCATTCACAAAATCCACCGACGCCGCCTCATAAGGAATATAGGTCACCATCGGCCCCCCCATCAAAAAGGGATCAAAAAACGGCCCGCAGCCGCCTCCCCCAAATCCCCAACCACCCCATCCGCCAAACCCCATCCCAAAAGTCTGCGTCGTCACCGTCTGAGTCCCCACATAAGTCCACCGCTCAAAATCCTTCCCCGCCTTCCTCCCCATCCCCACCCGATCCGGCCGCCCCACCGCCAAAAACACCGCATCCTTCGCCATCCCCTCCCGCAACTTCCGCTGCTTCACCAACTCCTGGTCCGCCGGCGAAAGACTCGCAAAAATCGCCGGATTCTTCTCAATCCGCCGCTCCACGGTAGAAGCACACTGACTCAGCAACATCGCCGCCATCGCACTCAATCCAGCTACCCCAATTCGTCGAAACAAAAGAAACGCATTCATAGTCACTCAATCACCCAAACATAGACTCCCCGTCCAGCAAAAACGTTCACTCAACCACCAACTCTCCATCAGTGCCTATTCGAACCATTCGTGGTCCCCACTTGCTCCCACATTTCCACCGCCCCCCATCACCTCTCACCCCTCAACCACCCGCAACCTCCCCAATCCCGTTAATCCCGAAATCCAGTTCATCCTGTCCCCAAAAAAACACCGCCAACCCTCACTCACCACTTCCACCAAGCCGCCAACTCATCCGCCCCAAAGTCCGCCAAAACCTTCCCATCCACCTCAATGCACGGCGCCTTCCCCTGCCCCGTCAGCCGATGCATCTCCGCCCGCGCCTCCGCATTCCGAATCACATCCAGCACCTCATACCGGACCCCTTTCCGATCCAGCCAATCCGTCGCTTCATCACACCACGGACACCCCGGCTTCACAAACAATCGTACTTTCATCGACATCATCCTTTCTTTTTCAGATTCAAACACTTCACCGCGCCCTCCGCATTGCGCACATACAACCGACCGTCCACCAGCACCGGCACCGTCCAGCACCGACCACTCAACACCTGCGCCCGCGAGATCTCTTCAAACGCCTTCTCAGTCGCCTTCGCAATCACCAATTCGCCTTTGTCCGTTTGCACGATCAACTTCCCATCCGCCGCCATCAGCGCCCCAAACCCGATGCCCTTCTCCGTCCACTTCACCTCCCCCGTCGCCAACGCCACACACCGCAGCGACGCCTTCTTGTTCTCGTCATCATCGATCCCATACACATACCCATCGATGAGCACACTGCTATTGAACTGATTCCTCAGATTCTTGTTCTCCCAGATCACCGTCGGCGTCCCAGCACCCAACTGAAACAACCCGCACCCCCGGTTGTATCCCGACGAAATGAACAGCTTGTCCCCACTCTGAATCGGCGACGCCGCATTCACCCCGTATCGCGTCTTCCACGGCAGCGACCACACCACCTTCCCCGTCTTCACCTCCACCGCATTGTAAGCATCCTCAGCCGCCAGCACCACGATCCCCTGGTCACCGGCCAAAGGATAAGCCGTCGAGTACCCTGCCGCCGACTCCTTCCCGCTCGACCACACCGTCTTCCCCGTCGCCTTGTTCAACGCCATCCCCGACTGCCCCACATTCAAAATCACCAAGTCCCCTGTCACATACGGCGACCCCGCAAAACCCCAGTCCGGAATCTTCGCCTCCGTCTCCTGCTGCACATTCTTGCTCCAAACCACCTTGCCCGTCGCCGCCTCAAAACAAAACACATCCCCCCAGCGGCTCAAATGATACACCTTGCCCCCACTCACCGTCGGCGTCGCACTCGTCCCCCCCTCATAATACTTGTCCCCCAAATCCGCCGCATAAGAGTGCTTCCAAATCAGCTTCCCGTCCGCCGCCCCAAAACAAAACACCGTGTCCTGATCCTCCGCATGCCCGGTCGTATAAACCTTCCCCTCCACCACCGTAAACGCAGCAAACCCGATCCCCACCTCCGCCTCCCAAAGCACCTTCGGCCCATCCCCACCAAACTCCGCTGCCCAACCCGTCTCCTTCGAAATCCCATCGTGATTGGCCCCCCGATAAATCGCCCAATCCGCTCCCATCACCACATCGCCGCCCAGTTGCGCGCCAACCATCAGAGTCAAAAGAGAAAGCCGTTTCATCGCCTCACCATCCCTCAACTCCTCCCCTCAGCAACCCCCAAAACCAAAACCTTCCATCTCCCCTCTTACTGCTCGCCCAGCCAAGCCCGAATCTCCCGCATCTGCTGCTTGTTCGGCTTCGCCACCATCTCATGCGCCCGCGGCCTCACCAGCGCCTCCTCACGCCGAATCGCCGCCGCCTTCTCCCGCCGCTCCGCAGGCGTCAAATCCTCCAAAAACTCCCCCACCAGCGGTGCCCCCACCCGCCGCTCCGGCAACCCTTTCACCTTCAACTCCAGCACCAATCCCTCCTTCTCCACTTCCAACACCTCTCCCACCCGCACCAACCGCGCCGCCTTCACCACCAGCCGCCCCACCTTCACATTCCCCTTCGCACAAGCCTGCACCGCCACCGACCGAGTCTTAAACACCCGGGTATGATGCAACCACTTGTCAATTCGAAGTCCAGAATGCTCCTCAGCCATAACCCATCCCATTCAGCCACCCCCACCCCTCCCCGTCAAGCTTCCGAACCACCACAAAATCCGCCCATCTTTTCCCCTCTCCCTGTCCAATCCACGCGCTAAATTCCCCGCCTTCCATGCGCGCCGCCCTCCTCCTCATTCTCCTTGCCTCTCACCTCCCCGCCCAGGAAGGCCCAACCACCCCAGACATCAGCCTCTACCTCCAAGGCCGCTCCGTCTTCGAACAACAATGCTCCCCCTGCCACGGTCGCACCGGCCGCGGCGATGGCGAATGGGCCAAAGACGTCCCCGACCAACCCCGCAATTTCCGCTCCGGCACCTTCAAATTCCGCACCACCCCTCCCGGATTCCTCCCCACCGCCGCCGACCTCGAACGCACCCTCCGCACCGGCATCTCCGGCACCATGATGCCCGCCTTCACCCAACTCAGCGACCACGACCTCCAATCCGTCCTCACCTACATCCGCACCTTCTCCCCCCGCTGGAAAGACCCCGCCAACTACCACCTCCCCGTCCCCCTCCCCGATCTCCCCGACTGGTTCCAAGACCCCGCCTCCCTCCAAACCCACGCCACCCAGGCCACTCCCCTCTTCCAAGCCATGTGTGCCACCTGCCACGGCCCCTCCGGCAAAGGTGATGGCCCCGCCGCCGCCTCCCTCATCGACCTCTGGCAACACCCCGTCAAACCCGCCGACTTCACCAAACCCCATCGCAAAAGCGGCCCCCGCCCCCAAGACCTCTACCGCACCATCGCCCTCGGCCTCGACGGCACCCCCATGACCGCCTACCACACCCTCCTCCCCCCCGAAACCATCTGGTCCCTAGTCGCCCACATCCAATCCCTCTCCCACCCCTAACTCCTCCTCCTCCTCCTCCTCCTCCTCGTCCTCGTCCTCGTCCTCGTCCCCATCGTCTCCCCCAAGTCACCCCCCTCACTCCCAACCCTCCCCCCATGGACTGCTGCACCCCGCCGCAGCTTTCCCCCAGCCAGCCCGCTGGCGCCCCAACGCGGCCAAGCCGCCACTTCCCCTGTAAGCCACCTCTCTGAGATGGCTCTAGCCCACAATTCCACAGGCCACCTTCACGAACAGACCACCATCCCCCTCCCCAATTTTTCTACCCCCAA
>CANETF010000271.1 GCA_947440575.1 Verrucomicrobiaceae bacterium
CGCAGCCACATGGCGATGAGGGTGGCAATGCTGACTGGGCAGTTGGCGATGCGGGCTCTGAGCCAGACGTTGAAGAATTTGCCGACGATCAGGAGCACGACGAGTGCTACGATGAGGGCTACGGCGATGAGGAAGAGTTCTACAGCTGCAGGCATAGGATTGATGGGTGGAGGTTAAACTGTGGTGACGACTAAGTTTCCGGGTTCGGTTGTGATGACCTTGATACGGGTACCGATGGGAGCGTGGCCGTTCAAGAGCCGCACTTCGTGACGAGTGCCGTTGTCGAGAGCGACCTTGCCGAGAGGGCGAAGGTCGGTGGTGGCGACGCCTTGAACACCAATATGGGGGGTGCCTGGGGATGGAGGAGTGGCGATGGTGGTCTTCAGCGTGAAGGCACGGTGGAAAAGCTTTACGGCAAAGTAACGAAGCCAGATGGCAATGGCCGTTGCGGAGAAGACGATGATGCCAAGAGAAACGGTGGTGCGAGTGCCGGAGGTCCAGTTGACCTCATTACTGAAGAGGGTGACAGCGACAGCGGACAGAATGGAGATGACGCCGAAGGTGCCTAGGATCCCGCCTGGGACAAAGGCCTCGAGCATCATGAGCAGCAGGCCAAAGAGGACGAGGACGATGAGGGTTGTGATCATGATCGGGTCGTCGGGGATTACTGACTCAGGATGGCGTCAATTTGAGCGTTGAACAGAACTTTTTTGGCGTCCGTCTTACCTGGGCGGGGGAGTTCGAGGGTCACGGAGTACCTGCGAGCAGGCTTTCGGCGTGGATGCGGGCGGACTTTGGATTGCCACCGAGCATTCTAGTCAATTCTTCGATGCGTGCCTCGCCCTCCACTGAATGGATCTGCGAGCGGGTGCGGTCTTTTTCGACTTCTTTGGTGACGACGTAGTGGCTGCTGGCGAGGGAGGCCACCTGAGGGAAGTGCGTGATGGCAATGACTTGGTGGGTGGATCCAAGTTCGGACATTTTTCGACCTACAGCTTCGGCGATGCTGCCGCCGACATTGGCGTCAATCTCATCGAAGACGAGCAGAGGGACTGCGTCCTGTGTAGCGAGGGCGCTTTTGACGGCTAACAGAACGCGAGACATTTCACCGCTGGAAGCGGTTAATCGGAGAGGTTTCTGCGGCTCGCCAGGATTTGGTGCGAAGTGGAAGTCGACCTCCTCGGCACCGAAGCGGGCTGGTTCGGAATGGGGAACCAAACGGACCTCAAAAACGGAGCGCTGGAAACCTAGATCGGCAAGGTGTGTCGTGATTTCTTTGGCGAGTTTTGGGGCGTGCTTTGCGCGTTCTTTGGACAGGGATGCAGCCGTTTTGTCAACGATTTGGCGTTTAGCGCTGACGAGGGTTCTGAGTTTATCGAGTTCTTCGCCGCGGTTCTCCATGCGACCGAGTTTTTGCGCGGCATCATCGTGGTAGGCGATGATCTCTGCAATGGTGCTGCCGTATTTTCGCTTCAAGGTTTGAATGACGGTGAGTCGCTTATCGAGCTGGTCGAGTTCGGAGGGATCGGTTTCGATATCGTCCACGTAATCTTGGACACTCGATTCGAGTTCTTGCAGTTCGACTTGCGCGGAGTGGAGGCCATCAAACAGAGCTGACGTGGAGGGGTCGATGCGCTCGAGGTCGTTGGCGAGACGCGTGACCTCTCGCAGAACAGCCTGCAGGCCTTGTTCGCCGTCACCAAGGCGGAGCATCAGCTGGCCGCAGATCTCTGTGAGGCGTGCTGCGTTTGCCGAGATGCGATGACGGGTTTCGAGTTCGTCTTCTTCGTCCGGCTTGAGGTTTGCGTCGCTGATTTCAGTGACTTGGAAGCGCAGCATGTCCATTTGCTGCTCGGAAGCCCGTTCGGAAGATTCGAGGTGATGAAGTTCGGAGAGAGCTTCACGCCAGGCTTTCCAGGCGGAGGAGTAGTCGGAGGCGCGGGCCTCGATTCCGGCATATTTGTCGAGCATTTCCAACTGGCGATCCTGAGAATTCAGAGACTGGTGATCATGGGGCCCGTGAAGATCGACCAGTTGCTCTCCGAGGCTTTTCAGTACTTGAAGGGTGACAGGAGAGCAGTTCACAAACTGTTTGTTGGCACCGTTGATGGTGACGGACCGTTTGATGAGCAGCTCGCCGTCCTGGCAAGGTTCGACGCCTGTCTCAGCGAGGATTTGATCCACGAGGCGAGTGTTTTTCAGGTGGAAGCGGGCTTCAACGGTGCAGGCATCTTCACCCGAGCGGATAAGTGAACGATCTGCGCGCTCACCCAGAATGAGTTTGAGAGCGCCGACGATGATGGACTTGCCTGCGCCCGTTTCGCCTGTGACGGCAAGCAAACCATCACCCAGTTCCCAGGTGACGTCTTCGACCAGGGCGAGGTGACGGATCTTGAGGAATGAAAGCATAGAGCTCGATCGGTGGGTTGGTTGTCGGCAGAGTATGGAGGAGGGGTGGCGTTGCGCAAACGAACAGTTGCCAAATTTTCTTTGGAAAGGGCGTGGGTGTTTCGAAATCGATGACGGTGGTCGATTGTTGGCAATGGGAGGCTCAGTTCTTGCGTATGCTTTTGCGTATAGTTGTTGATCACAAAGCCATGACGAAATCTTCACGTTTTTCGAGACGCCACTTCCTGCGCGGAACTGGAATTGCACTTGGGTTGCCTTGGTTTGAGTCGATCTCCTCGTTCGGAGCTCCGCTAAGTCAGGGCAAAGTTCCGGAAGCTCCGAGGCGGATGGCGGCGATGTTTTTTGGCAACGGGGTCAACCCGCATCATTGGGGCGCGGAGGCTGTTGATGGGGGAATGAAGCTTTTGAAGACCTTGAGTCCGCTTGAATCGCTTAAGGACCGATTGCTGGTGATGAAGGGATTGTGGAATCCGACCACCGTGCAGGGTCCTGGTGGTCATTACCCAAAGATGAATGTGTTGTCGGGATTGAAGGTGAAACAGACGACGACTGACATTGAGGTAGGCACGACGATGGACCAATTGGTGGCAGCGCAGGCCGGGAAGCACACACCTGTCGCCAGTTTGGTCCTGGGAACGGAAGGGCCAAGTTACTCGACGGATTCAGGTTTCACGTCGATTTATTCGGCCTACGTTTCGTGGGCAAGTCCAACGGCGCCTGCGCCGAAGGAAATCTTTCCGCAACAAGCCTTCGACCAGCTTTTTGATGATGGCACGCAACGGAAGCGTGATCGGAGTGTGTTGGATTTAGTCCTCGAGGATGCCAAGTCTTTGAAGCACCAACTGAGCCGCCGCGACGGCCAAAAGCTCGAGGAGTATTTGGTGTCAGTGCGAGAGTTGGAACAGCGAGTCGAAAAGGCGGAAAGGCTAAACCAGGCTGAGGTGTCGGCGTTGACGTGGCAGCCATCGGTGAAGGCGCCCACCTTCCCGCGCCCAAGTGGGGGCATTCCTGCGGATCCAGAGCAGCACATGCGAATGATGTTGGATATTGTCGTGCTAGCGTTGCAGATGGACAGAACCCGCGTTGCGACGCTTATGCTGAACAACGATCTTTCGGGAGTGGTGTTTCCGAGCTTGCAGGGCATCCGGGGTGGCAACCATGAGTTGTCGCATCACGCCAACGACGAGGAACGATTGGGCATGTATCAGCGTGTGAACCAGCAATTCGTGCAGCTATGGGGAGAGGCGCTGCAAAAGATGGCTGATACCAATGAAGGTGAGCGCTCGCTACTCGACAACAGCATGATCCTGCTAACATCGAGTCTGTGGGACGGCAATGCGCACGACTCAACGCAGTTGCCCTTATTGCTTGCTGGCGGAGGGGGTGGATCAATCCGGAGCGGCAGGGTCATTGATTTCTCCGGCGAGGCCAAAGAGGAGCGAAAGCTGTGCCGTCTGCACTTGGCGATGATGGAGCGAATGGGGTTGGAACTCGAGAGGTTTGGCGATGCCGACAAAGCTTTACAGCTGGGCTAAGGAGAGGGGTAGCGGGTATAGATCTGGCTCGTCTTCGTGAGGCGCAAATGGACAGGCATCGGTTCGTTCATATGGATGGAAGAGGGCTAAGAATGGTCTGCTGACGGTGGGCTAGATCGG
This sequence comes from Verrucomicrobiaceae bacterium, assembly GCA_947440575.1. Classification (GTDB taxonomy): domain Bacteria; phylum Verrucomicrobiota; class Verrucomicrobiia; order Verrucomicrobiales; family Verrucomicrobiaceae; genus JAGRPD01. The sequence goes on from CANETF010000271.1 coordinate 4,065, forward strand.
CAACAAGCGGCTCGGTATCGAGGGGTTCGAATGTAGGGCAACGAAGGGAGCTGAAACCTTCTTGGTGGGTGGAGTTCGGTGAGGTGAAAGGACGAGAAACGGACCGTTAGACAGGCCGCGGCCCAAGTGGAGCCTGCCATGCAAAAGGGGAGAACGAAGAGGGCATAAAAGGACAATATCAGGGGGTGCATGTGCGTGGGGGAGAGAATGCGTTGTTACTGGTTATGGAAAAGGACCCCCAATGAAGCGCCGAGTCCTGATGAGCGAGAAAAGTAACAAGCTGGAAGCCTTATAGAATGGGCGTTGAGCAAAAAAGAGATAAAAAAGATCAAAATGGGTTTGACGGTTGGGCGGGATGCATTAGTATCTCAGTCCGCTACCGAAAACGAGCGGCTGCGAACGAGAGATCGATCTGTGCAAGTCACGATCGATTTTTTAGTCTCCAGAAACGGATCTTTTAGAGAACAACAACGAAAAGAGATGAGCTGATAAGGCTCAAATCTAATCAAGAAAACACAAGGGCTAAGTTGCACGTTGCGTGTCGAGAGATGCGCGAATTCGTGAAAGCGAATTAAAAACAACTTAGCTGAAATAATGAAAATTAAGTCAGCGCAATTTATGGAGAGTTTGATTCTGGCTCAGAACGAACGCTGGCGGCGTGGATAAGACATGCAAGTCGAACGGGATACACTTGGTAGTAATATTAAGTGTGTCTAGTGGCGAACGGGTGCGTAACACGTGGACAACATTCCGAGAAGCGGGGGATAGCCCAGGGAAACTTGGTTTAATACCGCATGTGGTTGAGTGTGGCATCACACAACAACTAAAGGTGGGGACCGCAAGGCCTGCCACTTCTCGATTGGTCCGCGGCCTATCAGCTTGTTGGCGGGGTAACGGCCCACCAAGGCGACGACGGGTAGCTGGTCTGAGAGGACGACCAGCCACACTGGAACTGAGACACGGTCCAGACACCTACGGGTGGCAGCAGTCGAGAATCATTCACAATGGGGGAAACCCTGATGGTGCGACGCCGCGTGGAGGATAAGGTCTTCGGATTGTAAACTCCTGTCATGTGAGAGCAAGGCTACGATTTTAATACCTTCGGAGCTTGATAGTATCACAAGAGGAAGAGACGGCTAACTCTGTGCCAGCAGCCGCGGTAATACAGAGGTCTCAAGCGTTGTTCGGAATCACTGGGCGTAAAGGGTGCGTAGGCGGCTTGGTAAGTCAGATGTGAAAGGCGGGGGCTCAACCTCCGGACTGCATCCGATACTGCCAAGCTAGAGTACTGGAGAGGTGTCTAGAATTCTCGGTGTAGCAGTGAAATGCGTAGATATCGAGAGGAATACCAATGGCGAAGGCAGGACACTGGACAGTTACTGACGCTGAGGCACGAAGGCTAGGGTAGCGAACGGGATTAGATACCCCGGTAGTCCTAGCAGTAAACGGTGCACGTTTGGTGTGGGGGGATTCGACCCCTTCCGCGCCGGAGCTAACGCGTTAAGCGTGCCGCCTGGGAAGTACGATCGCAAGATTAAAACTCAAAGAAATTGACGGGGACCCGCACAAGCGGTGGAGTATGTGGCTTAATTCGATGCAACGCGAAGAACCTTACC
>CANETF010000272.1 GCA_947440575.1 Verrucomicrobiaceae bacterium
ATCACTTCAGAGGTGGGCGATGTGCGTTCGGTGGCGGAGTCTTGTCAAAGTGGCCGTGGCATTGAGAAGTGGATCACGCCAGACTATCTGAGATGGTATCAGAAGTCGCCAGCGCGCGAACATCGATTTGTGGGAGTGATTGATGGGGAAGGCAGGTTAACTTCCTTTTTGATGTTAGCTCCAGCTCCGGTGTGGGGCGTCTTGAGAGCGTGGTCTGTGGTGGACTGGTTTACCACGGAACCCGGGTATGGTGAGTTGCGGCGCCTGCTGGCTGTGGTGGCGGAGTCGCCGGAGAAAGCGGGTCTTTGTGAGGCAAGCGGAAGGAGACCCTTCTTTCTGAGACTTACGTCGATGGTGGACGATGAGGTGTGGGCGGGTGTGCGCGGCCTTTTGCGGTCACCCGTTACCTTGAACCATTTTCACAGAGCTCCGGAATCGCTGCGGTTTATGCCGAAGCGATGCGTTTTGGCGGAGGGGGATTTGGGGCTTTGAGCGGGGTGCTCTCAGGGGAAGATGCCGTGATGTTTGTAGCTCTCTGCGACGCGCTCTAGTGCAAGTAAGAAAGCGGCGGTGCGCAAGTCTGGCAGGTTCCGTTCCTTCCAAGCGCGGTGGATGTTGGCGTAGGCTCGCATCATGCTTTGCTCCAATGCTGCGATGACGAGTTCCTCTTCGCTGGGACCATGGATGATACGGCGGGAGGCTTCTTCGGACAATTTGACACCAGTCATTTCCTCCATGGTGGTTACCAATTCGCGCTTCACGAGCTCTTCATGGCGGGAGATCATGCGGTCGAAGCTGACTCCGGCCCGGTTCTTTAGCCACTCGAAGTAGGAGACGGTGACGCCGCCGGCGTTCAGGAAAAGATCGGGAATCATGAGGATGCCACGCTTTTGAAGAATGGCTTCGCCTTCAAAATCGACTGGACCGTTGGCAGCTTCGGCGACGATCTTGGCTTTGATGCGCGGTGCATTCTCGGCTGTGATTTGATTCTCCAGGGCTGAAGGGATCAGGATGTCGCATTCGCGTTCGAGGAGTTCCTTGCTATTGGGAATGCTCTCTGCGCCGGGGAAACCGAGGATGGATTTGTTGACGTTTCTGTATTTGAACACTTCATCCACATCCAAGCCGTCTGCGTTGAAGATGCCTCCCTCGCGCTCGGCAATGCCCGTGATGAGGGCCCCGCCGTCGCGCTGCATAAACATGGCGGCATGGTAACCGACATTGCCGAGTCCCTGGACGATCACGCGTTTCCCGGCGATGCCGGTGGTCAGGCCAAGTGCCTGCATGTCTTCGGCAATTTCCATGCAACTGCGGATGCCGTAGAAGACACCGAGTCCAGTGGCTTGCTTGCGTCCGGGAATGCCGTGCATGGCGAGCGGTTTGCCGGTGACGCAGGCGTAGGCATCACCGGAGTTGATTTTGAGGTTCTTGTAAGTGTCTGCGATCCAGCCCATCTCGCGTTCGCCTGTGCCGTAATCGGGGGCTGGGACGTCGATGTCCGGTCCGATGAAGTTTTTTCGGATCAATTCGGCGGTGTAACGGCGGGTGACGCGCTCGCGGAAGCCGTCGGATGTGGTTGTGGAGTCGATACGAACCCCGCCTTTGGCGCCGCCGAAAGGGACGCCGACGACGGCGCATTTGTAGGTCATGAGTGAGGCTAAAGCGATGGTCTCGTCGAGAGTCACGTCGGGGCTGAAGCGGATGCCGCCCTTGGTGGGCAGGCGATGGTGGCTATGCTCAGCACGGTAGGCTTCGATGACTGTGATTTGGCCGTCGTCGGTTTTGACGGGGAAGCGCATGCGGTAGGCGGAATTGCAGCAACGAACCTGATCGATCAGGCCCGCATCAAGGGTGGAGAAGGAAGCTGCGCGATTGAAGTAGTGATTGACGCTCTCGTGGAAGGTATCTCGGCTCATGGATTTTGGATGGTTGGATTAGGTTAGGAGGTAACTCATTCTGAGTTTTGAGTTAGTTAGGCGGGGACAGTAGGATGGAGTGTTTGCGCGAAGAAACGGAGGCTATCTGAAAGGTGTTCGCGCCAGTATTGCCAGGTGTGACCACCTGTGAACTCCTGATAGACATGTGCAATCCCTGCGGCTTTGAGTTCGGAGTGGAGGATTCGATTGGATTCAAGCAATGGGTCGTCGGTGCCGCAATCGAATCGAAATGGAGGGAGATTTGAAGCATTCGCTTTCAGGCACGTGAGGACATCAAGGGGACGATCTTCATTTAGGATGAATGGATCTGTGTCGCTAAGAGCAAAAGATTGCAAGTCATCCATGTTGGTGACGCTACTGTGGGCTGATAAGGCGGCGTAGCGTTCAGAATGTAGAGCGCCTAGACGGAGGGTGCCATAGCCTCCCATGGAGAGGCCACAAAGAAAATGGGGGGCGTCTTTGATGCTGGGCTCCACCTGGGTGACTGCGGTCGGGACTTCGTTGACGATCCAGGAACGATAGTCGGACTCGTCATGTTGGAGATAACCGGAGCCATCACTCCAGAGTCCATCGGAGGGCATGGCTAGAGCCATTGGCGGAAGGGATTCATTCTCGATCAAGTGCACTAGAACCTCGTGCGCGCCTGCTTTGAACATCCAGGCCCAGTGGCTTCCATAAACACCGTGGAGCAGGGTGACAAGAGGGAGTGGGTCTCTTGATGGTTTACTGGGAATGAAGATACTGATATCGGCTCGACGATGCAGTGCCGGCGATTTGACCGTGACGAAATGGAATCCGGGCGGGGTGAAATCGGGATTGGAGATTTCAATAGAGGGAAAGTTCACGATGCCGTTGGTTCAGGTTGTGAATTTGGTTACGGACTGACAGAGAAATCGGAATCGTCCAGGGAACGGAGGACAAGTTCGCGAGGCACGCAGAAATCGTCCATTTTGAGGCAAGAGAGAACGCCGTCGGCGATGTGTTTGGGTTGGAGAAAAAGCTGTTTTGGGGCTTCACGGTTGGAGGCGTCATTCCAGAATGCAGTGTCCACTCCGCCGGGCAGTAGGGCGGTGACGCGGATCCGGTGGGGTGCGGCTTCTTCGGCGAGGCCCTGGGTAAAGCCTCTCACGCCCCACTTGGCGGCGCAGTAGACGGACTCGCTGGGGATCCCGCGCAGGCTGGCGGTTGAGATGATATTGATGATGTGACCGGATTTGTGGGGGATCATGGAACGCAGGGCGGCCTGGGAGCCGAGGATGGTGCCTTTGAGATTGACGTCGAGCATGAGGTCGATTTCGGCCTCGGTGTAGTCGGGAATCCAGCGATGGCGGGCGAGACCGGCGTTGTTGATCCAGACGGCGATGGGGCCGAAACGTGCTTCAGTTGATTCAACCAACCATGAGACGGATTGAGCTTGAGTGACATCACACGTGACCTCCAGGCAGCGATCCGAGCCAAGTTCCTGACTTGCAGTTCGAAGCGCGGCTTCATTGATGTCAGCGAGAACGACGTTCATTCCCGCGTCAAGAAGTGATCTGGAAATGGCTAGGCCGATGCCTTGGGCGGCTCCGGTGACGACGGCGGTTTGTTGGGTAAGATTCATGGCTTCGATCGATTGCAGGCGTGGTGGCTGATTTTGCCCGAAGGGGTGGTGGTTTTATTTGATCATACTAGCCGTTCTTTCAGGGCGCGAGCTGCAGTTGCGGCGCGGCTATGAATGCCGAGTTTTGAGAATAGGTTTTTGGTATGGGTCCCTGTGGTGTGAATACTCACGCTAAGGCCGCCTGCAACTTCTTTGGAAGGGAGACCTTTAATACGTAGGGCGAGGGCGAAGCATTCGGATTGTCGGCTTCCCAATTTTCGGGAGACGACAGATCGGTGCATTGCGAATCGTATTTGAGTGTGTCCGACCTATTTGCATCATGAAAGTGTCTCTGTTTTCTCCTATTTTGTTGGTCATGGTTTTGCTGGGTGGAACCGTGGTTTTGGCGCAGGAATCAGAGACCCCGAAAGCGAAGCGAAAAGCGCCAACGCCGTTTGTCATTCCGCCGGATGTGAACGGCATGAAGACGATCATCGCGCCGCCGGAGAAGACGAGGCCGTTGAAGGTGGCCATTTTTGATGGCAAAGGGGCACCGAATGACGGGATTGAAAATGTGAGTGGCCGCATCAAGTCGATCCCTGAGGCGACGGTGATTCGGGTGAAGGCTGAGGAGTGGGCGACGATCGATCTGAATCAGTTTGATGTGGTTGCCTTTTCCGGCGGTTCAGGCAGTCAGCAGGCGGAATCCATTGGTGAAGCCGGGCGGAACAATGTGCGCGAGTTTATTCGCGGCGGCGGCGGGTATGTCGGCGTGTGCGCAGGGGCTTATCTGGCGTGCTCGAATTTCAAGTGGGGTCTGGGCATCCTGAATGCGAGCACGGTTTCCAGTAAGTGGCAGCGGGGCAAGGCGTTTCTGGATTCCGAGGTCACGGAAGCGGGGCGCCAAATGCTGGGTGATGTCAGGGGGACCTTTAAAGTTCGATATGGCAATGGCCCGGTGATTAAGCCTGCGGAGCGCACGGATATTCCGGCGTATACGACGATCAGTGTGTTCAAGTCGGAGATCGCCGAGAATGGAACGCCGGTGGGGGTGATGGTGGATTCGCCAGCGCAGGCGCAGGCGACCTTTGGTAAGGGCCGGGTTTTCATCTCCAGTCCGCATCCGGAAAACACGCCCGGGTTGGAGCATTTGATTCCGCGTGGGGTGTTGTGGGCGGCTGGAGTCGATGCACCTTGAACCTAAGTTGAACACTCCATGGTCATGATTTTCCGGGTGTTAGACTGGTTGCCAAGCCGCTTGATGTTGCTGTGTGACTAACCGGAAGTTGGAGAACCACCCCACCTGGCCTGCGGAGCCGGGATGCATATGGGGTGATCGGTCACATTGGTTGAGGTTAGAGCTGTTTAAGCAAAACTGCAGCCGCTTCTTTGGGGTGGCAGAGGCGGAGATAGGTTGTCGTCAGAATGGGACAGATGTATTCATGTGGCCCGGCGCTGCCAAATCAACGGCCACCTCTTTTCTTATGATGCTCTAGGGGACTTCTTCGCCGGAGCCGGTGTAGATCCAGCGGTGGAGTTTGCCGTTGAGGATTTGGGCTTGGGCTTGGGTGTCGAACTTGCCGAACAGGGTGGTGGCGGTGAAGTCGATTTCGATGAGCCATCCGGTTTTGCCGTCGACTGGGCCGGGGTGGGCGGTGCCCCAGGAGCGGATGTTGTCGGGGCGGACTTCGGTGACTTGGCCGATGCGCATGCTTTCGAGGATGATGTCGTATTTGCCGCTGTTGTTGGTGAGGGGTTTGCCGGCGGGGTCGACGAGCTTGGTGGAGGCGACGGTCGCTGGGGCTTTTTGGCGGGCTTCCCAGGATTCGCGCGCGATTTGGATGCGGTGGGTTTTCCAGGTTTCGTAGGCGGAGCGAATTTGATCGGGGAAGTCGGTATCGGTGATGGGGATTTGGCCGCGGGCGGTGGAGGCGGCGGAGGGGGCGACGGTGAGGACGCCCTGGCTGGCGGCGAGAGCGAGGGCGGAGGTGCCGGCGGCGAGTTGGCCGGTGCCGGCGGTCATTTTGATGGCGACGGGTTGTTTGAGGCGGACGTTACGGGGGAAGGCGCGTTCGGGGATGGCGGTCCAGTTTTGGGTGGCTTCTTCGAGGGAGGCGATGGAGGGGGGGACGAAGTCGGTGGTTTTAGTG
>CANETF010000273.1 GCA_947440575.1 Verrucomicrobiaceae bacterium
ATCGGCACCCATCGCCCCAACAAACTCGGCAACACCCCCACCATCACCACCCCCCCAATCCCCACCCCCACCGCCACCAGCAACCCCAAATCCGACAGCCCCGGAAACCCCAGCGGCATCAACGCCAAAAACACCGCCGCCGTCGTCGCAATCGCCCAAAAAATCCCGCCCCTCACCTGCCTCCCCGCCGCCCGCGCATCCCCGCCCGACACCCGATACGCCTCAAACAGCAGCACCCCGTAATCCGCCGATAACCCGATCAAAATCGACGCAAAACCCACCGTCAACGCCGTGATCGACCCCATGATCAGACCGCACGTCGCCAGCGTCAGCACAAAGATCAAACCCAAACACAACGCCAGCAACGGCAGCAACCGCACCCGCCGAAACACCACCCACACCAGCAGCGTCGTCAGAACCAAAGTCATCATCGCCGATCCCTTCATATCCGCCTCCATGCTCTGCGAAATCTCCGCCAAAAACGCCGGCTCCCCGGTCAGCCGCACCTTCACCCCCTCGGCCGCACCCTCAGCCACCGCCCGCACCTCCCCCAACTGCTTCGCCACCTCCCGATAATCCGAGAGCGCCTCCTTCAAATCCACATACACCACGCGAAACAACCCATCCGCACTGCCAAACTCAGACCGTTCCCCCGCCCCGCCCATCGCCTTCATCAACGGCCCCGTCAACCCCAGCGGATCATACCCCGCCAACCCATCCGACAAAAAAGGCGACGTCGCCAGCTCCTCTACCGCCGCCTCCAGCGTGCCCGCCAACCGCGCCTCCGAAAGCCGCTCCACCCGCTCCCGCAGCACCGTCTCCGGCTGATTCAACAAGCCCCACGCCACCAGCTCCGCCCACGCCCCCACCTCATCCTCCGCCCGCCGCCACACCACCCGCTCCACCAGTTCCCGCTTCGCCGCCAAAGCCCCCGCCACCCGCTCCGTCGCCGCCTCCACCACCTCCGCCGACTCCCCCTCCAGCAGCACCAGCACCTGCGACCGCTTGATGAAATGCTCCATGAACGCCCGCGCCCCCGCCGCCTCCGGCAGATCCGCCGGCAGCAGCTTCGTCACATCCACCTCAAACCGGATCCGCGAAATCCCCACCGCACAATACCCCCCCAGCACCACCGCCAAGGCACACCACCCCAGCACACGTTGAAAACCAGCAAATCGAAACACCACCCACCCATAAACTGCCCACTCGCTGGATCAAGCGAGCAAAGGCAGCGAACCAAAGTAGCGCCGCAAGTAACCGCGATCCACAGCCGCCAGCCGGTCTGCTTGGATGCTGGCATGGGCCGCGATGAGAAAGTCAGGAATCAAATGCAGCCTTGGACCGCCTTCACGCCGGTAACGCAAGAAAGTCTGTCCCGCCAAAAAAGCCGCCTCCGGAAGGATCGCATCGAACTGAAACTGGAGCGCATCAAACCGTCGCAACGCCGTGTCAGAGGAATCAAACCCCGTCGAACACTCCGCGAACACAACCGGACAAATCAACAGCGGTCCCTCCGAGGCCGCCTGCTCCAGACTGGCCCGCCATCGCTGCCAGCCGGTTTGCCGTTTGAGAATCAAAAGCAGCACCGATGAATCAATCGCCGTTCTCATCGTCTGCGGCGTTTGGCTGGCAGTTCGACTGGGCCGCGCAACTCATCCAAGGTCTCGGCGGCAGTCAACTTCGGAAACGGATCCTGCCACGCCGCAGCCAAGTCATCCCAGGCTTCCGCAGAAATCGCCTTCGTGGCTTTGAGGAATGGCGAAGCCTCGTCGAAGTCGAGAACATCTCCCGGCTTGAGTCGAAGCTTGGTGCGCACCTTGAGCGGGATGGTGATTTGACCTTTGCTGGTAAGAGTGGCTTTCACGGCGGAAAAGTAAGCTCAGAAAGTAAGGAGATCAAACGCCAAAACTCATGCGCCACCCCACCCCCAATCTCAACCCAATCCCATCTTCGCAAGTCCACCTCCCCACCGCGCGTTAGCTCCCTCACCCCATGAAATCCCTCCTCGCCGCCCTCCTCCTTGCGCCCCTCCTCACCCTCGCGCAAAGCCCCATCAAAATCGCCACCTTCGACATCGATGCCACGCCCCCCCTCGGATCCGCCATGGCCTATGATCCCGTCAAACGCCTCGACGAATTGACACTCCGCTGCCGCGGCATCGTCATCACCGGCGCCCAGCAGCCCATCGTGCTCTGCGCCGTCGATTGGATCGGCATCGCCAATGAAGGACACGATGCCTTCCGCTCCGCTCTCGCCGAAGCCGCCGGCACTTCCCCCGAACGCGTGGCCGTCCATACCCTCCATCAACACGACGCCCCCGGATGCGACTTCACCGCCGAAAAACTCATCCAGGAACTCCAAATCGATGGCTACTCCCGCTTCTCCGGCGACTTCCACCGCCGCGTCATCCAAAACGCCGCCGAAGCCATCCGCGCCGCACTGCCAAACGCCCAACCCGTCACCCACTTCGGTTATGGCGAAGCCATCGTCAAAGAAGTCGCCTCCAACCGCCGCGTCGAGCGCACCGCCGACAACAAAATCGGCCGCATGCGTGGCAGCGCCTGCAAAATCGAAGGCCTCATCGCCCTCCCCGAAGGCCTCATCGACCCCGTCGTCTCCCTGCTCAGCTTTTGGAACGAGGACAAACCCGTCGCCGTCCTCAGCGCCTACGCCTGCCACCCCCAAAGCTACTACCGCCTCGGCATCCCCAGCCCCGACTTCCCCGGCATCGCCCGCTTCATTCGCGGCCAGGATGTCAACGCCGCCCTGCATGTGCACTTCAATGGCGCAGGCGGCAACGTCGCCGCCGGCAAATACAACGACGGCACCCAGGCCAATCGCATCATCCTCGCCACCCGCCTCGCCGCAGGCATGCGCGAAGCCTACGCCAACACCACCAAAACCCCCCTCACTTCCACCGACATCGGCTGGGCGCTCGAACCCGTCAGCCTCCCCCTCTCACCCCTGCTCAAAGAGGAAGACCTCATCGCCAAACTCAAAGCCACCCCGCCCAGAGGCTACATTTCCGCCGCCGACCAGCTCGCCTTCGTCCGCCGTGTCAAATCCGGTCATCAAATCAACATCACCTGCCTCCGCGTCGGCAACACCCGCATGCTCCACCTCCCGGGCGAACTCTTCGTCGAATACCAACTAGCCGCCAAAGCCATGCGCCCTGACCTCCACGTCCTCATGGCCGCTTACGGCGACTACGGCCCCGGCTACATCGGCACCACCGCCTCCTACCCCGAAGGCGGCTACGAAACCGGCCCCACCTCATCCAACGTCGCCCCCGAAGTCGAACCCATCCTCATGTCCGCCATGAAAAAACTCCTCACCCCCTAGAACGCCAAAAAAACACACCTACCAAGGAAGGCCTCCCCAAAAAGCCCGTTCTACCTCCCCACCCATCTCCCATCTCCGGCGACCCCGCCGCCCCATCTCTCCCCCATGAACCTCCGCCCACTCCTCCTCTCCCTCTCCCTGACTTCGTCCCTCCTCGCCGAAGTCCGACTCCCCGCCATCATCTCCGACCACATGGTCGTCCAGGCCGATGCCAAAATCCCTCTCTGGGGCTGGGCCAAGGCCGGTGAGTCCGTCACCGTCTCCCTCGCCGGCCAGTCCGCCACCGCCACGCCCGGCCCCGACGGCAAATGGCTCGCCACCCTCCCCCCGCTCAAAGCCTCCGCCACCCCGCAAATCCTCACCATCCAGGGCCAAAACACCCTCACCATCCAGGACGTCCTCATCGGCGAAGTCTGGCTCGGCTCCGGCCAGTCCAACATGGCCATGTCCGTCGCCAGCTCGCGCGACTTCGACAAAGAAAAAGCCGCTGCCCAACTCCCCCTCATCCGCATGTTCACCGTCGAACGCGCTTCCACCATCGACCCGCAATCCGACTGCAAAGGCCAGTGGACCGTTTGCTCGCCCGACACCGTCGGCTCCTTCTCCGCCACCGCCTTCTTCTTCGGCCGCGAACTCCATCACACCCTCAAACAACCCGTCGGCCTCATCAACTCCTCCTGGGGCGGCACCGCCGTCGAAGCCTGGATCAGCTCCGATGCCCAATCCAAACTCCCCGACTACCCCGCCATCTACGCCCCCTGGAAAGAAGCCACCGCCAAACCCTACGACGAACCCCAGGCCAAGGCCACATACGAAGCCGCCGTCGCCAAGTGGAAAGAAGCCGTCAAAATCGCCAAGGCCGAGAAAAAACCCGCCCCCCGCGCCCCCAAAGCCCCCCTCAATCCCCGCCTCGAACCCAACCACCCCGCCAACCTCTACAACGGCATGATCGCCCCGATCATCCCCTACGCCTTCCGCGGCGCCGTCTGGTATCAAGGCGAAAGCAACGCCGGCAAACCCATCTCCCACCTCTACGGCCTCCAACTGTCCACTCTCATCCAAGACTGGCGCACCCGCTGGGGCCACGAATTCCCCTTCGCCTGGGTCCAACTCCCCGACTTCAAAGCCCCCCAACAGGCCCCCGTAGAACTCTTCCAATCCTGGCCCGTCATCCGCGAACAAATGCTCAAAACCCTCAGCCTCCCAAAGACTGGCATGGCCATCACCCTCGGCCTTGGCGAGGAAAAAGACATCCACCCAAAAAACAAACAGGGCATCGGCCAGCGCCTCTCCCTCTGGGCCCTCGGTGAAGTCTATGGCCAAAAAATCCCCGCCTCCTCCGGTCCCCTCCTCCAAAATCACACCGTCAAAGGCGCCTCCATCGTCCTCACCTTCGACCACACCGGCACCGGCCTCCGCTCCAAAGACGGTGGCGACTCCCTAACCGGCTTCGCCATCGCCGGTGCCGACAAACACTTCGTCTCCGCCAACGCCCGCCTCATCAACGGCCGCGTCGTCGTCGCCTCCCCCGAGGTGAAAGACCCCGTCGCCGTCCGCTACGCCTGGGCCGACAACCCCGCCTGGTCTCTCGAAAACAGCGCCGGCCTCCCCGCCTCCCCCTTCCGCACCGACGACTGGGAAATCGACCTCAAACTCCCCGCCCTCATCTCCGACCACATGGTCATCCAGGCCGACCAACCCTTCTACGTCTGGGGCTGGGCCAAACCCGGCGACGCTGTCACCGTCTCCATCGCCGATCAATCCGCCACCACCACCGCCGTCTCCGATGGCGCCTGGCGCGTCCGCCTCGGCAAACTCGCCGCTAGCGACAAGCCCCAACAACTCACCGTCAAAGGCCGCTCCACCCTCACCGTCAACGACGTCCTCGTCGGCGAAGTCTGGCTCGCCTCCGGCCAGTCCAACATGGCCTTCCAATTCAAAAGCGGCCTATACCCCGCCACCGAATCCGCCGCCGCCGCCCTCCCCTCCATCCGCATGTTCAGCGTCAACCAAAAAGCCACCCGCATCCCCCAGGCCGACTGCCAGGGCGAATGGATCGTCGCCTCCCCTGACTCCGTCCAGAACTTCTCCGCCGTCGCTTGGTTCTTCGGCCAGGACCTCCATCAAAAACTCAAAACACCCGTCGGCATGATCAACTCCTCCTGGGGCGGCACCGACATCGCCGCCTGGACCAGCGAACCCCCCCAGCTCCAAATCCCCGCCCTCAAAACCAACATCGATGCCTGGCTCAAAAAAGCCGCCACCTTCG
>CANETF010000274.1 GCA_947440575.1 Verrucomicrobiaceae bacterium
CTACGTCCAGGAAAATGGCAATAGCGTCAACCGCAGCATCGTCACCCCCGCCTGCGAGGACATGGGCCGCATCGGTTCCGCCGCCAACTTCATCGAAGCCATCCAAGGCAAAGCCGCTCCGCTCAACACTCCCGAGCAAGCCCTTCGCCTCATGCAAGTGATCGACGCCATCTACAAGTCCGCCCAAACCGGCAAGCCCGTGTCCGTTTGAGGATCGATCTAAGGTCACCTCTCACGGCTCACTCCCGTAAGAGGTCTCCTGACCTTCGAATCGGCCACTAGAGCATTTTAAGAAAAGAGGTGGCCGTTGATTTGGGAGCGCCGGAGGTGGAGATGGGCCGTTGGCAGCGCCGGGGCATATGAGAACATACGTCCCAAGCTGACGACGGCTCAGATCCGCCTCCGCCGCCCAAAACAAGCGGCTACAGTTTTGCTTAAACTGCTCTAACGCTCCAGCCTTTGCTGAAGAGCCAACAGCTTTTCCTTGAGCCCCGCATACGACACCTGCTGCACCGGCAGGTTCTCACTCACCGCCATCGCAGCGGCGACTCCGGCTGATTCACCCAAGATCATCCAGACCGGTTCCATTCGAATGGAAGTCATGGCGATGTGGCTGGCAGAGACACAGACAGGCACAAGGAGATTGCTGCACTCGCTTTGCCTCGGCGTGATGGCCCGGTAAGGGATCTTGTAGATGCCCTCATACTTCTCATCGAGATACACCATGGAAAACTCGCCGCCGTAGAGCGCCACTTTGCCCTCGTAAACATACGTCGCATACGGCCAGTCATCGACGCCATAAGACGCGAGGCCAATGCTGTCCTCAGGATTCGTGTCGCCTTCCAGATCCCTTTGAGTCACCACATATTCGGACTTCATCCGACGAGCCTCACGGACATAAAGTTGATGCGGCCAGCCTTGGGTTTCATCAAAGATGCCGCGTTGGAAGCCAAATTCGAGAGCGGTCTGTTTGAACTTGTCCGGCACGCAGTCATCCGTTCGAAGAAAGTGCGTCATGCCAGACATGAACTCCTGGTCCGCTTTCCAAATGCGGGCGCGAGTCGCATAGTCGCCATCAGGATACTCAGCATTGCTGCCATAGTTCGTTGGAGCCAGTAACGCGCGAGCAAGATTGCCCGCACCCAGGGAGTGGATGCGACCCCCCGCTGGCTCGAAGAAGCCGAGCTTTCCTTTCATGCGACGGCCCTCGTCGATCTTGGCTTTGTTGGTGAACCCGCGACGATACAGCTCCCACTGCTTGGGATCATAGTTCTCCGGCGCAGGAATCGGAATGCGATCGGCGTCTTTGCTGAACTTCCATCGAAAGCCGTAACCCATCGTCAGCCCATCCGCGCTGCCTTCCGGCTGCGGTTTCATGTCTTGAATAAAAGGCAGCAATCCGCTCTTTGGATCTCCCGGCGTCACATAGGGATCGATGTCATACACAGCGAGATTTGGCCGCACCCCTGCGAGCGATTCGCCATACTCATCGCGACTCTCACGTCCCCAGGTGTAACTCACCCCAGCTCGCGCCATCAAATCCCCCTCATACGAGCAATCGATAAAAACCTGCGCAATAATCGTCATCGCGTTTGATTTTTTAGGGGCCGCTACAGGGCAGCCCATTGCATCCGGCGGCGCATGATCAAGCGTGATGCTGCGAATGCTTGCTCCCTCCTTTTGCACCTCACTCACCCTGTGCTCATAGATGACGCGAATGCGATACTTCTTCACCAATTGCGAGAAAACCTCGCGATACTTGGCGTCATCATAGTTCTTCGACAGGATACTCAAAGCCGTGCCGCCCACCGCCTTCTCACGACCCCAATCCACATGACTCAGCCCACCACCCGTCATGCCGCCAAGCCACCGACTGGGCTCTACGATGACAACTGTACGGCCTTGTTTGACAGCAGTGACGGCCGCCATCACCCCGCTAGCGGTGCCACCATAGACGCAAATGTCATAGCAATCGTTTTCAGCAGCTGAGACAACATTTGAAAGGGTGGTCGCCACAAACGCATGACCTATGAATCGACGACGTGACAGGGATGATAAAGGCATTCAACCAGAACGACTGGCGTTTCAGATGTCTTTCCAGAAACGCAAACACATCAGCGTGGAGCTTTATCCTAACATCGACCCGCTTAAACTCGATCAGTCCAACGGCCAAGACACCCACCCCTCATTTTCTGTCGCGCCCGGACGCAATCGGCATGATCCCCATCTCACGCGCTGCCGCTACTGAAATCAATTGCGTGTCCGGACTCTCCTCGTTTGCCATCGCCTCGGAATGCTCTTCCAATGTCGCCGTCCCTACCCCCAAAGCCGCTGCCAGCACTCTGAAAGACCCCTCATGTTTTGTTCCCTTCACCCCCTCCGGCACCTCGATTGACTCCCCCGCTTCCCCAAGATCCGTCTCCCCCAACATGGTTGTCTCCAACCCCAAGATATCGTCATCTTCCTCACGTCCCAAATCAAACGCCAGCAAACAGTGCCCTGGAACCATCGTCAGATAAACATTCAATCCAATCTTCCTCATCAACGAGGCCATCAATACCGTTCCATCCACACAATTCGCCTGAGTGGCATCGATGGAGTCATCCAAAAACCGTACCGTCTGACTGACCACATACTTGCTCGGCGTAGTCGTCGAGATGTCGCTGTATTTGATGCCCCGGTCTTGCAGCACCTTCCAAATCGCAAACACTTGCGTCAAGACTTCGTCCGGATCGCCGCTCTGATATCCCGTGAAACCCGATACCAATCCCGTCTTCAGCGCATCCTTCAAAATCCCATCCACCCAAGGATGGTTCTCGTTCACGTAGGCCGCAAAAACCATCGAAAAATCCTCAAACTCCTCACCTTCCTCATCAAACAAAACATAAAACGGACAGTCGTTAATCGACTTCATGGTGCAGACCTCCGTCTTTTCGGTCAATTCTTCCCCGTTCACCGTCACTTTAAAGGTCGCATTGACGGGTCGCTGTTCTCTCACCGTATGCAGAGCAGCATAGTCCCAAATGCCTTTGGGGAAAATCCGCGCAGTCGTATGCGCCTTTTTCAAAACCCCCTCCCACACCGACGGTTTCATGAACCCGTCCACCGAGATTTCGACACGAACTTCTGACTTTGGCGGTAGATCTGTCAACTCCACGGCTAGCCAGCCATTCTCATCCCCATAGATCGCCACCTCATCCCTCTTAAGCTTCGGATCACCCTGCACCTTTTTGTCTTCGGCCGTCTCCTCATCCCCGTTCCAATCAACCGTCGCCGTTGAAATCAACGCACTCGGAAACAAGTCCTTCTCCGTAAAAGACCACGGCTCAAAATCCACCGCTTGAATCGAAATGGCAGACCATAAAAACGAACCGAATACAAATTTCTGAAGCATCCCCTCATCGTAAAACACCTTGGCATGCAGATCAACCTGCGACTTCGATCTCTTCGATTCGCGCATCGCAGAGTGACACCACCAATAGCCGGCTCTGCCGGTCACGACACCGCCTTTGCCCCCCCAACTGAGGCCAATTCCGGCAGTCTTTCGAAAGCGTTCAAAGACAAACACGCCCGACACACATCGCAGTTGCCCCGACACGCCTAAGGTGCAAACTACCCACCCACTCCACTGCCCATGTCCGAGCTCCATCTTCAACCCTCTTTCACAACCTTCCAGACCCTATCCTCCCAGGGAAATCTGGTCCCGGTCTGGGCTGAGCTCGCTGCAGACTATGAGACGCCCCTCTCAGCCTATCAGAAAATCCGCGACGGTCATTGCAGCTTTCTTTTCGAATCCGCAGAACTGACTCAGCACTCCGGTCGTTACTCCCTGCTAGGCACGTCACCCCGCACCATCATCACCGCTCGCAGCCGCGAAATCGAAGTCAATGAACGGGGCCAAAAACGCATTTTTACAGTGAAGGGCGACCCCCTCGAAGCTCTCGAAGAACTCATGCGTCCCTATCGCCCGCATGGTTCACCCACCCTTCCTGTTTTCTGCGGCGGTGCCGTCGGTTACCTCGCCTACGACATGGTGCGCTACTTCGAGCCCACCCTGCCCGAACCCCCGCCTGACCACCTCGGCCTGCCCGACATGGTCTTCTTCATCACCGACGTCGTCCTCATCTTCGATCACCGCACTCGTCGCCTTTCCATCGTCGCCAACGTCCACACCGACGAACACCCCACTTTGGAAGCAGCCTACGATTGGGCCAAAATCCAAATCCAAGCCGTCATCGATAAACTCCAGCAGCCCCTTGCCGTCAAACCCCTGCAAACCATCGCTCCCGTTTCAACGGCAGCCATCCCCGCCCCGGTCTCCAACACCACCCAGGCGGAATATGAGTCCATGGTCACTCGATCAAAAGAATTCATCGCCGCCGGTGACATCTTCCAGGTCGTGCCCTCCCAACGATTCGAGACCGACTACCACGGCACTCCACTCGATCTCTTCCGCGCCCTGCGCCACGTCAACCCCTCCCCCTACATGTTCTGTGTGGAACTCCCCCAAGGCTTCTCCCTCGTCGGCAGCAGCCCCGAAGTTCACGTCAAATGCCTCCACGGAAACATCGAAATCCGTCCCATTGCTGGAACCCGTTGGAGGGGTGCGACACCCGAGGAGGATGATGCGCTCGCTGCTGAAATGCTAGCCGACCCCAAAGAACGAGCCGAACACATCATGCTCGTTGACCTCGCTCGAAACGACGTCGGACGCGCCGCTCAATATGGCACCGTGAGTGTCGACGAACTCATGATCGTCGAGCGCTACTCCCACGTCATGCACATCGTCTCCAACGTAAGCGGCAAGCTCCGGCCAGACCGCACCGCCTACGATGTCATGCGCGCCACCTTCCCCGCAGGCACCGTCAGCGGCTCCCCCAAGGTCCGTGCCATGGAAATCATCAGCAGCCTCGAAAAAAGCAAACGCTGCGCCTACGCCGGCGCCGTCGGCTACTTTGGATTTGATGGCGACCTCGATAGCTGCATCGCCCTCCGCACCTGCGTCCTCAAAGACGGCAAAGCTTACGTCCAGGCGGGAGCAGGCATCGTTGCTGACAGTGATCCTACCTCTGAGTATCAGGAAACCGTCAATAAAGCGACCGGCATGCTCAAAGCAATTCAATGGGCCAGGCAACTCTCGGGCGATTGAACTCAACTCGAAAAGAAAACCCATCCCGAGTCACTTCCCACGCGATGGGATATTGACAGGGCCACCGAAAGCCCGAATAAATAGGGGATCCTAAATGCCAAGTCCGCTAAAAGTTTCCTGCTGAAAACCTTTTACCAAAGCGTAGCAATCCCTCTCCGAACGCACTTGCTCCCCTCCCCGAACCCCGTTCCTTCCGAACTCCCGGCATGACGCCCCAAGTGATCCAATTCAACTGCCCGACTTGCCAAGCACCGCTCACGGTGCCGATCCATCTTGCGGGTGTCACCGGACCATGCCCCAAGTGCGGCAACAGCATCACCTCGCCCGCAGCACCACCACCACCTCCAGCCACACCTACCTTCCCGACCGCGGCACCCGCGCCCCAGGCACCCCCAGAAATCCAAACGCCCGCCCCATCCGGCCCACCCGTCCTCCCCCCCTTCC
>CANETF010000275.1 GCA_947440575.1 Verrucomicrobiaceae bacterium
ACCCCCATGCGCCCCCGGAAACCGATTCCGCAGCTGCTCCCTCAGCCTGGAAACGGGACTGGAAAGGGATGAAGATGGCGTCGTGCTGGGTTCCACAGGGCTTCCCGGTTCGCAGGGGTTGCATCGATCAGGTGATGCCACCCGAGAAGCGGGAAGCCTTGTGGGACCAATGACGGTGCCAGATTCGCCCTCAGCCACTCCCGTTTTCAGGCTCAGTTCAAAAAAAGCTCCCGTCTTCATATGTTCAAAGGAACACTATTTTTGAAAGAGTCAACCGCTTCCCTCCCAATCGCAAAAAATCACCTCCATTCCCAAGCCACCCGCACCCCTCCTCCAGTTCCCCAAGGAGTCAGCCCCTCACCCCTTCACCCTCAAAATCCCCGCCTTCACCCGCTCCAAGCACGCCACCCACACCGCCCGCCCCACCGGCACATACCGCTCGCTCCCATCCGGAAACACCCGCGTCTCAAACAAATTGCTCGGCTGCTGCACGATCTCGTCATACAGCCCATGCACAAAAAACGTCCGCGCATCCGCCCCATCCGGAAACGGACTCGGCTGCCCCCCAGCCTCCGCCAGCGCCGCCTCAATCGCCGACACAATCTCCACCGGCTTCAACACCACCCCCATCCCCTTCCCGGATTCCAAATAATCCGCAATCACCAACTGCACCCGCGCCACCACCTCCTTCACCGCCCCCGCATCCGGCTTCTCCTCCCCCGCAATCAACCGCTCCAACTCCCGCTCCGTCCGCAACGCCCCAGCCACCTCCTCCGGCACCCCCGCCTCATGCCTCACCCGAATCTCCCAACGCTTCCTCTCCATAGAAAAAACAAACTGCGAACGCGAACCAAAAAAACACAAACCGTCTAGTGACACCCACACCCCGTCCCACACGACCCACCCCCGCCCGCAGCCGACCCCGCACCCGTGTTGTCCGCCGCCATGAAATTGATGTTCGCCCCGATCACCCGCCGCACCGGCAACCCCGTCTCCGGATCATGCGTCAACGGCGCATCCTTCATGCTCTGCTTCACCTCAAAACGCCGCGGCGGCACCGCGCAATCCACAGGCTGGGTCTCATAAACGTAAGTCGGCATAGTCCCAAAAAATACACCTCCACCCCACCCCCGCAATTCCCAATCTCAACCCCCGTTTTCCTACCCCACTCAAATCCCCGCTCCCATTCGTGCCCTTAGTGCCATTCGTGGTTCCCCACCCACCTCCATCCCCCTCTGCGTCTCACCCACCTCCTCCGCGCCTCTGCGTGCCCCCCTCAAACCATCACCCTCCTCTCCTCAACGGCAAGGAACTCGCACTCGGCGCGAAATCAACACATGCCCGAATGTCGATGGCACCGGACGTCACCCCAACTAGGAGGGGAAGAATCCTGAGATGGAGCCCAATACCACATAGGCACCACCCGCGACCACGATGAGCGCCGAAGAACAAAGTTCGTGCCGCCAAGTTTCACAAAATCGACAAAGACAAAGTCGGTGAACTCACTCGCGAATACGACACCATCCACCAATCCGGGCCCGCCGCCGCTGCCGAACGCTTCACCAAATGGGACGCCTACAAAGACGGCTTCCCGTCCCTTGACGAGTGTTTGAAGCAAGGGAAGCAGGCCTCTCCACCTACATGAGGTCACCACTCACACCAGTCTCTCTCGCATGGCGCGGGCTACGGCGGAAGCGCGACTGTGAACACCCAGTTTGGTAAAGAGATGGCGTGTGTGCGTGTCGGCGGTGTGGATGCTTATGTCGAGGCGAAAGGCGATTTCTTTGGCCGTGAGGCCCTCCACCATGCAACGCAGCAGCTCTAGCTCACGCGGGCTGAGCGAGACGGTGGGCAACACGGGCCGGGTGAGGCGGGCCAGGAGTTTCACGACGCTGGCGGCAATGTGGGGGGACATGGGTGATCCACCGTGGGAAGCTTCGAGGATGGCCGCTGCGATTTCATCTGGCAGGGCGGTCTTCAAAAGATAGCCGCTGGCTCCGGCACTGATGGCTTGGCTGATTTTTGCTTCATCTTCGAAGACGGTGAGGATGACGATGTGGCAGTCAGGGGCGTGATGGTGAATGTCACCGATAACTTCGAGACCGCTGCGGCCGGGCAGTCCGACATCGAGGAGGAGCACTTGCGGTTTTTCTTCGGCCTTCGCAAGGGCCGCGAGCATGGTCTCAGCATTGGCAAACGCTCGCGAAGGAGCAAGGCCGCGCTTGGAGGTGCAGAGGCGTTCGAGGTTACGGCGGAAGGCGTCGTGATCTTCGACAAACCAGACTCGGATGAGGTCGGGGTCGATCATGCAGGAAGGGTAAGGGTGATTCGTGTGCCTTTGCCAGGGGCGGAGTCGAGTTCGAGTGCGGCGCTCAGTGACACGGCGCGTTCGCGGAGATTCGAGAGTCCACAGCCGGTGGGCGGCGCGGATGGATCGAAACCGATGCCGTCATCGCTGATATCGACGATCATGCCGCCATTTGTCCGGCTGAAGTGCAGTCGAACGTGGTTGGCTTGGGCGTGGCTAGCAATGTTGTGCAGGACTTCTTTGATGAAAAGATACAGCTCGCGCCGGATTTCCAAATTGGGGCTGACGGCATCAAGTTGAATATCCATCTCGATGCCACGCAACAGCCGCCTCGCGAGTCCATGCACGACGACGCTCCACTCCTCGGATTCACTGCATCCGCGCGGGCTGATGAGGCAGACCATTTCACGCATGGAGTCGGCGCTTTCGCGGGCAATCATGAGGACTTCACTCAAGTCGGCGCGCATGCTTTCGGGAGTCGCGTCATCTTGCGACGCATAGGCGGAGATGAGAGCGATGCTGCCGAGATTGGATCCGATCTCGTCATGCAAATCACGGGCTAGACGCTCTCGGAGTCGCCCGGCATCCCGATGCCGCACGCGGCGCTGATGGATGATTCCCCAGATAAAACCGCCGATTAACAATACACCGACGAAAATGCTGCCGTGCACGATTTGATCCTGATTTCGCGCCCGCAGATTGGCGAGCTTCGCGCTTAGGGTAACGTGCTCGCGCTCTAGTGTTTGACGGCGCTTGAGCTTAGATAGCCAGTCGGGTAGGTCGAGCAAGGGTCCGAGATTCGAGCTGCCATCTGTGAGGGCGGCGGGGTTGTAGCCGGGGTCATCGAGTTGGTCACTGGCGAAGGCCTTGGCGTTCAACGCAACGTTCTTGCCGTCGGAGAGAGCGATGATCTCGGAGAGGGCGAGAAGGAAATCACCAGAGCGCTGCCACATGGAAAAGGTGGTCAGGCGGATGGCTCGGACGGGCTGCTTGCGCAGGGCGAAGCTCACCAGATTCGCTCCTGGCGTGATGAAGGTGCTGGATTTGAAGTCCGCCACGGTGTGCGGATCGTTGAAGTCTTCACTGGCGGAAACTTCGAGTCGGAATCGGGCTGGAAAACCGTAGGCAGCCCACGTGGGAACCTCGCTGCGCGGCATGGGTACGAGCGTGATCTCATCGAGATCGACCGTGCGCGGCAAAACGATGCCGACGTGTTTGCTGTCTTGGGCTGACTTGGCAAGGGCGCTATGGAAGCCTTTGATAGCAGGTGCTCCGGGCAGCACAGGTAGTCCGAGCGGTGTGACGTGGTCGGTAAGGTTTTCGACGCTCCAAGCGGGCGGCTCCTGACGGCTACTGGAAGCAGTGACCGTGGCCCCAAGAGCGAGATTGCGTTTGCCAGAGAAGACCATGATTTCAGAGAGGGCTAGCACGCGCAGTTCGCTTCTCTGCCATGGCTTGGTGACGGTGACGCGGATTCGCGATGCCCTCAGAGGTGTGATGCGTTGCAGCACAGGAAAGCCATCTGGATTGGGCAAGTCGGCGGCAGACTCGTGGACGATCTGGATCCGTCCTTCGGCGTCGATGGCCTCGATGCGGTGAAGCAGGGGGAAACCGAAACAAGTGCTGCTGCCATCGTCCTTGAGCACGACCAAGGGAATGAGCGCGACAGCATCTACCAGCGATTCCTCGGGCAGCGTCACCTCCACCCATAGCGGCTCGTCATCGCCAACGCGACTGCTTTGGAAACCTCTGCGGCTGGAGGTTTGGGTCAGGCGGGACTCCGGTAGCTGTAAGCGCTCGGCCTCGATGGCCTGCATGCGCTGCCGTAGCTTCTCAAGCTCCGCCCGCGACCAAAAAGCAAGCTGCTCCGTCCACAGTGCGGTGGACTGGGCGAGCAGCAGGCTAGTGGTAAGCAGGACAGTGGTTTTCAAAAATGGACGAACGAGAAGGATGAAGTGGGACAATCAACGAGTGAACATTATAAAACAAGGCTATTGCCTTTTGATGTGCCCGCCCCATCCCGAGTTTTCGTGATGGGGAAAAAGCTCAGGTTGTCCCATAATGGCTCCCTGCAACCATGACGAAGCGCTTTTCACCCCTATTCTTAGCCCTTGTAGCTTGCCTGCTTGTTTGGCTGGTGGCCGTCTGGCGCGCTGAAACGCCGCCTGCGTCACAAACCGTTGCCTCGGAGAAGGCGGCGGCGGCTTCGAAACCTGCGGCAGTGCGGGAGAAGGGGGCGTCTCCTCCGCGTTTAGCCTCGGTGGCTTCGGGCAGGCTGCGGAGACCGTCGGTGGGGTTGTCGGATTTGTCGTTGCCGAAGCGGGTAGATCTTGGGTGGGGAAAATCGGTTCACGAGCCGGTGTTTGAGGAGTTTCGGCGCTGGACGGAGCGTTTTTCGGCGGTGGGTGCGGAGGCGGATTTGCAGAGGGGGATCGAACTGGCTCGGGCGCGGCGGGAGGAGATGGTGGACTTAATTGATAAAAATCCACGTCGGGCGCTGGAGCTTGCGGTACCCGAGTCGGTGCGGCGGCGGTTGCCCGCGGATGTGGTGGCGCTGCTGGAGGAAAAGGTGAGTGGTCGCGGCGATCTAAGCGTGCAGGCGACTTCCTTGGAGAAGGGCGGCTGCCAGATTTCACGCACGGCGACTCTGCAAGATGGGCGAGTGTTTGACGCCTACACGTATGGTCGCCGTGGCGCGATGCCGACGCGGGATGGCATCGGCATTCATGGTGTGGCGTTGGATGGCAAACTGGCGCTAGCTGACTTACCGGGGTATGTTCTGGAGCCTGCGGATGTCTCGGCTCGGGTGGCGGCGGGGGCGCTGATCGAAGATGGCGCTGATCTGACGGGCACGGCACTTCAAACGGATGATTTTGAGGAAATCGTGATCGCTTGGGACGATACACGCTTGACCCGTTTTCGTGGCAACGCTCATGCCACCGCTGCGCTTCTCTATGAGGAAGGCTCTGAACAGAGTGCCGAACCCGCTGAGGCGGGATCTGATCTCGATGGCGTGATCGCGGCGAGCCCTTGGACGGAAGGACAAAAGACGCTGCTCATCATCCGCGTGGATTTCCCGGACTATCAAGGGCAGGTGGTCAGTGATGCCACGCTGCAGCAGCTCATCGCGGACATGAACACGGTCTATACCGACATGTCCTCGGG
>CANETF010000276.1 GCA_947440575.1 Verrucomicrobiaceae bacterium
CACCGGATTTTGAGGCGACGGAAGAGAGCCATTCACTGAGTGCCAATTCGTAGAATCCGGTGTGAATGATTTGGCGATGGAGGAGGTCTGTTTCCAGGAAATGGGAAAGGGTGGCGGGCGCGAAGGCCAAGGCGGCGGGCTGGTTCGGGTTAACGCGGAAAAGGGCGGGAAAAAGGCGAGAGAGCCTGAAGAACAGAGCGAGCCTGAGGCGATAGGGGTAGATCCAACGGACGTTCATAATGAGGGAATGTTGTGAGTAAGAGTTGAATCGCAGCGGGGGAGTTGGAGCTGCGTTAAACGGTTGGTTGGTAATTGGAGGAGCTTGCCAATGAATGGTAGGGCATTAATCTTGCGAAGGGAGAGACGAAGAAGGTCGTTCTTGCCGGGATGGAGTGAGGGATCTCAGCGAAGGTGGGCTTGAGCAAGGCGGAAAAGGGAGCGGGCAGAACGTAAAACTTTGGAAGGGGAATTGATGATTTCTGTGAGGGTGAGTGGGGGAATCAAAAGTTCTTTTTCGTGGACTGTGCGTTGGAAAAGTGGCACTGCCATGTGGAGACCCATTCCCCAAAAGTCCCAGGGTTTAGGCGAGCCTAGAAAGTGCAGAATTCCAGGAACAATATCGGTTGGTGGCAAATTTGCGTATAGGTGTTGATTCCATTTGGGGTCGAGGTTGGTGAAGAGGTTGTGGAAGGAGAGGTTCAACAAGGTCTGGTCAACGGACGGGAGGTTGGAGCCGTGGATTTTGGCTAATGAGATGAGTTTCTCGCCGGTTCGTTCAGCCTGCCAACGGGCGCTGTCTATGAGGAGGACTCCCGCGTTGAAGTAGGGGGCATCGATAGATATTCCTTGGGGGGTGAGGAATTTATGATCGTTTGACCATCGAACGGTGCTCAACGAGGCGGCGCCGAGGGGCTGTCCTTGGAGGTCCGATTGCCAAAGTGACTCGAGATCATCTGTGATTAGCAAGTCCGAATCAAGATAGATCAGTCTGCTGGTTGCGATGAGATCTGGAAGCAAAATTCGCGCATAGGTCATGAAGCTGCCGTGCAGTGATTTGCAGTCGGCAAATATACTGTCGTCAATTGAGTGGCGAAAGATGGTGACGTTTGGATGGTTTGAAGAAAGGCCTTCGAGAAAGGTTACTTGAGATGGGGAAAGGTTTTTGGTGAATAGGTGGAAGTGGAGGGCTTTCTTGCCTAAATGGGAATGAATGGCGGACTGGACCGTGAGGGTAGCGCCACGGAATGCGTGATTGTCAAAAGCGAGTGAAGCGACAACAGGGGCATCGGGTTCGGGAGACATGAAAGCGATTTAGGCGAAAAGCGTTGTGGGTTTAGTGGTGAGCTGGAGCTCGAAAGACAGAAAGGTTAGTTGAGAGGTATGAGAAGGCACCTTTGTTTGCGAACATTTGGGCTAGTTGCTGTGTGGTTGCGGAATCGTATTCGGCGCCAGCGTGAGTATACTTTTCGATCCAATACTCCCGAGATTGTTCGTTGATATGTCCGGTGCCGCCTTGGCCTGGGTGAGCTGCGGTGAAGATGATGGTGCGGGCACTTGAAATGAGGACAGAGACGAGTCGGTCGGCGAGGGTTGCTGGAATGTGCTCAGCAACCTCCAGGCAGATAACGAGATCATATTTTTCTGTGGGGATGCCTTGGAATTCGGGGAGACTAAGGTCCCATGGGAGAATGGTGAGTCCCTTGCTGCGGCCAATCGCCTGGTAGCGGGGATTGTATTCGAGGCCGATTGCATTTATTCCCTTGTCTTGAAATTCTTTCACGTAGATTCCCAGGCCGCAGCCATAGTCTGCGACAGTTGCCGGTTTGGGAAGGCTGGAAAGAATTGAGTCAATAACGATTGGTGCATTTCGACGGGCAGCGCGAGCGAAGCCCATGGTCACGAGAGGATTATAGGTGAGCCAGGTCGACCCAGTTTTTTCTCCAATTGAAGTAAGGAGCCTTTGAGCTTTGAGCACTTGGTTTCCTAGCCAGATTTTGAGGGGAGTGTTCATTTGTGGAACGGATGTGGGGGGATCTTGGCGATTAAGGCTTTTGGGATATGAATCGCAAAACACCGGATTTGCAGAGCGAAGAGTTTGTCATCGGGTAATGGATCGAATCAGGAGGACGCCGAACTCAGTGTGTTTATGTTTCGAAAAGCGACTGAAGTGGCGTGGATGATTTGAGCTGCGGCAACAGAAATCGACATCAGAGCGATGCCGGCGATGGTGTTGATTGGGTGGAAGATGAGGAAAAGGACTTGGACGCAGATGACGAGGGGTATGTTCCAAGTGAGGGAGGCGACCCAGCCGCGTGCGACGTTGAGCTGCCAAATGGTTTGCATTAACATGACAGTTCCCATCATAGCGATGATCCAGAGGAGTTCGGTTTCGAGGTTATCGTATTGGGAGCCGAGGATGATGAGGAGGGCCTGGGGGAAGGTAGCGGCGAGGAGGAGGAGGAGGCCAGAGAGGAGGGCGACGAGGCCGCAGGAAGCGAGGAGGATGAAGGTGAGGCGGCGGGGATTGGGGGGGCAGCGGGCGAAGGCGGGGCTGATGGCGTGGACGAGGGGGCCGTTGAAGGCGGTGAAGATGAGGGCGAGGCGGGAGAGGGCGCCGAAGTCGGCGACTTCGGAGGTGGTGGCGAAGGAGCTGATGAGCCAGACGGCCAACTGGCCCTGGACGCAGGTGAAGGCGGCGTTTGGGTAGATTTGACGGATGGATTTTTTGAGGTCGGGGTCAAAGGTGTCGGAGGGGATTTCTGGGGTGTCGGGAGCGGAGGCGAGGAGGGGGAGGACTTGTTTGCGGACGATGAAAATGCCTGAGATGACCGATAGGAAACCGGCCACCATGGCCGAGATCGCCGTGAGGGCGCTGCCGAGAGCGAAGGCCGCGACGGCGGCCAGGCGGGTGAGGCCGACGGAGATTTCGGCGACTTGGAGTTGGCGGGTGCGGGAGTGGAGGCGGCTGACGACGGTGTAGATGCTGAAGATGGCGATCTGAGCGATGGGGAGGATGGAGAGGGCGGTGAGGAGGAGGGCGGTGGGCCAGGGGCAGTCTGTGCGGCGAAGGAGGAAGAGGGAGAGGGGGGCGGTGAGGGCGATGGCGATGACGGTGAGGCGGGAGCGCCAGAAGAGGGCGCGCTGGACGAGGGAAGCGAGCTGGCCGGGTTGCGTCCAGATGCGGCCGCCGATGGAGGTGACGGCGCTGGCGAGGCCGGCATCTGAGAGGATGTTGAGCGCGGCGGTGATGCCGGAGGCGATGGTGAACCAGGCGTACTCGGTTTTGGAGAGGGCGCGGATGACGAGGATGCCTGAGAGGGCGCTGAGGACCTGCGTGGCGATGGAACTGAATGCAAAAGAGGCGAGCGTTTGTGTCCACTTGGACCAGCGGTAACGATTAGTCACGATCCATGACGAGAGTGAGAGCAATTGGGGTAGTGGGTTTGGGAGTTAGTGAAAAATGGAGGTTGGCGGAAGCGAAGCAGGTGAAAGAGTAAATCCGATGGGAAAAGGTGTATAGTAGGCTTTGATTTGGGGGCGGGATTGTTGCGGAAGATTTAGGAAAAATATCTTTGGAACGCAGCGAGTCGGCGATATTGGGTGAGTCCGGGAACCGGATGATATCTGGATAAATTTGATCAGGTTGGAAACACTACTGCGATTTGTGGCCAGTCTGTCACGTTCCTGCGTCATGTGGTCGTTCAACAACTCGAACGCTGGCGAGGGGCTTTAGGGTAGCAAGCATCTCATTATGGGTTGTTTTTTCGATAGCCAGGATGTCTGCACCAAGATCGAATAAGGCATAGTGAGCCTGGAGAAATCGAATGGAGCTTTCTGATTCGGACGGGGACAAGTGTCTGCGCTCATAAAGAATGACGCGGGGGCGATATCGTTCCAAGTCGAGCTGTCTCAAGATTTGGAAGTCTGCGCCCTCGGTGTCGATGTGAAGAAGATCAATCTTCTTCAATCTGTGCTTCTCAAATAGGTTCATCAATGTAATCCCAGGAAGGGTGGCCTGTTCGATAAAAGGCTCTGTTTGAGGGAGATGGGTAACAATGTGTTCGCGGCTAAAGCCTCCTAGCTGATCATACCAAGATGGAAGGCTGGGCAATGCAGAGCGAGCGCGTTCCGATAGCCAATAAAACTCGACCGTGGAGCCGTCGTTTACGACGGCGTTTTCGAAAGCAAATCTCTCCTGTCCGGAATAGTTTTTTTTGAGGCGATTGAAGATAAATGGAACGGGCTCAACGAAAACTGCGGACCAACCTTTTTTGTGTTTAAGCCACGCATGGAGGGGGTCACCAGTTTGACCATCGTTCGATCCGATTTGGACGGCGATGCCTTGTGTATGGTGACAAACGCGGCGAATCCAGTGGGATGGATTGAGGTGCCATGTGCCCTTCAGCCGGGTATAAATCGTTTTTGCAATGTTCCCGATGAAGGGAAGTTGTTTGATGGTTTGTTTGGTGATCATCTGTACTCGCAGGTTGGGTTAATGAATCGTTTGTTGCGGTTAAGAAATACTGCTGCTTTGCGGGAATGGGATTCGGTTAGGGGGGGTGGTGAATGATCAGAGAGATAAACGGGCTTTTGCGGCGCGATAGATTGATCGCAAAGAGCGAAAGAACTGGCCGGGGGCTGCAGTGATTTCGGACCACGATAGGGGGGGGTAAATCAACCTTTGCTGTTTGATTACCGATGATAAAATCGGTCGGCAGTTATGGAAGTGGCCGCTGAGCAAGCTCCACGGTTTAGGCATGCCTAGAAAATGAATGATGCCGGAGTCGGGGGATGAGGCGCGACTATTCGAATAGACGTGTTGATTCCAATACGGCGGGAGGTGTGTGAAGTTGTTGTTGAAGTACAGGTTTAGGAGCGTTTGATCAACGACGGTGAGTTCCGGGCCGTGATGTGTGACTAGGTCGAGTAGTTTTTTAGTCGTCGCGTCGTTTCGCCAGCGAAGGGAGTCTATCAAGAGGACACCGCTGTTAAAATATGGGGAGTTCGGATTGATGCCGAATTTTGAGAGGAAGGGACGGTCATTAGACCACTCGACGGTCGAAAGAGTTACGGCTCCGATTGTGGTGTCGTGTAAATCTGTGTTCCACAATGCAGTTAAATCTTTGGTAATGATCAGGTCGCTGTCGAGATAGATTAGGCGTTCGGACGGCACTTCATCTGGCATGATCAAGCGAGCATAGACCATCAGGCTGCCATGCAGGGTGGCACAATTGCTAAAGTCCTGAATGTCGGAGTTGTAGTGCTTGATAGTGACTCGGTTGCCAAGGCGGGTGAAAAGTGAGGCAATGAAATCAGGGGCACTTTGTGGGATGTCTTTGGTAAAAAGGTGGAAGGTGACATCTGATGTTCCGTCCAAGGAAGCAACGGCAGATTGGATGGTTAAGGCAGCGCCGCGATAGGCTAACGCGTCGAAGGCCATTGCAATGTGAAGGTGGTTATTTGTCACCTG
>CANETF010000277.1 GCA_947440575.1 Verrucomicrobiaceae bacterium
CGGGGAAAAAAGCGGGCGAGTTCTATACGCCCGGCCAGGTCTCCAGCCTGCTCGCCCGACTGCTCGCACCGAAGAAGGGCCAGACCATCTGCGATCCCTCCTGCGGTTCCGGCTCCCTGCTCATCAAAGTGGGCCGTCAGGCCGATGAGCGGGACTTCGCCCTGTTCGGTCAGGAGATGAATGGCACCACCCATGCCCTCTGCCGCATGAACATGTTCCTGCATGGCATGGATAACTTCTGCATCGAGTGGGGAGACACCCTGCGCAATCCCCGCCTCACTGAGCACGACCAGCTCATGAAGTTTGATGTCGTCGTGGCGAATCCGCCCTTCTCCCTCGACAAATGGGGCCAGGAAGAGGCCCTCAAAGGTGACGCCTACAACCGCTACCATCGCGGCCTGCCGCCGAAGTCGAAGGGCGACTGGGCCTTCATCACTCACATGATCGAGACCGCCCGCGAGGGCACGGGGAAGGTCGGCGTCGTCGTCCCGCATGGCGTGCTGTTTCGCGGTGCAGCAGAGGGAAAGATCCGGCAGAAGCTCATCGAGGAAAATCTGCTGGAGGCCGTCATCGGCCTGCCGGCCAATCTCTTCTTCGGCACCGGCATCCCCGCCGCCATTCTGATCTTCAACAAAGCCCGCACCTCCGGCGATGTCCTCTTCATCGACGCCTCGCGCGACTACAAGGACGCCAAGAACCAGAGCCTGCTCACCGACGAGTATGTGAAGAAGATTGTGGACACCTACACGGCGTTCCAGGCGGTGGGAAAATACGCCTACCGCGCCACCCCACAGGAGATCGCCGACAACGATTTTAATCTGAACATCCCCCGCTACGTCGATACCTTCGAGGAAGAGGCCGAGATCGACCTCGACACCGTGAAGGCCGACATCACCCGCCTCGAATCCGACCTCACCACCGTGCGGGCCCAAATGCAGGCTTACCTGGAGGAGCTGGGGGTATGAAGAATCCTGCCCATTGGCGCATTAGCTCCCTTGAGAATGTCGCAGAAATTCAAACGGGACTGTCTAAGAGCGCGTCCAGACAAGGTGAGTTCGTGACGCTGCCCTACCTTCGCGTAGCAAACGTGCAAGACGGTCACTTCGACCTCACGGAGATCAAAGAAATCGAAGTTCCAAAAGCAGCAGTGGACCGCTTTCGGGTTCGTGACGGCGACGTGCTTCTAACAGAGGGCGGAGACTTTGATAAGCTCGGACGCGGTGCCGTATGGCGCGGTCAGATCAAAGACTGTGTTCATCAGAATCACATTTTTGTCGTGAGGCCTGACACAAAGAAACTGGATGTGCGCTTCTTCGCCTATCAGACTCAGGGTCCACGCGGGCGCGCCTACTTTCAATCTTGCTCCAAGCAATCGACAAACCTTGCCAGCATCAACAGTTCGCAACTGAAGCAGTTTCCAACGGCACTCCCCCGACTCCCCGAACAACGCAAGATCGCCGACATCCTGACGACGTGGGACGAGGCCCTGACCCAGCTCGACGCCCTCATCGAAGCCCAGGAGCGCCGCAAGAAGGCCCTCATGCAGCGACTCCTCACCGGCCGTCGCAGGCTCAAGGGTTTCTCTAAGCCGTGGAAGCGCTTCCGCTTCTCGGAGCTTCTGGAAGCACAGGACCGCTACGTGGAGTTTGATGACGACCACACCTACTCATTGATGAGCATCCGCCGCCGCTCGGGCGGCGTGTTCTTCCGCGAAGCCCTTCAAGGTGGCGACATCAAGACCAAGGTCATGAAGCGCGTCCACACAGGCGACTTCCTCATCTCACGGATGCAGGTGGTGCACGGTGCTCTAGGCATGGTCCGCCCCGAGTGCGATGGCATTTATGCCTCGGACTCGTATGACGTGCTCATCGCAAAGAACGAAAAGGTTCTTCACATGCCTTTCCTCGATTGGATGTCCCGCATGCGATCTTTCTGGCATCTCACCTACATCAGCAGCCACGGCGTCCACATCGAGAAGATGACCTTCAAGCTCTCGGACTTCATGCACGAGAAGATCAATCTTCCCGACGACCTCGAAGAACAGCGCCAGATCACCGCCATCCTCGACACTGCCGACCAGCAACTCACCCTCCTCCGCACCCAGCGCACCGCCCTCGACCAACAAAAGCGCGGCCTGATGCAGCGCCTGCTGACGGGGAAACTCCGAGTCAAGCCATGAATTGCAACGGAAACAACTCTGACGCCATAAAGAATTGGCATTCTTTAGACCGTTGGCCTGTGGCGACTTCATTGTTGTTTGCGCTAGCACTCGGAATTGCTTCTGGAGAAGGAATTTCAAGTCTCCATCAGTTTTGTTATTCGATCATTTATGAGGCGTGGGAATATCGAACATGGCTGACGGTGGCTGCCCTTGTTCTGCTTGCCATTGGTTTGCCATGGATCCGCAGGGCAGCAGAGTCAGTCTGGCTAATTAGCACCGCAACCGACCACATTCCTTTGGTAATGAGCAGCTTTGTTTTCATGGTTTTTGCTATAGGCCATGCTCATTCGACGTGGGTGCACTTTATTGGAGTATTTGGTTTCGGCGTCTGCTTCTTCCATCTCCGACATGAACGGACATTTGTAACTCCCGACACTCGGGATGATTTACATCGAAAGTATTTTGCCAACCGGTTGGCAGAAATCTTTGCTACGCCCGGAACTACGGTGAATCGAGTCGCTATTCTGGGCGATTGGGGGTCTGGAAAGACCACTGTGCTGCGCCTGACGGCGGATCGGCTTCGAAAAGATCCACAACACAAATTCACTCCCATTTTTGTCAATCCGTGGAAAGCCGAAACCGTTGCGGAAGCTTGGGCAATGATTTCCACTGCTATCAGTCAGGCCATGGAAAATAAGCCTCTTCTTACGTGGGCATGGATTCGCCATCCAAGCTTGCGTTGGCTGATTGAACTATTTCCATCACCAGGCCCGTTTCGCGAGCTGCTTAAGCTGTTGACGTCGAGCACCCAGTTTTCGAGGGACGCACTGGTCACGAGAATAAACTTTGATCTTGAGAATCACAGTTCAAAGGTTGTGGTGCTCGTGGATGACATGGAGCGGACCGATCCCCGCGTCCTTCGGGAACTTTTCCCCCTGATTGATCAGGTGAGCGCTTTGAAGAATATTGCGTTCATTTTTGCCATCGATCCCGCTCAGGTTGCAAGGGCTTTTACTGAGAATTCCAGATGCAGCCCTCAGACGAAGGGCTTTCTTGACAAGGTTTTTGACCTCCAGATCCAGCTTCCTCAAGCTGTCACCGAAGACTTAGCATTAATGTTGGAATCCGAAGCCAAACGGAGAGGCGCTCAAAAATTGGCTCGAGCTTTACCTCGTTTTCGAGAACTTTTACCCCCTAACCCCAGGTTGGCGCTTCGCTTTCTGGAGGACGCCATTGTGAAGGAACAGATTTTCCTTGCTCGCTACGGCACCGATGAGATTGCCTACACGGCAGCATTCTGTGCGTGGATGTGCGAGGTTGAGTTCCCGGGCATTCTAAAGTGCCTGACAAAACCTGAACTTAAAAGGCAATTTGCCACCATTTCCGAGGTGCCTCTATTTGGCGTTAGCGAAAAAAAGATTTCCAAACACGATCAGTTCAAGCCTTTGATTGATAGTCTCAAAACAGAGATCGGCGCGAGCGAAGGGGCGGTGCCGCGCCTTGGCGAACTCGTTGAGAAACTAGCTGAGCTTAATGGATCATTTGTCGATCGCTTGGTAAACCCGACAAGGCAATTCAGTATTGAGTGGGCATGGTCAGGCTACACCAGGTTATCCGAATTAAGTCACCCCGAAAGGATGAGGCTCGCTAAGCGCTGGGAGCACGAAGCTGGTAAACGAGCGATCAGCGAGATGATTCAGGAGGAATTCGAAAAAGACGAGCTGCAGTTCGTGAATCCAAATGCGTGCGCCCAACAATTGGTTGAGGACGAGATCTATCATATTGCGACCGCCACGCGCACGTTGATTGATCAAGTTGGGTCTCAGCGAGGTGAGACCGAAGAAATGATCCTTGCTAGAGTCCGACGCCTGGGCGCCCATCAGCGTTCATTGCGATTGCCAGGCCTGGAGGCAGATGGGCTGCTATTTGGGGAGGCATGTCTGAAGCAATGGCTTGAGTACATTGCAGAGAGGCCGCTTAACAACGACCCCACGCAGAGAGGCTCCGCTCTTGACCGCGCACGCGAGTGTTTCGGCTTCCATCTCGTGAAATCATTGCCGATTTCGAAAGCGCAGGCATTCGGGCAGTGGACGATTGATCGAATTCTTGAACAACGTGGGGATGGACGTCCGACCGAAAGAACGAGGGTGTATTTTGACAAATTGAAGCGGAGTCTAATGCTGCGGATCGAGCAACAGGTCTTCGATATTCTAAGTAAAGGAGGCAGTCTGGACCAGTTAGCTCAGTTGGGGAAACAAGCCGAAGAGAAAGGAGTGGGGTTTTTGTTTGATCCTCGGAATTGGACGTGGACAGAGGGAGGACATCTGCAGAGGTTGATTGAAAGGCTGATCGGCAAGGCATCCACAGACCCCCTCTTTGCCGAGGCCTGCGCCGAGATTGCGTTCTCGCTATTCGTTCACCCCAACGCGTGTGACCAGTGCGGCGGAGAACACCGACGCGAGAGAAATGAGGTTCAGCAATTAGAGGGCAAGTTTCCTGGATACGTCAACGCCTTCTGGGAAGCGGGGTTGAAGCTTCCCGATGGTTACGAAAGCCGGACCCGACTGCTTCGAGAGCGGGATCGAGCCATAGCCCGTGCTGAGAAATTGAATGACGAACAGCAGAGCCTTCAGCAACTCACCAAATTATTTTCATTCCCAAAGAATAGTTGATGAAAACCTTCCCCAACATCGACCGCCTCAAGGCCACGCTGGACTCGCATCGCCCGCTGGACCCGGCGATTGTGCGCAACCTGCGGGAGGACCTCATCGTGCGCTGGACCTACCATTCCAATGCCATCGAGGGCAACACGCTCACGCTTCAGGAAACCAAAGTAGTGCTGGAGGGCATCACCATCGGTGGGAAGTCCATCCGCGAGCATCTGGAGGCCGTGAACCACAAGAACGCCATCCTGCTGCTGGAAGACCTGGTGCAGAAAAACGAGCCGCTGACGGAGTGGACGATCAAATCGCTCCATCAGCTCATTCTCAAAGGCATTGATGACGACAACGCAGGCCGCTACCGCACCGTGAACGTGCGCATTTCCGGCGCGGAGCATCTGCCGCCCGATCAGGTCCGCGTGCCGGAGCTGATGGAGCAGTTCATCACCTGGTATCAAACCGAGGCCATGGCCATGCATCCCGTCGAGCGTGCCGCCCGTGTGCACAGCGACTTTGTGAAGATTCACCCCTTCGTGGATGGCAATGGCCGCACCTCCCGACTGCTCATGAATCTGGAGTTGCTGAAAGCTGGTTACCCACCCGCCGTGCTTCCGGTGGAACGCCGACTGGCCTATTA
>CANETF010000278.1 GCA_947440575.1 Verrucomicrobiaceae bacterium
CATGGAGGGGCACCGACGCCAATTCCTGGAGTTTGATTCTGCTCTCGCGAATCTAAAGCCTCTGGGCTTCCGCCTCTCAGAGCAGCTCATCGCAGATGCCCGAAGAAGCCTGGGTCTTCCTTGATCCTGCGTCCCATCGCCTGTCGAGGAATGCAGCACCGCCCCCTCCCTCAAGCTCCATTCGATAGCAATACCCGCCCCTTCACAGCGTACTATTCCCCCACCCATGAAACGCCTCACGTCCCTCCTCCTCCTCGCTTCCGCCTCCACGGACGCCGCTGAGATCTCGTTCAACCGGGACATCCGACCCATCCTCACCGAAAACTGCTACGCCTGCCACGGGCCCGATCAAAACCATCGCAAAGGCGACCTCCGCCTCGACGTTCGCGACGCCGCCATCGAAGCCAAAGCCATCACCCCCGGCAACCCCGACACCAGCTCCGTCATCGAACGCATCCTGACTACCGATGCCGATGACCTCATGCCCCCGCCCGACTCCCACAAAAAGCTCTCCGCTTCCGAAAAAGACCTCCTCCGCCGCTGGATCGCCCAGGGCGCCGAGTATCAAGGTCACTGGGCCTTCATCAAACCCGAACGCCCGCCCGTCCCCCAAGAATTCAAACCCGCCCACACCTTCGGCAATCCCGTCGATGCCTTCATCCTCAAACGGCTCGCCGAAGAAAAATGGCCCTCCACCCCGCAGGCCGATCCCAGAACCCTCATCCGCCGCCTCACCCTCGACCTCACCGGCCTGCCTCCCTCCCCCGAAGACGTCGAATCCTTCGTCAATCAATGCCGCGAAGGCGATGCCTTTGTTGTCCGCCAGCCCGCCTACGAGGCCCTCGTCGACCGCCTCCTGAAGTCTCCTGCCTTCGGCGAACAAATGGCCCAAAGCTGGCTCGACAACGCCCGCTACGCCGACAGCCACGGCTTCCAAACCGACTCCTCCCGCACCATGTGGCCTTGGCGCGACTGGGTCATCCGCGCCTTCAACGAAAACAAACCCTTCGACCAGTTCACCATCGAACAACTCGCCGGCGACCTCCTCCCCAGCCCCCGCCTCGACCAAGTCGTCGCCACCGGCTTCCATCGCAACCATCGCATCAACGGCGAAGGCGGCATCATCGACGAGGAATGGCGCATCGAAAACATCATCGACCGCGTCGACACCACCGGCGCCACCTGGATGGGTCTCACCCTCGGCTGCGCCCGCTGCCACGACCACAAATACGATCCCGTCAGCCAAAAGGAATTCTATGAACTCTTCGCCTTCTTCAACAACGTCGAAGAAAGCGGTGTCATCCGCGGTGCCTCCAATCGCTCCGGCGGCAACCCCGATCCCTCCGTGAAGGTCCCGAATGCCGCTCAGCAAAAGCAAATCGCCGACCTCCAATCCGCCATCACCGCCGCCGAGTCCGCCGTCAAAGCCCAGGAAAAAAATCTCCCCACCCTGCTCGCCGCTTGGGAACCGAAGTTCAAAGCCGAACTCGCCCAAAACAAACCCGCCTGGGAACCCCTAACACCCGAAAAAGTCACCTCCGCCAACGGCACCACCTTCACCCGCCAGGAGGACGGCACCTACCTCGCCGGCGGCCCCGTCCCCGCCAAAGAAACCTACCTCATCGAATCGCCAATCCCCGCCGGCCCCTTCTCCGGCATCCTCCTCGAAACCTTCCCCGACCACTCCCTCCCCAACAAAAGCGTCGGACGCAACGACAACGGCAACTTCGTCCTCTCCCGCGTCGAAGCCCAAATCACCGCCCCCTCACTCGCCAAACCCCTCAACGTCACCTTCACCGACGCCGACGCCGAATACTCGCAAAAAGGCTGGGGCATCGAATCCCTCATCGCAGAAAGCATCGCCAAAAAGGCCAAGGGCAAAAAGCCCGCCGCCAGCAATCGCGGCAAAGGCTGGGCCGTCGATGGCACCTCCCGCCGCGAACCCAACCGCGCCATGCTCCTCGCCTCCGACGCCCTCACCGTCCCCGCCAACGCCCACCTCACCATCCGCCTTGTCCACGAAACCCTCTCCAAACACCACATCGGCCGCTTCCGCCTCTCCTACACCACCACCCCGCCCACACGCGTCACCCTCGCCGGCGACGGCGCCGTCCCCGCCGAAATTCGCACTGCCCTCGAGACCCCGACCGCCAAACGCCAACCCGCTCAGACCCAAAAACTCACCGCCTTCTTCCGCGCCGAAGTCGACAGCCCCCTCAAAAAGGCCGACACCACTCTGGCCGCCGCACGCAAACGCCTCACCGACTTCGAAACCACCGTGCCCAGCACCATGGTCATGAAGGAACTGTCCGCCCCGCGCCCCGCCCACATCCTCATCCGCGGCGAATACGCCAAACCCGGCGACCTCGTCACCGCTGCCACCCCCGCCGTCCTCCCTCCACTCCCCGCCGGCGCCCCGCGCAATCGCCTCACCCTCGCCCGCTGGCTCGTCTCCCCGGATCACCCCCTCACCGCCCGCGTCTGGGTCAATCGCCAGTGGGAGCGCCTCTTCGGCAAAGGCCTCGTCAAATCCACCGAAAACCTCGGCGTCCAGTCTGATCCCCCCAGCCACCCCGAACTCCTTGACTGGCTCGCCACCGACTTCACCAGCAACGGCTGGGACATGAAGGCCCTCATCAAAACCCTCGTCATGAGCGCCACCTACCGCCAGTCCTCCCACCTCACCGGCCTGCCCAAAGACATTCTCATCAACGACCCCGAAAACCGCCTCCTCGCCCGCGGCCCCCGCATGAGACTCCCCGCCGAAACCATTCGCGATCAGGCCCTCCTCATCACCGGCCTCCTCAAAACCGACATCGGCGGCCCCAGCGTCCGCCCCTACATGCCCGAAGGCGTCTGGGACGAAACCTCCCGCTACGGCGACCTCCGCGGCTACAAGCACGACGCCGCCAATGGCCTCTACCGCCGCACCCTTTACACCATCTGGAAACGCACAGCCGCTCCCCCCACCATGCTCCTGTTCGACTCCCCCTCCCGCGAAACCTGCACCGTCAAACGCGCCCGCACCAACACCCCCCTCCAGGCCCTCGCCCTCCTCAACGAAGTCACCTACGTCGAAGCCGCCCGCCACCTCGCCCAGCGCATGATCCTCGAAGCCGGCCCCACCCCCGAAAATCGCATCACCTGGGCCTTCCAGCGCATCACCTGCCGCGCCCCCAGCACCGACGAATTGAAAGTCCTCACCGCCGGCCTCACCCGCCACCAGCAACGCTACCAATCCGCCCCCGAAGACGCCGCCAAACTCATCCACACCGGCGAATCCAAACCCAACCCCACCATCCCCCCCACCGAACTCGCCGCCTACACCGTCACCGCCAACGTCCTCCTCAATCTCGACGAACTGGTCAACAAGGAGTAACCCCACCATGAACCACCCTTTCCTCCACTCCTCACGCCGCGCCTTCCTCACCCACGCCTCCACCGGCGTCGGCCTCGCCGCTCTCAGCTCCTTGATGGACGCCCGCGCCGCCGTCCCCCTCTCAGGTTTCCCCCACCTGCCCGTCAAAGCCAAACGCGTCATCTACCTCTTCCAGTCCGGTGCTCCTTCGCAAATGGATCTCTTCGATCCCAAACCGAAGATGGCCGCCTACTTCCAGAAGGATCTCCCCGAGTCCATCCGCAAAGGCCAGCGACTCACCACCATGACCTCGGGCCAAAAAAACTTCCCCATCGC
Source organism: Verrucomicrobiaceae bacterium (assembly GCA_947440575.1). GTDB lineage: Bacteria > Verrucomicrobiota > Verrucomicrobiia > Verrucomicrobiales > Verrucomicrobiaceae > JAGRPD01. Next base: position 3,695 of record CANETF010000278.1, read on the forward strand.
CCCCTCCATCTTCAAGTTCGCCGAGCACGGCCAGAGCCGCGCCACCATCAGCGAACTCATGCCCCACATCGCCTCCGTCGCCGATGAACTCTGCTTCATCAAATCCATGCACACCGAGGCGATCAATCACGACCCCGCCATCACCTTCTTCCAGACCGGCCGCCAGCTCGCCGGCTTCCCCAGCATGGGCTCATGGCTCAGCTACGGTCTCGGCAGCGAAAACCAGGACCTCCCCGCCTACGTCGTCCTCAGCTCCTTCGGCAGCGGCCGCCCAGATGACCAACCCCTCTACGATCGCCTCTGGGGCAGCGGCTTCCTCCCCACCCAGCACAGCGGCGTCAAATTCCGCAACACCGGCGACCCCGTCCTCTACCTCTCCAACCCAAACGGCATGGACCGCTCCCTCCGCCGTGATAGCCTCGACCAGCTCAGCGCCCTCAACCAGCAGCGCCACGCCATCGTTGGCGACCCCGAAATCGAAGCCCGCATCGCTCAATACGAAATGGCCTTCCGCATGCAAGCCAGCGTGCCCGACCTCACCGACACCTCAAACGAACCCCAGCACGTCCTCGACCTCTACGGCCCCGACGTCAAACGCCCCGGCAGCTACGCCTCCAACTGCCTCCTCGCCCGCCGCCTCGCCGAGCGCGACGTCCGCTTCATCCAGCTCTTCCACATGGGCTGGGACCACCACGGCGGCTTGCCAAAGGCCATCAAAGGCCAGTGCAACGACACCGACCAACCCACCGCCGCCCTCATCAAAGATCTCAAACAGCGTGGCCTCCTCGATGACACCCTCATCGTCTGGGGCGGCGAATTCGGCCGCACCATCTACTCCCAGGGCACCCTCACCGAAACCAACTACGGTCGCGACCACCACCCCCGCTGCTTCACCGTCTTCCTCGCAGGCGGCGGCATCAAACCCGGCACCACCATCGGCGAAACCGACGACTTCAGCTACAACATCGTCAAAGACCCCGTCAGCATCTTCGATCTCCACGCCACCATGCTCAACCGCCTCGGCATCGACCACAACCGCCTCTCCTACAAGTTCCAGGGCCTCGATGCCAAACTCACCGGCGTCGAATCCGCCAAAGTCATCAAATCCATCCTCGCCTAGCGATGTCCCACTTCTCGCTCCTCACCCTCCTCTCCCTCGCCCTGACCCTCACCGCCAGCGCCGATCCCGTCCCCCTGTTCGACGGCAAAACCTTCACCGGCTGGGAAGGCGACACCAACACCGTCTGGCGCATCGAAGACGGCGCCCTCGTCGCCGGCTCCCTCATCGCCAAACAGGAGAAAAACAACTTCCTCGCCACCACCAAAACGTACGGCGACTTCGAACTCACCCTCAAATGGAAGCTCGAAGGCACCGAAGGCTTCGTCAACGGCGGCGTCCAGTTCCGCACCGAGCGCATCCCGAATCACCACGAAGTCTCCGGCTATCAGGCCGACCTCGGCAAAGGCTACGACGGCGCCCTCTACGACGAAAGCCGCCGCAAAAAAATCCTCGCCCAACCCACCCCTGAAGTCCTCGCCAAAGCCCAAAAACCCGTCGGCGAATGGAACGACTACCGCATCCGCGCCGAAGGCAAACGCATCCAAATCTGGCTCAACGGCATCCAAACCGTCGACTACACCGAGACCGAACCCAACATCGCCACCTCCGGCATCATCGCCGTCCAAATCCACGGCAACGCCACCTCCATCGTCCGCTACAAAGACCTCATGCTCGAGGAACTGAAGTAGCCCGC
>CANETF010000279.1 GCA_947440575.1 Verrucomicrobiaceae bacterium
GTTCCAGGACGGTGGAAATTGGATGGGGCTGAACTCACCTGGGTGAAGGCTGCGCGCGAGCAGGACACGTCCTACCGGGCTGGGTTTGGTCCATTGACGTTGGGTCTGTCCATGAGCCCCTGGCAGGCACCGAGCAAAACGATCACCCTTACGCAATTGCTTGGCGTGGAGCAGTTGTCGGTGGAATACGCTCCGACTGGCAGTGCCTCTGAAGCATCACTCCCGAACTTGGTGGCCTTGAACAGCAATAACACTCTGCAGGTGCTTGCTCCGGTAAAGAGTCCGGTCAACGTCCGCCGATGGACGGCGAAGGTAGCCCCCACGACTGGAGCGTTCACCGGCAGCTTCGAGCTGTTGGATGCGAGCCAGAAGCGGACGGTGAACTTCAGCGGCGTGATGCGGCAGGATAGAGACGTCGTGCAAGGGCAGCAGGGCAGAGGACTTTACGTGCTACCACCCCTCAAGGGTGCAGCCAGCCAAGAGAGCCGGACGGGCGACATTCGACTCTGGCTTGTGCCGGAGTGAAGTGTATTCACACGGTCGCAAGCTCCTACCATGATCCAAACAACGTACTCGTCAGACGACGGGAGTTGGCGGGTGAATTTGAAGAATGCGGATTGAGCTCTGCCGCATTGTGTTGGCGTGTCGGCATTACGGCAGCGCCGGCACTTCAACGAGTCGAAGGTCTCATGCAAGCACGGCGGCTCCCCTTGCCTCGAGTATGAGCCCGGGTGCTGGTCTATCCAATGCGGCGGTCTGCCCGTTTCGCCGTTGAAGAAGGCGCCGTGTCGGTGTCCGCTTTCCGACGGGGACCACGGGTCGCCGGCGCCGCTGCTTTTGGAGTGGACCAGGCGCCACCGATAGAATCCGCTAGTGCCTGGCCTGACGTGGAGATTTGGAGGTGGGTGTAGCGGGTGTTCATCTGGTCGGAGGCGTGGCCAAGAATGAGCCGGCGGACGTCCTGAGAGACGCCGGCGTTGGCCATGACCGAATTGCAGGTATGCCGCAAGCTGTGGTAGGTCAGGGGGTTGAAACTTTTCCCTTCACCGCTGCCCTCGACAACCTGGCTCGTGACCCCGGCTTCCGCGACCAGGCGGGAGAAGCGGGCGGAGAGTCCGAATTTCCCATCGGTTCCAAGAGTCGCCAGCGTGGGGCAGAGATACAAGGAGCCCTTTGGGTTCAGTCGCTTGAGGTGTCCGGCAAGAGGTTCAACGAGCGGGATCTCGACGCGCTTCTTGGTTTTGCCCTGGGTGAGTTGCCATACCCAATACGGCGCGGCCGCCGTGTCGATCTGCGTCCATAGGGCTCTTGTGCAATCGGTAAGCCGCTGGCCGGTGCACAAGCCTAGCAGGAACGCGGTGAGCCATTCCTGGCGTGACTCATCGGCGGCCAAATAGGCGCCGAGTTTCTGGATCTCCTCGGGAGTGAACGCGCGGCGTTCGTTTGGCGTGGAGGGGAGCGCATCGAGGAGCAAGGCAGGGTTGCGCGGAATGAGGCCTTCGGCGTGGGCATCGGCGAAGATGGCGCTCACGGTGCCAAACATGCCGTTAACGGTCGTGGCCGAGATACCCGACTCGCGGATCCTGGCTTGAATGTCACGCAGTTGGTGGACGGTGATGAGGTGGATCAGAATCGCTGAATCGCCCAGGTGGGCATTAAATTCCTTCACCCGTCCTTTGTAATTCTCCCAGGTGCCGGCGCCGACCAGGTTCTTTTTCTGGTCAATCCATCGGGCCGCGTATTCTTTCCATGGCGCGGACTCGCGGATAGTTTGATGCCCGGAAATGCGGAGGATGGTGTTGACGGCTTCAAGCACGTCCTCCCGTGAAACGCCTCGAGGGTTGCCGGGACCGGCCAACTGGGCGATGCGGGAATATTCACGGGCAACGGCCATGGCGTCCTCACGGTCCTCGAGTTTGGTGGTCTGGGTTTTCCAGATCCATTGCTGTTGGGCGGCGTTCCAAATCCGAAAGCGCGCTCTCCAATAGGGGCTATCGGGGTGGCGGTGAAGTTGCGCGGATTCGGGAGTGGCCATGGCTGGAGTTAAAGCGAAACCTAGAACATTGTCAATCTGTCCATTCTCATGTCATTCTGTCATTTCTGGTGTCATTCCTTATAGAATGGGCGTTCCACGGATTTGAGGAACAAGCCAAAAACCCTCAAAAGGGGCGTGCATCATAGGCTGGAGCTGATGCAGGGGCTGGTGAGGCGATGGAGTCGGCCGTGGTGGCGGGGGGAGCCGAGGGTGGCGGCGCTGTGGGCGGCGGTGCAGGAGGATTTGAAGCGGGACTGGACGCTGGAGGAATTGGCGCATCGGTGCCATTGCAGTGCGGAGCATTTGAGGCGGTTGTGCATGAAGGAGCTGGGGAGGAGTCCGATGCAGCATTTGACGAGCTTGAGGATGGATCTGGCGAGGCGGCTTTTGGCGACGACGGAGGACAAGCTGGAGGTGATCGCGGAGGAGGTGGGGTATGCGAATGCGGCGGTGTTTTGCCGGGTGTTTAAGCGGTGGGTGGGGGTGGTGCCTGGGGAGTGGAGGGGTGGGGGGAGTAGAGAGTAGAGAGTAGAGAGTGGAGGGTATGAAAAAGGCCGGACGTTGGGGGCGTCCGGCCTGGGAGAGGCACTGTTTGGAGTGGTTAGCTGAGGATGCGGATGGTGCCGACTTGGGCGGCGGCCATGGCGGCATGTTGTTCGTCGCTGCAGGCGCGGTCGATGGGGGCGTCGGGGGCGGCGTCGCTTTTCTGGAGGAGGTTGTTGGCGGTCATCCAGGCTTCGACTTCTTCACCGGAGATGTCTGCGAGCATGTGGCCGTTGATTTCGACGCAGGGGGAGAGGGGTTGGCCGCTCTTTTGTTCCATTTCCCAGCGGAAGGCGGGGTTTTTGATGATGTCCTTCTCTTCGTAGGGGAGGTTGTATTTGCGGAAGATGGCGCGGACGCCTTCGCTCCAGCCGCAGAAGGTTTTCACGTAAGCGGTGATTTGGGGGGATTCAGTGGATGTACTCATGATTTGTTGCGTTGTGAATTACGCGTGAAGACTAGCTTTGGAAGCGGGAAGTGCAAGTGGCTAGGGTTTGGTGAGGTAGGGGAGGAAGCGGGATTCGAAGCGTTTGGGGAGGACGCATTGGAGGTCGGCGACGCCGCGGTCGTAGGATTCGGAGAGGACTTTGCCTTCGTTGTGGGCGATGGACACGAGGTCCATGCGGTCGAGGGGGATGGAGAGTTCCATGCGGACGACGCGGTCGATGAGGAGGGTGTGGAGGGCGTGGTAGAGGGCGTCGATGCCCTGGCCGGTGAGGATGGAGACGGGGACGGCGTCGGGGAAGAGGCGCTGAAGCTGGCTGAGGCGGTCGGAGTCGATGAGGTCGATTTTATTGAGGACGAGGAGGGTGCGTTTGTCGGCGGCGCCGAGTTCGCCGAGGACTTTGGTGGTGGTTTGATAGAACTCCTGGGCGTGGGGGGAACTGGCGTCGATGACGTGGATGAGGAAGTCGGCGAGGATGGATTCTTCGAGGGTGGCGCGGAAGGATTGGACGAGGTCGTGGGGGAGATTGCGGATGAAGCCGACGGTATCGGTGAGGAGGAGAGGTTGGCCGTCGGGGAGTTCGAGGCGGCGGGTGGTGGTGTCGAGGGTGGCGAAGAGTTTGTCTTCGGCGAGGACTTCGGATTCGGTGAGGCGATTGAGGAGGGAGGATTTGCCGACGTTGGTGTAGCCGACGATGGCGGCGTGGGGGATGGGGATGCGGCTGCGCTCTTTGCGCATGGTGTCGCGTTGTTTTTTGACCTCCTCGAGTTCGGCTTTGACGCGGTCGAGGCGTTTGTTGGCGAGTCGGCGGTCGGTTTCGAGCTGGGTTTCGCCTTCGCCACGAGCGGCGGACATGCCGCCGCCGCCGGAGCCACCGGAGGCGCCGCCCTGGCGGTCGAGGTGAGCCCACATGCGGGTGAGGCGGGGGATGGAGTATTCGAGGCGGGCGAGTTCGACCTGGAGGCGGGCCTCTTTGGTGCGGGCGCGCATGTTGAAGATGTCGAGGATGACCTCGTGGCGGTCGATGACGCAAAGGTTGGCGTCGGTTTCCCAGGCGCGCTGCTGGGCGGGGGTGAGTTCGTTGTCGATGATGATGCAGTCGGCGTCGAGTTGTTTGGCCTGTTCGATGAGTTCGGCGGCTTTGCCGGAGCCAAGGAGGTAGCGGGGGGTGGTTTCGCGGACGTGGGCGAGTTCGGAGCCGACGATGCCGATGCCGAGGGTGGTGACGAGTTCTTTGAGCTCGTCCATGAGGTCGATGCAGGGCTGGATCTCGCGCCTGTCGAAGTAGGCGCCGATGAGGAAGGCTCTTTGGACGACGTTGGGTCTTTCCCGGATATCAAACATGGGGTACAGGGCAGGAGAGGGAGGATGGGGGCAAGGGGTTTTTGAGGGGTGGAGAGGTTTGGTCTGGGAGTTGAAGTGGGGCGGGATTGGTGCGAGGAACGTAAATGACTTTGATGAGACGACTGCTGATGGGATTGGGAGCGGGCCTGGCGATGCTGGGCGGGGTGGGGTGTGATTCGTCGGATTCGGAGGGGATGCCGCTGGCGATGTATGAGAATGAGGTGGGCGAGGCGATGGTGAGGCATTTGATGGCGACGGTGCCGGATCCGAGTCCGGGGGTGCCGAAGAGCTGGTCGATTGTGCTGGGGGAGATTGCGCGCAATGGGGTATTTGAGTCGGCGAGTGTGCCGTTTTTGGAGAAGTTTCAGGATGGGGGTCGGCGGGTGATCAGTGCGAGTGTGCTGAGTCATGCGGAGCCGGACCATATGATCATCGATCCGGAGTTGCGGGTGGCGGTGTATATTCTGCAGTTGAAGCTGATGAAGCAGCGGGCGGTGGATGTGTGGGATGTGGAGGCGGCGTGGTCGTACAAGAAGTTTTTTCAGCGGAAGAAGTATGAGGTGAGCAAGGGTGGGGATGGGAAGTGGGCGGTGAAGGAGGGGGAACTGGTGGAGGGGAATTGGGGGAAAGAAGCGGGGGGTTCTTAGGCGGGAGGGTGCGTTGGTGGAGGGATGGAGTTTTTTTGGGATTGATGATTGATTGGGGTGGGTGGGGGCGTTTTGTGGGCCTGATTATGACCAAGATGATGATTTCTCGAGTGCTGATGTTGGGTTTGTTGATGGGGGCGAGTGTGAGGGCCGAGGTGGCGTATGAGTTTGCGCCGGACTTTTTGTCGATGCCTCCAGGGAAGGAGACGATCGGGAATGGGCACGGGGAGATTGCGGTGGATTCGACGGGGAAATTTTATGTGAGTGTGCAGGAGGAGGGCAAGGGAGTGCAGGTGTATGGGGCCGATGGGAAGTTCATCAAGGCGCTGCCGCTACCGGGGAGTTTGCACGGGTTTGTGGTGCGGAAGGATGAGGGCGGGGAGTTTTTGTTTGCAGCCGTTTTGGGGCAGCAGAAGGTGA
>CANETF010000280.1 GCA_947440575.1 Verrucomicrobiaceae bacterium
CCCCCCCTCCGCGCCTCTGCGTGCCCGCAGCTCACCTCCCCCCCTCTCGCTCCACCAGCCGCTCGTAAATCTTCCGCCGCTCCTCCAGCCCCAACCCCTGGTTCCGATACCCCTGCATCTGCTGATTGATCCCCTCCCGTTGAGCCACACTCAGCCTCGACAACTTCGCCACCATTTCCGCCGGCGGCTTGTTCGGATAGCCATCCGAAGAAAACCCCTCCTTGTAGTCCACCGCCGCCTTCTTCGCCTCCGCCAACTGCCCCGAACTCAAAGGCGGCGCCTTGCCCGTCGAACCACTCCCGCCCCCACTTCCACTCCCGGACGTCGCTCGCGAAGTCTTCACTGGCGGCTTCTGATACCGAACCGCAATCACTTCACCGCCCCCGATCCGAATCTGCGCCCTCCACGTCCGCGCCACCGCCTCCTCACCTCCAACTCCAATCAACTGCCACCCCTGAGCATTCGGCGACTTCGAAACCACCTGCGACCTCATCGTCGCCGTGTCGAGCACCGTCGCCACAACCTCCCCATTCACCGAAGCCAATCCCGTCAGGATAATGGAATCCGAAGGGTCCACAGAGCGAGTGAATGGCGGATTCGTGAACAAAACCTCAAAAACCGATTCATCGACCCTTCGCAAAACCACATCCTCATCCCCATCGTCTGGAGCCGCCCCCGCCGTCTCAGCACCACGCACCGCCGCAACGCTCATCAAGCCAAGGAAAAGAGCGCTTCGCAAAGTCAAAAGGATCGGGTTCCTCAAAACAGCCACATGCATGTCACGCACCCACTAACGCACCTCCCACCCCCAAACCATCAACCGACCCCAAAAAACACTTCCCCCTCACGTCAGGTCTCCCCCTTGGACTGCGGCAGCCCGCTGCCGCTTTCCCGTTCAGGCAGCCTGCTGCCGGGAGCAACCCCCCTTTCGCTCTCAACTCACCCCTTACCAGACGCCCCCCTCCTTGGACTGCGGCAGCCTGCTGCCGCTTTCCGGCCAGGGCAGCCTGCTGCCGGGAGCAAACCCCTTTCGCCCTCAACTCACCTCTTACCGGACGCCCCCCTTGGACTGCGGCAGCCCGCTGCCGCTTTCCCGTTCGGGCAGCCTGCTGCCGGAAGCAAACCCCTTTCGCTCTTAGCCTCCCCTCCTCCACATTCTCTCCTCTCCGCGCCTCCCTCTCACTCCGCGCCTCTGCGTGCCCCGCATTCCGCAGCCGGGAGTAGCGAGAAAAACAGCCACAGGCTGCCCTCAGAGCGAGGCCGGCGGGCCTCGTCAATCCGCATTCCGAAATCCGCAATCCCAAATCCCCCCTACCCCAACATCCTCGCCTCCCGCTTCGCCAACTCCAAATCCGCCTCCACCATGATCTTCACCAATTCCTTGAAGGTCACCTTCGGCACCCAGCCCAGCTGCTTCTTCGCCTTCGCCGGATCCCCAATAAGCAGCTCCACTTCCGCAGGCCGCTCATAGCGCGCGTCATATTTCAGGTGATCCTTCCAGTCCAGATCCAGGCACGCAAACGTCTCCTCCACAAACTCCCGCACACTGTGCGTCTCCCCCGTCGCCACCACATAATCATCCGGCGTCTCCTGCTGCAGCATCATCCACATCATCTCCACATAATCCTTAGCGAAACCCCAGTCCCGCTTCGCATCCAAATTGCCCAAATACAGATCCTTCTGCAGGCCCAGTTTGATCCGTGTCGCCGCCCGCGTGATCTTCCGCGTCACAAACGTCTCTCCCCGACGCGGACTCTCATGGTTGAACAAAATCCCGTTGCTCGCGTGCAGCCCGTAGCTCTCCCGATAGTTCACCGTCAGCCAGTAGGCGAACACCTTCGCGCAACCATACGGCGACCGCGGCCAGAACGGCGTCGTCTCCGTCTGCGGCACCTCCTGCACCTTCCCGTACATCTCCGACGAACTCGCCTGATAAAACCGCACCTTCTCGATCAGACCCGTCTCCCGAATCGCCTCCAAAATCCGCAACGTCCCCAGCCCGTCAATGTCCCCCGTCGTCTCCGGCACATCAAAAGACACCCGCACATGGCTCTGCGCCCCCAGGTTGTACACCTCATCCGGCTTCAGATCATACAGCAACTTCACCAGCGCCACCGAATCCATCAAATCCCCATAATGCAAAAACAACCGCGCCCCGGAAGCATGCGGATCCTGATACAAATGATCAATCCGGGAGGTATTAAAGGTCGACGACCGACGGATGATCCCATGCACCTCATACCCCTTCTCCAGCAGCAACTCCGCCAGGTAAGACCCATCCTGCCCCGTGATCCCAGTAATCAAAGCTTTCTTCATGAGGCGCAGAGATGACCACGCCCCAATCCCCAGATCAAGTGAAAAACCCCGCCAAACGCCAAAACAAAGAAACGATTTCAACACAACTTAGTCCTTTCCATACGCACACCTCCCGCTAACCTGACCTTTCAATTTGGGATTCTCCCGTTCATGTCCCACCCGCAGTAGGTTGCTTGCTTCGCAACCAAGGGCGGTAGCATGCCCGAATGATTATCTTTCGATTTCAAAAGATCCCGGCACCCCTTTCGGTCAGCAACCCTCTTGCAAAGCAACCCTCTGACGCTTCAGCCAAAAACGCCACTCTCCACTCTCCACTCTCCACAGCCGAGCGGAGCGAGACAACCGGAACGCAGCGGAGGTAGCCGAAGGCAAACTACCGAAGGTAGCCCGCAGGGCGAGGCCGGCGGGCCTCGTCAATCCGCAACCTAGTCCCCCCCTTCTTTCTGCCCCCCATTTTTCTGCCAGTCTCCCAATAAACGACCAGAGAACAGAACACACCTCCATCCCCATGGACCTCTCAAAATTCGCCAACGACGAATTCGACCGCGGCGCCTCTCGCCCCAAAGAAGCCGCTTGGCTCGCCATCAAATGGCTGTTCTTCCAAACCACCCTCCCGTGGCCCCCCTCCTTCCGTTCCACCCTCCTGCGCTTATTCGGCGCCCAGATCGGTCAAGGCGTCGTCATCCGGGCCAACGTGAACATCTCCTTCCCTTGGCACCTCCACATCGGCGACCACGTTTGGATCGGTGAGGACGTCATGATCTTGAGCCTCGCCCAAGTCACCATCGAGTCCCACGTCTGCATCTCCCAACGCACCTTCCTCTGCACCGGTTCGCACGACTACAAAAAAGAAACCTTCGACCTCATCACCCGCCCCATCACCCTCCGCCAAGGCTCCTGGATCGCCGCCCAAGCCTTCATCGCCCCCGGCGTCGAAGTCGGCCAAGGCAGTGTCGTCAGCGCCGGCAGCATCGTCACCTCAAGCGTCCCTGACCACACCGTAGTGCGCGGCAACCCCGCCACCAAAATCAAGTCCCTATCCCCGTAACCTACCCCCTGTTCCTCTTTCAAAGCTCAACGTTCAAAGCTCAACGTTCAAAGTTTCCGCCCCGCCTCCTCCGCCCTCAACAGTCGCCCCTCCCCTCTCCGCGCCTCCCTCTCACTCTGCACCTCTGCGTGCCACTCTCCACTGCCCCCCATTTTTCTGCCAGTCTCCCAATACCAAACCGCGCACAGAGAACAGAGAACAGAGAACAGAGAACAGAGAACAGAGAACAGAGAACAGAGAACAGAGAACAGAGAACAAAGAACCATCACTCCCCCATCTCCCATCTCCGGCGGCCCAGCCGCCTCCCCCACCCTCCTCGCCTGGACCCAGGATTCCCTCCTCGCCTCCCGTTCCGGCTACCACATCATCGCCGATGACCTCCCCGGTGAGCGCCTCACCGCCCCCCGTGCCAATCCCACCTCCCCCGCCCCCCTCCTCCTCACCCGACTCCTCCGCCGCTCCGCCTTCTCCCGCTGGTGCGTTGGTGGCAGCTTCACAGTCGACCGCCTCGTCCGCCGCCGCGTCAAAGCCGGCTTCCAAGGCATCATCCACTACCTCTGGTGTGACCGCGACTTCGCCTTCCTCGATCTCTTCCCCAAACCTTCCGGCATCCGCTGGGTCGGCACCTTCCACCAGCCCCACCATCAGTTGCCCGAAATCATCCGCCGCCCCCGCAGCCTCCGCCGATTCGACGCCATCATCCTCATGAGCGCCGTTCAGCAGGACTGGTTCCTCGCCCAAGGCGTCCCGCCAGATCGCCTCCACGTCATCCCCCACGGCATCGACACCACGTTCTTCCGCCCCCCTCTCACACCGCCCGCCCCCATCGGCCCCGCCTCCCCTCTCCGCCTCCTCGCCGTTGGTGCCACGGGTCGCGACTTCACCACCCTCCACGCCACCGCTTTGGCCTTCCAAAATCGCACCGATGTCCTCTTCGACATCATCGGCCCCGCTTCCGAAAAGCCCACCTTCGCCGGCCTGCCCCACGTCACCTATCGCAGCGGCATCCCGGACTCCGAACTCCTTCTCGCCTACCAGTCCTCGCACGCCCTCCTCCATCTCGCCACCTCCGCCACCGCCAACAACGTCCTCCTGGAAGCCCTCGCCTGCGGTCTCCCCGTCATCGCCACTCAGATCGGCGGCATCCCTGAATACCTCTCACCCGCCTGCTCCCATCTCCTCCCTCCGTCTTCCGCCCCCACAGTCATCGACACCATCCACTCGTTCCTTCGCGATCCCGCCCGCCTCTCCCACCTCGCAAAACACGCTCGCCCGCATGCCGAGTCCCTCGCCTGGCCTGTCGTCGCCCGCCAGACTCGCGCCCTCTACTCCCAACTCTCCGCCGCATGAACCCTCACCGGTCCCGGCGCCTCCTGCTCACCATCCACAGCCTTCCCGCCGGCGGGGCCGAGAAATTCTTCGTCAATCTCGCTCTCGCTCTCGCCGCCCATCATGACGTCCGCTGCTTCATCCCCTGCCTCGCCTTCGCGGACCGCGGCATGCGCTCTCGCCTCGCAGACATCCCCCTCACCAGCGCCCCCCACCTCAATGAGTCCGCCTACTGGCTCTTCTACAAATGCCGCCAGCTCATCCGCAACAAGTGGCCCCACATCGACATCGAACTCCGCCTCAATCAATCCCTCATCCGCCGCCTCCATCGCCGCCACCAGTTCCATCTGGTCAACACCCATCTCTACCTGGCTTCCCAATACGCCTGCGCCGCCTTCGCCAAAGACACCCTCCCCATCGTCGAAAGCGACCACGGCCACTACGCCTTCCTCCCTCCCGCTGAGCACCCCCACGCTCAACCCATCTTCGATCGCCTCACCGCCCTCGTCCACCCCTGCCACGCCAACGCTTCGTTTAGCCAAACCCTCCCCTGGCACCCCGCCATCATCCGCCGCGTCATCCCCTACGGCTCCCTGCCTCCCGCACCCTCCCGCACCCCCACCACTCCCCCGCCTTCTGACGCCCTCGTCCACATCGGCATGGTCGCTCGCGGGGTCGAAGAAAAAGGCTGGTTGGAGGCCCTTGCCGCCTGTCGCCTCCTGCGCTC
>CANETF010000281.1 GCA_947440575.1 Verrucomicrobiaceae bacterium
CGGGGTATTTGGCGGATGTGTTGGCGGGGAGCGGGGTGGCGGTGAGTCGGTTGGCGCAGGGGTTGCCGGCGGGCGGGGCGTTGGATCATGCGGATGAGTTGACGTTGTATCAGGCGATGAATGGGCGGCGGCCGTTGAGGTGAGGGGGAGGGGGCGTCACGCGGAGATGAGGTGGGGGCTTTTGGGGGAAATTGAGGTGGTGGAGAAAGTGGTTGAAGCATTTGGGGTTCTGCCGACGTTTCCATTCGACTGTTTTCCAACCCCATGACTACTGCCCCCTTGTTCCGTTTGTCCCTTTCGTTGGCGCTTTTTGGCGCCGCAGTGCAGGCCAATGATTGGCCATCCTGGCGGGGGCCATTGCAGACGGGGGTGAGTTTGGAGCACTACGAGGGTGCGGCGGGCAAGGTGAATGAGACGCCGGTTTGGACGCATGAGACACGTAGCCGGGGCTGTCCGGTGGTGTTTGATGGTCGGGTGTTCAGTTTTGGCTACAAGGGAGAGAAGGAGGAGTTGATTGAGTTGCTGACCTGTCTGGATGAGAAGACGGGGAAGAAACTTTGGGAAGTGGAGATCAAGGACTTCATTTCGGACACGGTGTACAACCGATATGCGATCGGTTCGGCGACGGTGGATCCTGAGACGCGGTTGGTTTATGTGATCACGGCGTATGGGGTGTTTGGATGTTGGGATTTGGATGGGAAAGAGATTTTCCGGCACTCGATGATGGAAGATTTTGGGCGGTTGACGTTTCCGAACTCGAAGGTGGGTTGCGTGGCGATTGAAGGGGATTTGGTGATCGTGCGCGGGATCACGGCGAACTGGGGGGCGGATGGCCCTGCGGCGGATCGCTTTTACGGGTTTGACAAGAAGACGGGCGAGATGGTGTGGTCATGCACGCCAGGGACGATTCCACCGACGGACAGTTCGTTTTCGACACCGTATTTTGAGACTCGCGATGGGCAGCGGGTGTTTTATGCAACGACGGGTTGCGGAAACATTGTGTGCATCAACGCGCGGAACGGGAAGCCGTTGTGGCGGTTCAAGGCGTGCAAAGTGGGGATCAATGCTTCGGTGTTGATTCACAATGGGGACAAGCTGATTTCGATTCACGGGGACGAGAACGTGGACACGACGGAGCGGGGTCGGATGATCGCGGTGAAGTTGCCGGAGAAGTTTGGCAAGGAGCAGATCATGGTGGATCCTGAGGTGATGGGCGGGTTGGAGCCGTGGAAGGCGCAGGAACTCTGGCGGAATGATTTGGGCGCGGCATCGAGTTCGCCGGTGCTGGTGGGGGACACGGTGTATCAAATCACCGATGGCGGAGCGGTGCAGGCGGTGAGTGCGAAGACAGGGGTGGTCGAGTGGACAGCGAAGGTTTCCAACGGGAACACGCACTCCAGCTTGGTTTATGCGGATGGTTACCTGTATGCGCCGCTGATGGAAGGGAAGCTGTTTGTACTGAAGGCAGACAAGGGTGAGGTGGTGCAGAGTTTGCAGTTGAAAGGGAATTGTATTGGAGCGGCGATGGTGGTGAACGGGCACGTTTTGGTGCACACGACGGAGAGCCTTTATCGCTTCAAGATTCAGCACACAGGCATGAAGGTGGATGCGGCACCGGTGGCGAACATTCCGGCGGCGGGTGCGCCTGCGGCGTTGCAGGTGATTCCGGCGGAGTTTGTGGTGTTCCCCGGGGAGAAGCGGGCGTTCCGGGTGCGGAGTGTGGATGCTTTTGGGATGCCGATTGCGGAAGTGAAGGGAGCGAAAATTGAGACGTTCATTCCGCCGACAGCGAAGGTGAAGGCGACGATGGATGCGACGATCAGTGAGGCGGGTGAAGTGGTGGCGAATGTCAAACCTTCAGCTGGGGCGTTCAAGGCGACAGCGGACGGGATCAGTGGAACGTTCCGGGGTCGGTTGCTGATGAAGGCGCCGTTCAAGCAGGATTTCAATGCGTTCGAGTTGAACGAGACTCAGCCGGATGAAGGGGTGAAGTTTGCGTATCCGCCGCTGGCTTGGAATGGTGCGCGGTTTAAGTTTGATGTGCGTGAACTGGACGGGGAGAAGGTGTTTGCGAAGACGTTCGACAAGTTGATTTTCCAACGCGCGACGGTGTTCCTTGGGACGGCGGACATGAAGGATTACACGCTGCAGGCGGACGTGATGACGGATGGGAATCGCCGGGTGAAGTCGGACGTGGGATTGATCAATCAGCGCTATGCGATTGTGCTGAAGGGGAACGCGAATCAGTTGGAGATCAGCTCGAACTTTGAGCGGTTTGTGCGGTTTGTGCCGATGAAGATTGAGCCGAAGAAGTGGTATACGCTGAAGACATCGGTGAAGGACAATGGCGGTGGCAAGGGCGTAGTGTATGCGAAGGTGTGGGAGAAGGGGCAAGCCGAGCCTGAGGCGTGGACCTTGGAAGCGCCGACGGAGATTGTGCATCAGTCGGGGTCACCCGGGATTTTTGGATTCACGCCGCAAAACCAGCAGCGTGTTTATCTGGACAACCTGTCAGTCACGCCGAATCCGTAACGTTTCCCTCACTACTCACCCGCTTTTTGAACCGATTAATTATGACTACGTTTACCTCGAAAAAAGTTGCATTGGCCGCCGTGATGGCTGCCTCGTCCGTTTGTGTTCAGGCTGCTGATTGGCCGACCTGGGGCGGGACGGCGGCTCGGAACATGATCTCTGAAGAGAAGGGATTGCCGGTGGAGTTGGAGCCCGGGAAGAAGAAGGCGGGTTCGGATGAGATCGACTTGGCGACGACGAAGAATGTGGCGTGGGTGGCGAAGTTGGGTGGGCAGAGTTATGGGACGCCGAGCATTGCGGGTGGGAAGGTGTTTGTGGGAACGAACAATGAGTTTCCGCGCGATGAGAAGCACATTGGCGACCGTGGGGTGGTGATGTCGTTCGATGAGTACACCGGTAAGTTTTTGTGGCAGTTGTGCTCGCCGAAGCTTGGGGCGGGTAAGGTGTCGGACTGGGAGTTTTTGGGGATGTGCTCGGCACCAACGATTGTGGGCAATCGGGGTTATGTGATCACGAACCGGTGTGAGGTGCTTTGTCTGGACGTCAATGGATTGGCGGACGGCAATCAGGGGATGACGGATGAGGCGAAGTATTTGGCGTCTCCAGGAAAGGATGGAACGATCAAGCCGGTGGAGCCGGGTGAAAAGGATGCGGATGTGATTTGGGTGTATGACCTGCGCAAGGAGTTGGGGGTGTTTCCTCACAACATCGCTTCCAGCTATGCCTTGGTGGTGGATGGGAAGGTGTATGTTTCGACCTCGAACGGAGTGGACTACAGTCACATCAACATTCCGGCTCCGACGGCACCTAGCTTTGTGTGTTTGGATGCGGAGACGGGAGAGTATGAGGCGGAGATGGCACCGGTGGTGAGTGAGCGGGTGCTGCATTGTTCCTGGTCATCGCCGAGTTACGGCATGGTGGCAGGGAAGCCGATGGTGTTCTTTGCGGCTGGAGACGGGTTTGCCTATGGTTTGGGAGCGGCGGCGGAGCGGGAGAAGATTGATGACGACATCTATGAGTTGCCGATCAAGTGGACGTATGATGCGAATCCGCCGGAGTATCGGAAGAACGAGGCGGGTGAGAAGATGAAGTATGCGGAGTTCGACGGGCCGAGCGAGTGCATTGCGACGCCGGTGATTGCCGACGGGTTGCTGTATGTGGCGATCGGTCAGGATCCGGAGCACGGTGAAGGGGTGGGGATGCTGTCCTGCATTGATCCATCGAAGGCGGACGGTGACATCACAGGGAAAGCTTTGTGGACGTTCAAGGACATTGAGCGGAGCATCAGCACACCAGCGGTGAAGGATGGGTTGCTTTACACGGCGGACTACACTGGCCGGGTGTTCTGTCTGGATGCAAAGACGGGCAAGGAGTATTGGAGGCATGACACGCTGGGGCACATCTGGGCGAACCCGCTGCTGGCGGATGGCAAGATTTACATTGGCAATGAAGAGGGTGAGCTGTTCATCCTGGCTGAGGGCAAGGAGAAGAAGTTGCTGGGGCAGGTGGAGTTTTCGGCGCCGTTGAAGGGATCGGTGGTGGCGGCGAATGGGGCGTTGTTCATTGCGACGGAGACCCATTTGTATTGCTTCAAGGAGGGGGCGAAGCCCGTGGCGGAGTAGGGTTTGCGGGAAGTTTTGATGGGGCCCGGATGTGTTTGGCATCCGGGCCTTTTTTTTGAGAGGAGGGTGGGGAGACAGGATTGCAGGATGGGCGGGATTGACAGGATAGGATGAGGGGATTTTGCAAAGTCGTTTTCTTTTGTTGCGTCTGGTGAAAAAGACGGCATGATCACCGTCCCGCGTTTGGCGGGGCGTAGCTCAGCCTGGTAGAGCGCTTGCTTTGGGAGCAAGAAGTCGTGAGTTCGAATCTCGCCGCCCCGACCACCTCATTGAGGTTCACCCGAGAGCTTTTTCTATCGTCTGAATGTCTGTTCTTTACGCCGCCACTTTGCAGGCATTCAAGTCACGGGGATGGCACTACCGAGAGGTTTCAGGTCGCGAGGTTTTGGAGGCGGATTTTGAGGCGCATCATGGGAAGGTTTTGCTGCATACGCAGGTGTTTGGAGATGCGGGGATGGTGAGTGTGGTGTCGCGGGCGTCGTTTCCCTTTCCGGCGACGCATCGGGCGAAGGTGGCGGAGCTTTTGATGCGGACTAACCAGCAACTGACGCTGGGGAATTTTGAGATGGATTGGGATGCGGGGGAGGTTTATTTCCGGGTGACGAATGTGTTTCCAGTGCACCGGTGCGATGAGGCGATTTTGGCGGCGCTGGTGCATGCGGCGGTGGCGGAGATGGACCGGATGACGCCGTATCTGGGGGAGGTGTGCCGGACGTCGAAGGGAGAGTTGTTGCTTTTGAATGTGACGGATTTGCTGGCGAGGGAGGACCTACTGCCGCCAGTGAAGGAGGAGGATGGGTGATGGTGAGGGGGTGGTTCTGGGTGGTGCTAGTTGGTGGGTTGATGGGGTGTGCGGGGCCGAAGAGTGCGGAGCGAGGAGGGTTGCCGAAGGTGACGAGGGCGGAGGTGATGGAGCGGGCGGAGGCGTATCGTACGCATCGATGGCTGCCGTCGGTGGCGAATGTGAGGCATGGATTCGATGGGACTGGCGTGCGGGTGGATACGCCGGATGTGAGTTATCAAAAGCCGGGTGCGGTGCCGGGGTGGTGGGTGCCGGGGCAGTGGAACGAGGGGGTGCCGTATCAGTGGGGTGGGTTTTCGACGGTGGAGGCGTTTGATCGGGGATTGGCAAAGGGGATGGTGGCGGGGGATGTGTATACTTTGGAGAAGCGGAGGCTTTTGGATGCGGCGGTGTCGGAGGAGGCGGTGGGGATTGACTGCTCAG
>CANETF010000282.1 GCA_947440575.1 Verrucomicrobiaceae bacterium
AGGCATAATTTGCTTGGGGTTATTTGGTTTTGGGTTGAGTGGAAAGTTGAGTTGAGGCTGCACGCAGCGAGACGGTGGCTGGGCCGTGCTTGATGAGTTCTTCCGGGAATGGCGCGTCGGTGCTGCGCTCCCAGAGTTCGCGGAGCTTCGAGACCGACATGTTGCCGTAGCTGGCGAGCACCTGGTTCAGTCCGAAGCGTTCGACGCAGGTGGCCACGTCCTCGTGACGGATGAACTGCGAGCCGCGCCGGCTGGTGAGCTTCCAGCCGGGGATCGTGGCACCGGCCTGCAACCGTTGCTTGGCGGTGGTCTCCGCTTTTTCGCGAAACGCATCGAGCACATGACAGGCGGTGAGGAACCGTCCCAGATTGTTATTATCGGCAAGTACGGCCTCGAAGTTGAACGCAGGCTCAGTGGTGGAGACGGCCTGCGCGGCGAGTGTGAGTCGCGCCGAACAAGTGTCGGCTTTCGCGCACCAGTTGCAGTAGTCGCAGATCGTGGGTTGCTTGTCCGGATTGCTCCAGGAGGCTACCACCGTAGCCACGATCTGGTGCGCTTCCTCGAAGGTGAACCGATGTGTGACCACCTCCCGCTGGTCGCAGAAGAGCAGATGCGCGGTCCATTCGGAGGCGAAGTGCTGTTCCATCAGACCGAGCGCGTAGGCCGCCATCTGCTCGCGGTAGTTGCGCTTCTGGCCGGTTTTCAGATCTGCATGAGCAAGACGTTCGGGCATGATGGCGTCCGCCGTGCCGATGTGATCGAAGCCGGGCACCGCGACGCGGCACTCATCTTCACGCGTGAGGATAGGCGCGCCGCTGGAGAGTGCGGTGATCATTGTCACGGCCCATTCGACGGCGGCTAGATCGTCCTCCGTGGGAGGATGCACAAGATCGAGCGGAGCGGGATCACCGGCCATGCGGGCGCGGAAGATCGTGTCGAGCGAACTGCCGCGCGCAGCGGCGGAGCCAGCGTTTTGGTGCGATTCATAGCAAGGACAAACCGCCAACTTGGGAAGATTGGAGGGACGCAAGGATGTGCTCATACGAGTGGGCTGACCTCCGCGTTGAATTTCTCCACGGCTTCAAGGAACCCGATTGGGTTGCCAAGAATGCGTGCTGCGTATTCAGGGTTGAGGTCATCGAAGCTGCCGTTTTTCTTGAGCTGGCCGCGTGCGATGAGGAAGGCTTTGGCATCCGACTCGCGGCCCTTGACCAGCCCGGCGAGTTTTTCGCCGATGGAAGGTTCGTTGACGGCAACCGGGAGCGGAAGCGTCTCACCAAACACCTTCGCAATGGCTTCGTAGGTGAATGGAAGTTTCTCCTCCAGGCCATGACGGTTCTTGGCATCCCAGGCGGCCGTGTGCGTCGTGTGCAGGACGCGCTCGCGACCACCCACGCCCCGACGCTTACCCTGATCATTCTCAGCAACGCGGGTGACATAATTGCAGAAGAGCACCAGGTCGGCCCATTCCTTGATGAGAGGCGCCACCTGCTTGCTGAGTTTGAGTTCAAACCGGTCGTAGCTGCCGGCGGCATCCGGCATCTCAAACTTCTTCACCGTCGAGTGTGCCAGTAGGATGATGTGCATCCCGCGTTTCAGCAGCACATCGAGGCTAGCCAGGAATTTGGCCATCTCTTCCGCCACGATGACGTGTCCCTTACCGTAGCCGAAGTCCTCGATGCTCTCCTTGTTGGCGCGGCGGCAGACATACTCCGCGAGACGTTTTTCCAGCCAGTCGATCGTGTCGATCACGAGCGTTCGAAACTCATGCGGCTCAGTGGCGAGCTGGTTGATGATGGCGAGGATGTACTCCCACTTTTCAGCAGTGAGACGGGCCACATCGAGATGGTCGGTGCCGCCCTCAGTGTCGAGAAACACGGGATTGGGAGCTTGCGATGCGAGCGTCGTTTTACCGACGCCTTCTGGGCCATAGATAGCAGATTTTTGAGGACGTGTGATGCGCCCGCGACGGATCATGGATTGCAGGGTGGTTTTCATGGGATGGTGGTTTGGATTTGGGTGAGATGCTGGAATGCAGAGTGGAGGAGCCAGCCGATGGCGATGCCCACCAAGAGCAGTGAGCTGCTGGGCTTCGAATGATTGGGGGATCGCAGGCGCAGGGGTGGTCTTGAGCTATCCGCAAGTTGCGGATTTATGATGTTCTGGTTCTGAGTTTTCATGGAGGTGTGGGATTCAGGGTTTGGGTTGACCGGGGTATTCCCCGGAAAGGAGGCGGTCTTCGACGCGGTGGATGTCAGCCAAGGCGTAGAGGCGGCGTTGCGGACCGCGCGGCACGTCCTTGAGGCAGCACGGCTTCAGCCAGCCGTGTTTGATGGCGTCGTCGGCCGTTTGGCGGCCCAGGAGCCGGTAAACATCGGCCAGGGTGATGACGCGGGGATGGGGGAGGAGTTTGGGCATGAGGTTTGTGCGGGGTTCGGGTTTCGTTTGAGGCGTGGTGTCAAATGGCGGGTGTCTTAGACCTTGGATGTTGAGGGTGTCGGTATCGTGAAAGGTTGTTGCGCAACAGGCTAGGTGTCTTAGACCTGGCGCACCGAAAAATCAGTCGGTCTTGGCTTTGGAATTCGCTCCCCTGCCCTGCATGGCCCGCCGGGTTTCCTCAGCCACCTGCTCGTAGTCCTCCGGCAGGAGCACCACGTCGCGGGTCTGGTCCGTGACGAAGTTCTCAATCACTTGCGTCACGGTTTGCCGCCGGTCGGCCGCCAGACGCCGCAGACGCTGCATGAGCGTCCGAGGCAGATAGACCGAGAGGGTGGTCTTGTCGGGGTGACGTTGGCCGGGCATGTCGAGGATCTTAACAGGTGTCTTAGACCCGTCAAGAACGATTTGATCGAGTTTTTGAATCTTGGCGATGGTTTCGCGGGGGAGAAAAAGTTGCATCCACATAACTGCACACTTGAACAGTTTTTGAAGTTCGTGCAAACTTTGCGAGGGATTCCCGATGGGTTCCCGCAGGAACCCCTCCCCCTTAACTTTTTCAACCGCTAAACCAATCCGCCGCCATGGCCCGTTCTTCCAAGAAATCCATCACGATCCCCAATCCTGTGCGCGAAGGCCTCGTCCAGCAGATGGCCGATGGCACGCTCGATTACCCCAGCGAAAACGCCGCCTGGATCGGCTTGGCCCGCTACCAGCTCCTGATCGGCAAGCCCCATCCGGTCACCGCCGCCATCGCCCGCATGCACCCGGACGACCAGGATGTGATTGATGACTTCCTCTTGGAAGCCGCCCGCTCCGGCATGTCGCTCAAAGGCCAGCTCCTCATACGCTTGATCCGCGAGGCCATGAGCGGCGCCTCCAGCCCGAACGAGCAGGAGGTCGCCGAACTCGTCCCCGCAGAACTCCTGAAGATGGCCAAGCGCTGGCAGCGGGGCGATTTGAAGCTCGATCAACTCGTCATGAAATGAGCCGATTGCTGAAATCCCGTCTCCGAGTAAAGTCGGAATCGGCCTTGCTTTTGTCAGAAAAACAGTTCTTATTTCTGACGAAATCATGAACAAGCACGCTGGTTCCATTGACGCAGCCATCCTCGACCGCATCCGGTCCGGGCCGGGAGGTCATGTCTGGACACCTGCGGATTTCCTCGACATCGGTTCCCGAGCCGCCGTGGACCAAGCGCTCTCTCGCAATTGTAAGTCTGGACTTTTGCGGCGGGCGGGCCGCGGACTTTATCATGTGCCAACAACGCACCCTCTGCTGGGTGTGTTGGGGCCGGATTCCTCCGCCCTCCACGCCGCGCTCAGTCGCAAGGATAACTCGCGTATTTTGCCAACAGGTGCCCATGCCGCCAATGCCTTGGGTCTTACGGATCAGGTTCCCATGCGTCCGATGCTCTTGACCACGGGCCAAAGCCGCCGAATCAAACAGGGAAAAAGAGAGCTCATTCTCCGTCATGTTTCGCCGCGCTTCGTCTCGGCGAAAAATCCTCGGAGCGCCCAGGTCATTCTCGCCCTGCGCTGGATCGGCAAACGCTTCGTTGACGACGACATCGTCGCGAGGCTCAGGCGCAACCTTTCCCGATCCGACCGCGACGCTTTGCTCGCCGATGCATCCTGCGCTCCGGCTTGGATCGTGGATATTTTTCGCCGCATCGCGGCTCAACCAAAGAACGCCTCGTGAATGCTTTCTTGCAATTGGACAACTCCGAACGCCGCCTCAGTTGCGAGGCGGTTCAAACCGACATGGGACTGGATGCCGCCAGCGTCGAGAAAGACTTCTGGGTCTGCTGGACGCTGCGCGAACTATTCAGTCTGCCCGCTATCGGCGAGCACCTGACCTTCAAAGGCGGCACTTCTCTCTCCAAGGCGTGGAAGCTCATTCATCGCTTCTCCGAGGACATTGACCTCATTGTGGACAAGGAAGTTCTTGGCTTTGGCGGCGACGCCACGCCGGACAAGGCACCCAGCAACAAGCAGCGCAAAGCGCGTCTTGAAGCACTCATGACAGCGAGCCGGCAATGGGTTCAGGGTGCCTTGCAACCCGCGCTCACCGCCCGCCTTGCAAATGCCTTGGGCGACTCGAACTGGAAGCTGGAAGTGGATCCGGACATGCCCGATGGCCAGTGCCTCCTGCTGCATTATCCATCCGCTTTTGAAAATGAGGCGGGCTACATCAAACCTGTCGTCAAAATCGAACTCGGTGCCCGGTCCGACGACTGGCCGCACGAGGATCGCCCCATCCAGCCCTATGTTGCGGAACGATTCCCGCAGTTGATGCCGGAGGGCACTTTTTCCGTCCGCGTCCTCGCTGTTGAACGTACCTTCTGGGAGAAGGCCTGCTTGCTCCACGAAGAGACCTTCCGTCCTGCCAACAAACCGCGAAAGCTCCGCATGGCCCGGCATTACTACGACCTCTGGTGCCTGCTCCGGGCGGGAGTTGGCGAGTCTGCGCTGGCGAATACCGCCCTCTTCCAGCGCGTTGCCGAGCACCGGGAAATCTTCTTCCGTTACGTCTGGGTGGACTACACGACTCACAAACCCGGCACCTTCCGGCTTGCCCCACCGATGGGCCACCTGTCCAACTGGCGCTCCGACTACCAGGCCATGCTCGGACCCATGTTCTTCGGCGACGCTCCCGACTTCGACGAAATCATGCGAGCCGTCCGCAAGTTTGAGGTTACCTTCAACGCCACCGCATGACAGCCGCGCCACCAGTTTTCGGCAAAGGCACTCAGGCTCAAGCGAGCAAAAGGTCTCCGGCTTCCTCCCCCAATCTACTGCTGACTACGGCCAGGCACTGGCGGTCAACCGGCCAGGAATGACTTCACTATCAATGCACCCAGCCTACTTCGAAACCCGCTTCAAACTCGGTCTGCCTTCCGAGGA
>CANETF010000283.1 GCA_947440575.1 Verrucomicrobiaceae bacterium
ATGCCGCTTGCGGAGAAGTTGGGGGTGACGCTGACGATGGAGTTGCTGAACAGCAAGGTGAACCACAAGGACTACATGTGTGACCACAGCGCGTGGGGTGTGGCGCTTTGCAAGCGGCTGGGCTCAGAGCATTTCAAGCTGCTGTATGACATCTATCACATGCAGATCATGGAGGGGGATGTGATCGCGACGATTCAGGCGAACCATGCATTCTTCAGTCACTACCACACGGGTGGGGTGCCGGGGCGGGCGGAGATCGATGAGACGCAGGAACTGAACTATGCGGCGATCGTGAAGGCGATCAACGGGACGGGGTATGCGGGGTTCCTGGGGCAGGAGTTTGTTCCGAAGCGGGAGGACAAGCTGGCGTCGTTGAGGCAGGCGGTGGGGATTTGCAGTTGAGGGGAGGAACGTTGAACGCTGAACTTCGAAAGTGGGGAAAGGGGGGCGTTCTTTGCTGAAGCTTCGAAGAGCTTGTTTTGCTCGGGGTTCGCTTTGCGCAGAGGGGAGAGGCAGATTAGAGGATAAAGAACGTGGCGACGAGGGCCAAGAGGATGAGTGCGAGATAGGCGGAGGGAAACATCCAGCGGCAGTTCCGGTCGATCCGATCTCCTAAATCGTGATTTCCACTTCTATCGCAAAGGCAGACCTTAAGATTGACCATCGCCGTCGCGCTCATCAATAGGAAGCTCAGGCTGATGAAGGCATTGATAAAAGTGACATAGGAGATGTGGGGCATGATGTCGCCAAGCATGGCCTGGTAGGCCACAGCGGTCAGTAGGCCGACGAAGGTGACGCTCATGCGGTCAGCAAGGGATGACCGGTCCATCCAGAAGACGCACCAAGAGAGGCCGACAACGATCAGAAGCGGAAAGAAGACGAGCCGCACCACAAAGAAGGACTGGCGGCTGACCTCCAAGCTGAGGACAAAGGAGGCCGCTTTTCCGGTGCCGGTTTGGTAAGGCGCATGGATTTCACGAAAGCCACCAGAAACGGAATCGAGATGCCACTGGGGCACTCGGATGGCGGCAAGGTCTGCGGAGACGGGATCGACGGCACTATTGAGGGTGACTTCGGAGTGGTCGAAACCGAGGATTTGAAAGGCTGCCTCCAGTCGCTGTTTGTCAAAAGGGTAGCGGCGCAGTTGCAGTTCCTTTCGTGCTACGGCATGGAGATCCTGAGTGAGGGTGCAGGTGCCGTCTGGCGCCACGCGAAGGAGCACTCCCTGTGTCTCCGGAACTTGGGAGGCGTTTGCGAGGATGACCTGCGGATACCAGGAGGGCGACAGTTCATCGAACTGGAAGTGGCCGTGATAAAGCTTCTGGGCCACACCTGCCTTGGCTGGATCAAACGCCTGCCGTTCATCTCTCCAGACCAAGGTCATGACCCCGGAGAACTCAAACGTTTCGGCCTCCTCATCAATATTTAGGAGATCCAGAAGATGGAATGAGGCCTTCACCTCCACAGGGCGCTCGGTGCCGGGCAGGTCGAGGTCACGGGGGTTGAATTCGCTGGCTGAAACAGGGCCCCACGAGAACAGAATTCCAAGCGCGCAACTCAATGAGACAGGGATCCACTTTTTCCACGTTGGGTCAGGACTCCAGCGGCGACCAATCCGGTGCTCGACAAGTGAGGGGCGTGGTATCATGCCATTTCTATCGTCACCGAGAATTGGATTTGCAACTGTGGGTTGCAAGACCCTCGTCTGCCAAGCTTGGTCGCGGCGTCTGGTCAACTTAGCACTTGGGGTTGTGTTTTTTCCTGAGGTAGGAGTTTATTTCGAATCGACTGGATAAGCTGGCGTTGTTGAGGCGGACGGTGGGGATTTGCAGTTGAGATTTTGTTCTCTGTTCTCTGTTCTCTGCTCTCGGGGCGCGGAGGTGGGAGAGGCGCAGAGGGGGAGGACCACGAATGGCACGAAGGACACGAATGGGTGGATGGGGGCACGCTGAAGCGTGAACAACGAACGGGGGCGCTGAAGTGCGGAGGGGGGGGCGGTCGAGGAGGAGGACGAGGAGGAGGACGATTAGGTGGGTTGGGTTAGAACTTGTTTGAGGACTTCGATGCAGCGGTGGTTTTGGGGCATGGTGCCGATGGAGATGCGGACCCATTCGGGGAGTTTGTAGGCGGCCATGGCGCGGATGATGATGCCCTGCTGCATCATGGCTTTGAAGACGGCGTTGCCGTCGCCGACTTTGACGAGGACGAAGTTGGCGAAGCTGGGGACGTATTCGAGGCCCATGGCGGCGAATTGGTCCTGGAGGTAGGTGCGGCCTTCGTCGGTGATGGCTTTGGTTTTGGCCTGGTGGTCGTCATCGAGTAGGCCGGCGAGGGCGGCGGCTTGGGCGAGGGCGTTGGTGTTGAAGGGTTGGCGGGTGCGCTGGAGGATTTCGATGAGTTCGGGCGGGCCGAGGCCGTAGCCGATGCGGAGGCCGGCGAGGCCCTGGATTTTGGAAAAGGTGCGGAGGACGACGACGTTGCGGCCAGCGCGGACATACTTCAAGGTGTCGGGGGGATTGTCGACGAATTCGTAGTAGGCTTCGTCGAAGACGACGATGACGTGGGGTGGGACCTTGTCCATGAAGCGGTCGATCTGCTCCTGGGTGACGAGGGTGCCGGTGGGGTTGTTGGGGTTGGCGATGAAGATTTCTTTGGTGTTCGGCGTGATGGCGGCGGCCATGGCATCGAGGTCGTGGACGAAGCCGGGGTCGGGGACTTCGATGGTTTCGGCACCGAAGACTTTGGCCATGAGTTTGTAAACGAGGAAGGCGTGGCCGGCGGTGATGATGTTGTCGCCGGGTTTGAGGAAGGCGTGGCCGATGAATTCGATGACTTCATTGGAGCCGCAGCCGAGGATGACATTGGACATGTCGAGGCTGAATTTGTCAGCGATGGCGCGGCGGAGTTTCCAGCCGCCGCCATCGGGGTAGATGTGGGTGTCGGCGATGAGGCTGTGCATGGCTTCCTGGGCCTTGGGGGAGGGGCCGAGGGGGTTTTCGTTGGAGGCGAGTTTGATGATGGAGGCGGGGTCGAGGCCGAGTTCACGGGCGACGTCTTCGATGGGTTTGCCGGGTTCGTAGGCGACGAGGTCTTGGAGTTGGGAGTTGGCGTGGTTCCAGAGGGACATGGGATTTTGGATTGCGGATTGCGGATTGCGGATTGCGGATTGCGGATTGCGGATTGCGGATTGCGGATTGGCGAATGGGAGGGTTTTCGAATGGGGAACGGGAGATTGGAGGGGGAGAGCGGTATTGCAAATACGCTTTTGGGTGGGGAGTGGGTTGGGGCTTGACTGGGGGGTGGGTTTTTGGTGGGGTGGGGGGATGAGATGTGTGTTGTTTTCTTTGATGCTGTTTTTGGGTGGGGTTTGGGCGGAGGAGGGGCGGGCGATGCGGGAGTTGTATACGGATTCTTTTCCGATGGATGTGAAGGGGTGGGAGGCGGATTGGGAGGGGAAGCGGGAAGCGGTGAAGAATCGGGTGCTGCTGGCGGCGGGGCTTTGGCCGATGCCGGAGAAGACGCCGCTGAATACGGTGGTGCACGGGCGGGTGGAGCGGGAGGATTATACGATTGATCGGGTGTTTTTTGAGAGTTTCCCGGGGCACTTTGTGACGGGGAATTTGTATTTGCCGAAGCCTCTGCCGGAGAAAGGGATGCCGGGGGTTTTGTGTCCGCATGGGCACTGGCCGAAGGGGCGGTTCATGGATGCGGGGGCGGAGTCGGCGGGGACGAAGGAGCAGCTTCACAGTGGGGCGGAGACGTTTGTGAGCGGGGCGAGGTCGCCGTTGCAGGCGCGGTGTGTGCATTTGGCGCGGATGGGGTACGCGGTGTTTCATTGGGACACGCTGGGGAATGCGGATTCGATCCAGATTGCGGATCATCGGAGCGGGGCGCAGGAGGGTTTAAAAGGGCGTGAGCCGGGGACGTGGGGGCTGTACAGTGCGATGGCGGATTTGCGGTTGCAGACGAACTTTGGGCTGCAGACGTGGAACTCGGTGCGGGCACTGGATTTTTTGGAGTCGGTGAAGGGGGTGGACAAGGGTCGGATCGCGGTGACGGGGGCGAGCGGGGGGGCGACGCAGACGATGATGCTGACGGCGATCGATGATCGGGTGAAGGCGGCGTTTCCGTGTGTGATGGTTTCAACGGCGATGCAGGGGGGATGCACGTGTGAGAATGGGCATTATTTGCGGGTGGGGCAGGGGAATGTGGACATTGCGGCGGCGGCGGCGCCGAGGCCGTTGGGGATGACGACGGCGGATGACTGGACGGTGGCGTTTGATGTGAAAGGGTTTCCGGATTTGAAGGCGTTGTATGGACGGATCGGGAAACCGGACAACGTGCAGGCGTTGTTTGCGACGCAGTTCAAGCACAACTACAATCAGGTGTCGCGGGCGGAGATGTATCTTTTTATGAAGCGGCACTTGGGGTTGGAGAAGGCGAGCGTGCAGGAGCGGGATTTTGTTTTGTCATCGGAGGAGGGGTTGACGGTGTGGACGGGGGAGCATGCGGCGCCTGCGGGGGACAAGGTGGGGAAGGTGCATGAGGCGGCGTTGATGAAGGCTTGGGCGGGGCTTTCGGATGCGAAGATTCGGCCGTTGCTGGTGCCGAAGGATGAGAATCAGTTGGCGGAGTCGGTGTTGGTGGTGGGTGAGGCGTGGCGGATGATGGTGGGGCGGGAGATGCCTGAAGAGGAGGAGGTGACGGGGGTGTATTTGGCTTACGGTGGCGGGGTGGTGATGGGGGAGGTGAGGAGTGTGGCGGCGGGGGAGAAGGTGGAAGTGGCGGGGCGGGTGCCTCGGGATTGGGGAGGTCGGGTGGTGGTGGATTTGTCTGCGACCGGGGCGTTTGAGGGTCGGAAGGAGGAGGTGATGGAGGTGCGGCCGAAGTTGTATCTGACTGGGGCGAAGGAGAATGCCTGTGTGAAGGAGGAGACGAAGAAGGAGATCGACTCATGGAAGGCGTGGAGTGGGTACACTTATGGGTACAATGCGCCGCTGTTGATGCGGCGGGTGCATGATGTACTGGCGGTGTTGAGGGCGCTGCCGAAGCTGGCGGAGTCGGTGAAGTTGACGGGGGGCGTGAAGGAGGTGGTGCTGCGGGGTGAGGGCGAGATGGCGGCGGTGGCGGGGCTGGCGGCGATGATTGCGGGGCCGGAGGTGGTGCAGAGGTTGGAGGTGAAGCCGGGTGGGTTTCGGTTTGCGAAGCTGACGAGTCAGTGGGACACGGGGTTCGTGCCGGGGGCGGTGAAGTATGGGGATTTGCCGGCGATTTTGGGGTTGTGCGGGCCGATCAAGTTGACGGTGAGTGGGGAGGA
>CANETF010000284.1 GCA_947440575.1 Verrucomicrobiaceae bacterium
CCCGCCGCCTCCAACCCTTGCGCCACCCGCCGCGTCAGCACCGAGTGCGCCGTCAGCAAAACCCGCCACGCCACCTGATGCGAATCCGGCTGGCCAGCCATTGGATGTGAAGTTCGGGACGCCATGATCAAAAAAGCAACGCTCCCACTAAGACCCTTTCAACGCAGGTGTCCAGATTTCGCTTCCCAGCTTCATCACCGCCACGCAAAAAATCCGCCTCCCCCACCGCTGGCATTTCTTCCCGACAAAAACCCCTTCGTTCCTAGCATCCCCCTCCTTCCTCTGATTTATTTGCACACGCAAATACTTTTCCAAACTGGCACCCTTGATGCTCTTGCCAATCACTGAGCCATGACACCCGCTTCCGAGACACCCATGTCCCTCACGTCCCCCGCCGTGAGCGCACCCGTCTCGTCCACTCCACGTCAACCCTTGTCCCGCTGGTTCACCTTCCGCGCCCGCCTCCCGCTCACCCTCACCTTCTCCCTCGGCCTCGTCGCGTGGCTGCTCTTCCTCCTCGGCTGGCACCTCCTCGCCACCGCAGGCATCGCCGAGTCCGCCCTCCTTCCTTCCCCCGCCAAAGTCCTCACCGCCCTCTGGGATCTCCTCACCCAGCGCGACTTCGGCCTGGACATCCTGCAAAGCCTCAAACGCATCGCCTTCAGCTTCGCCCTCGCTCTCGCCATCGCCCTCCCGCTCGGTCTCACCATGGGCGCATTCCCGCCCGTCGAAAGCTTCTTCAACGCCCTCGTCTCCCCCCTCCGCTATCTGCCCGCACCCTCCTTTGTCCCCCTCCTGCTCATGTGGCTCGGCACTGGCGACAGCCAAAAAATCACCCTCCTGCTGCTCGGCGTCGTCTTCTTCCTCATCACCCTTTTCATGGACAACACCAAGTCCGTCGATCCCGCCTGGGTCGAATGCGCCCGCACCCTTGGCGCGCGCCGCTCGAAGCTGCTCTGGCGCGTCATCTTCCCCGCCGCACTCCCGCATTACGTCGATACCGCCCGCCAAATGCTCGCCGTCAGTTGGACCTACCTCGTCATCGCTGAAATCGTCGCCGCCACCGACGGCATCGGCGCGATGATGATGCGCGCCAAACGCTTCGTCAAAGTGGATGAAATCATGGCCGGTATTCTCGTCATCGGCCTGCTCGGCCTCGCCTGCGATCTGCTCATCCGCCTCATCCACCACTGCGCCTTCCGTCACCTGCGCTGACCTCCTTTCCGCCCCATCAAAAACCTAACACCCCAAAATCAATGCGCCCACAAAAACACCTCCTCACCGCACTCAGCCTCCTGCTGCTCGCCGCCTGTTCCCCCAAGGAAGAACCCGCCGCCACCGCCAGCTCGACTCCCACCGCTGCGGCGACGACCGCACCTGGAAAAACCACTGTCAACATCTCCCTCTTCTCCTGGCCCGGCTACGGCTTCTGGTTCATCGCCAAAGAAAAAAATCTCGTCCCCGAGCTCGACCTCAACATCACCATCATCGAAGACCCCTATGAAAGCTTCGGTCAAATGGCCGCTGGTAAGCTAGACGTCACCTCCTCCACCGTCGAATACGGCCCCATCGCCGCCGACCAAAAAGTCCCCGTCAAACTCGTCACCTACACCAACCCCTCCTACGGCACGGATAAGATCATCCTCGGCCCCGGCATCACCAAGGCCGCCGATTTGAAGGGCAAAGAAGTCGCCGTGCTCGAAGGCGGTCTCACCCAGATCTACATGGGCATCTGGCTGGAAGAAAACGGCGTCAAATTCGACGAGGTCAAA
This sequence comes from Verrucomicrobiaceae bacterium, assembly GCA_947440575.1. Classification (GTDB taxonomy): domain Bacteria; phylum Verrucomicrobiota; class Verrucomicrobiia; order Verrucomicrobiales; family Verrucomicrobiaceae; genus JAGRPD01. Next base: position 1,773 of record CANETF010000284.1, read on the forward strand.
TACAGCAACCTCATCATGGACGACGCCGTCGCCGCCATGGTCAGTGGCAAAGTCGCCGCCGGCGAATTCTGGGAACCCTTCGGCGGCAAAGTCCTCTCCAGCCTGCCAGGCACCACCGTCGCCGCGACTTCGAAAGACCCCTACTTCAAAAAAACCGCCCTGCTCGGTGACGGCATGTACATGAGCGGCTCCTTCTTGGAGAAAAAACCCGAAGCCGCCGCCCTCGTCCTCAAAGCCTACTTCGAAGCCGTTAAATTCTGGAAAGCCAACCCCAAAGAGGCAAACGAAATCATCGCCAAAGGCTTGAAGTTTACGGTCGAAGATGTCATCACCGTCGTCGGTGCCGACGGCAGCGCCACCGACGGCGGCATCTACCCCTTCAACTGGGAAGAAGCCGGTCGCTTCATGGGTGTGCTCGAAGGTACCCCACCCTTCGGCGCCAACAACGAGATCGCCGCCCACTGGAAACTCACCAACGACTGGTGGATCAAATTTGGCACCGTCAAAGCCTCGCATCCCATGGAGGCCGGCGTCGCTCTGGAGCCCTTCAAAGCCCTCAAAGCTTCCGGCTACGGTCAATAAAATCAAACGGCTGCCTCCCCAGGTCCCCCATGCCGACCCTGTTTCCTCCCGTCGCCTCTCCTGTCTCGCCCATCTCGGATTGGGTCCGCCTCCCTGCGGGCTCCTTCCAGATGGGCGGGCTGGAGACCGATAAATTCGTCTCCGCTGTCGAACTGCCGCGCCACGAGGTCACCTTCACTCGCGCCTTCCAAATGACACCGCATCCCGTCACCCGCGCTCAGTGGCTCCACCTCATGCCCGCTCCAATCGGACAGGATGAAAACCTCGCACCCGACCTTCCCATCGTCGGCATCTCTTGGGACGACGCCATGGACTACTGCCGCCGCCTCAGCGATGCCACCGGCGTTTTCCATCGCCTGCCCAGCGAGGCCGAATGGGAGTATGCCTGCCGCGCCGGATCCAGCCAGGTCTTCGCCTCTCAAAACGACATCAGCCCTGCCGACGCCAACTACAGCTACGACGAACGCGGTCACCCCGTCGGCCCCGGTCGCCTCCTCCCCATCGGCCACTTCCCCCCAAACGCCTGGGGTCTCCACGACCTCCTCGGCAACGTCTGCGAATGGGTCGCCGACCGCTGGCACGCTAGCTATCACGGCGCCCCCAGCGACGGCTCCGCCTGGTTCGACGACGCCCCCGCTTCAGACCGCCGCACCCTCCGCGGCGGCGCTTGGGATCATCTCCCCCGCGTCCTCCGCTGCTCCTGGCGCGACTGGGCACCCGCCTCTGCCCGTTGGGACAACCTCGGCTTCCGCCTCGTCCGCGAGGACACCGCACCATGAAACTCGAACTCTTCAAAACCCTCTGGGGCCACGATGGCGACATCGACTCCGCCATCGCTCTCACCCTCGCTGCCGACTTCCAAGGCATCGAAGCCCCCCTGCCTGCGGAGGATGAAAACGCCTCACACTTCCTCACCGCGCTCACCACCGCCGGGCTCCACTGGATCGCCGAAGTCAGCACCTGCACCACCCCCGGCAAATACGTGCCCAATCCCGGTCACAGCGTCGCCGAGCACCTCGCCTCCCTCGACACCGGCATCCGCCACAGCCTCGCTGGAAAGCCGCTTTTCATCAACACCATGGCCAGCTCCGACGCCTGGTCGCACGAAGACGCCCTCGCCTTTTTCTCCGGCGTGCTCGACCTCGAACAAACCCACGGCATCGCCATCTCCTGCGAAACCCATCGCGGCCGTTACACCCACAATCCCTGGCTCTTCGGTCGCATCCTCCGCGCCTTGCCCGAGCTCAAAATCACCGCCGACTTCAGCCACTGGTGCGTTGTCACCGAGCGCCTCATCCTCGATGAAGAACCCGCCCTGCTCGAGCTCGCCTGCGCCCACGCCTACCATCTGCAAACCCGCGTCGGCTACTCTCAAGGCCCGCAAGTCCCCGATCCCCGCGCCCCCGAATACGCCGACGCCCTCGCCGCGCACGAACGATGGTGGGACTGCATCTGGCAATCCCAACGCGCCCGCGGCCTCACTCGCTCCACCCTTACCCCCGAGTTCGGCCCCGACGGCTACCTCCACTGCGCCCCCTTCACCCTAGAACCCGTCGCTGATCTCTGGGACATCAACCAATGGATCGCCCACCGCCAACGCGATCGCTTTCAAATCTAACACCCGCCTCATTGACCTAACAACGGAACACCGAACACGGAACACCAACAAACGTCCCCCCAATGACCACCCTCATCCCACCCACCGTCGCCCCCGCACCCGTCAAATCCATCGACCCCAAGCCCGGCATCCTCGAAGCCGCCTCCAAACCGCGCGAGCTCTCCACCACCCTCCCCTCCACCGCTTACACCGACCCCACCTTCGCCAAATTTGAGGAAAACGAGATCTTCAAAAAAGAATGGATCTCACTCGCCCACGTCTCGCAGATCCCCAACCCCGGCGACTTCGTCCGCGTCGATCTTTGTGGCGAGCCTCTCCTCGTCGTGCGCGGCAAAGACAATGAAGTCCGCGTCCTCTCCCGCGTCTGCCGTCACCGCGGCATGGACCTCATGCCCAGCGGTTTCGATCACCCCGACTGCGGCCACCAGCGCGTCATCCTCTGCCCCTATCACCTCTGGAGTTACGACCTCACCGGCAAACTCGTCGGCGCACCCGAAATGCAAAAAGCAGCCTGCTGGGACCGCAGTGAAGTCGCCCTCCACACCTTCCACAGCGAGATCTGGGAAGGCTTCATTTTTGTCACCCTCTCCCCCGACACCCCACCGCTGGCCGAGAAATACGCCCGACTCAAAGACGAGTTCGTCTCCAAATGGGACATCAATAGCGCCGAACTCGTCTGGAGCCAGCATTGGGACTGCGAGTTCAACTGGAAAATCCTCCTCGAGAACTTCATGGAAGCCTACCACCACATGGGCGCCCACATGAAAACGCTCGAGCCCTTTCTCCCCGCGCGCGGATGCTGGACGGAGCCCTACAACCCCGACTTCAGCGCCATGCACCTCCCGTTGAAGGACAGCCTCAAACAGGAAATCCTCGCACACGGCGACGCCATCAATCCCTTCCCCAACTTCCCCACACTCAAGCTCGAGGACAAACTCGAATGGTGGGTCTTCCTCGGCTTCCCCAACTTCCTCCTCTTCACCGCCCCCGACCGCGTTTATTGGTATCGCCTCCTGCCCACCGGCCCCGAAACCTGCAGCCTGCTCACCACCATGATCATTCCCAAAGGCGTCAAGGACCTGCCCGACTACGAAGCCATCAAAGCCAAAGAAGTCGCCGGCGGCATCGCCTTCCACATGGAAGACATGGAAGTCTGCACCGCCACCCAGCGCGGCATGCGCTCCCTCGGCTACGCCCAAGGCCGCCTCAGCCACCTCGAAGAAC
>CANETF010000285.1 GCA_947440575.1 Verrucomicrobiaceae bacterium
AATGGCTGAGGGCGAATCTGCCGCCGTCATTGGCCCCACAAGGCTTCCCGCTTCTCGGGTGGCATCACCTTTTCGATGCAACCGCTGCGAACCGGAAAGCCTTGTGGAACCAAGCACGACGCCATCTTCATCCCTTTCCATTCCCGTTTCTAGGGTTAAGGGAGCGGAGAGGGAGCGGGGTCGAATGAGTTGGAGGAGGCCGGTGAGAAGGGCGAGCATGAGACCGGAGGCGTAGAGGCCGAGGGCGGTGGCTTGGGGGTTTTGAGTTTGGAGGGCGTGGACGAGGCCGTTGCCCCAGCCTGGGAAATCGAGGGCGTATTCGATGAGCAGGGCGAGTGGAAGAGCGGCGAAGAGGGAAGCTTCGAGAGCGCGATGCCAGCGGGGCCAGAGGAGCGGGAGGAGGTGGCGGTCGAGTATTCGAGAGTGGCTGAGGCCGCGTGCGCGGAGGCCTAGGATGAAGGCGGAGTTGGGTGCCGGGTTCAGGGATTGGGCGATTTGAGAAAGGAGGCATCCTGTGAGCGGGATGGCGATGGCGAAGGTGGGAGCCAGGGCTGTCCAAAGGTGGCGTGCCAGGGATTCGGTGAAGTCTTCGCCGAGCTCATGTGGGCGGGGAGGCATGAGGGTTTCAATGACACCTGCACGGGAACCAACCCACCAACCTGCCCAGGCTGAGACCAGGCCGAGAGCGGGGGTGGCAAACAGCAGGCGACCGAGGTGAGCGAGGAGGCTGATTGAGGAAGGCAACCAACAGCGGGTGAGAACGAGAAGGCACAGTGAAGTGGCAAAGGCGAGTAGAAGCGCAGTGGTTAGGAGAGCGAGGGTGCGGGCGCAGGCGAGGAGCGTGAGAGAGGGTGTGTCTGAGGGAGGGGTGAGGCCGAGGAGGAGCTTGGCAGCGCCGGTGATGGAGCCACCGTGGAGGAGAAGGAAAAGCACCGCCATTCCGGCACCGCCGAGGGCCAGGCGGAGGGGGAGCGCGTAGGGGCGGGCGTGATTGGGAGGCGTGATCATGGTTTGGCGTTTGATCGAGCCGGTGGAGGGGTCAGGGCTTCGTCGGGCAAGCGCATCTGAATGGAAGGAGGGGAGGTGTCGGGGGTGGATGGAGCAGCTGGTTGGAGGGCCCATTCGGCAAGCGAGAGGCCGTCGGTGGTTCCCGGGGGAAGGGCAGCCCGGCGAATGGCGACGATTTGTTGATCGGTGAAAAGAGGGAGGAAGGGATGCAGTTGGGCGATGTGGGCATCGAGGGGAATGGCGTGTTTGGAGACGGAGGCGGGATCGAACTCGGTGGCGAGTGTTTCGAGGAGGAGGTCGGTGTCGGTGTCGGAGAGGCAACTGAAGTTTAAGGCTTCAGGGTTGGTGGCGTGGGTGGAATGCCAGAAGGGGAGTTGGTCCCAACTCGGATCAAAATCGAGTCCGATGATGGCAGCGTCGTAGCGCCTGGGGAGAAGGTGGTGTTGGAGTAAGTCGGACCAGGGCAGAGCGGTGATGTTGACGGTGAAGCCGAGGGCGCGCCATTGATCGGCGAGGAGTCGGGCGAGTCTTTCCCTTTGGGGATTGCCGGCGGTGGTGAGGAGTTCGATGGCGAGGGTGCTGCCGGGTTTTTTGCGGAAACCGGTGGTGGCGTCTTTGAGCCATCCGGCGGAGTCGAGGATCGTGGAAGCTTGGTGGGGGTCGTATTTGAGGGGTGGAGGGGGTTTGCTGAACCAGATGTTGGGCTGGAAAATGCCATCATGCAGACTGCCTGCACCGTGGAGGAGTTCGTCGATGAGAAGGGGGCGATCGGTGCCGAGGGCGAGAGCCTGGCGAATGCGAAGGTCTTTGAGGACGGGGGTGCGGAGGTTCCAGATGACGAGGAGGCGACCTTTAGGAGGGGAGGCGTGGAGGATGAGGGAGGGTTCTTTTTTGAGGGCGGGTAGGCGATCGTTTGGGGGCCAGAAGAGGTCGATTCCGCCCGTGGCGAAGGCAGCGTGCGTGGCGCGGGCGGAGGCACCTGCTTGGAGGCGGATGCGACCGATACGGACGCGGGCGGTTGGGGCGGCGTCCAGGATGAGGGTGTTTTCGTTGCGAAGAGTGGGGCGGAAGGGGCCGGTGCCTGGGGGGAAGCCTGGGTTGGTTTCGGCGCTGTGGGCTTCCAGCCACGTGCCGGGAAGGATGGGGAGGTGGGTCCAAGCTGTGATGGCCGCGCCTTGGAAGCGACGGTAGATGACGCGGAGTTCATCGGGCGCGGGCGTTTCGATGGAGTGGATGGCGTTGAGGGCATCCAAGCTGGCGATGGGGACACGATGGCGTAAAACGTGGGACACTGTGGAGGTGACGTCGATTGCCGTGACCGGGGTTTGATCGGGCCAAAGGCGGTCGGGGGTGATGCGGAAGTGGAGAACCGGTTCCCGTAGGGCCGTGACTTTATCGAGGACTTGGATGTCGGGTAGGAGGTCGGGTTTGCTGAGGTAGTATTGGCGAAGCTCCTCGATCACATTTCCTGGAGAGCCGCAGACAACGAGTTCGGTGATTTGGTCCGAGCGATCAAACCAAGCGCGACGGATTTGTTGATGTTCGACGGCATTAGCCATGAAGTGGTCATGGTAGGAGCGAGCCTGTTCCTTCAAGTGAAGGCGAAGAAAGGTGATGGTCAGGGGTTCGAAGGAGGCGAGTTCATTGAGCGTCTCGTCGGGGCCGGAGCCGGTTGGGGAACTGAAGCGGAGGGTGAGCTGGTTGGACTCTGGGATGACTTTGTCGAGGGTTAGCGCAATCCAGCGATCAGCGTCGAGGGAGCGGAGGTGCTCTGCGGCTTGGGTGGCGATTTCGGTGCTGGGGAACCAGAGCGTGATTTGCTGGCTCCATTCCCAGTGGGAGGCGAGGGCGGGGGCGAGTTGGCCGGAGGAGTCGATCTTCAGAAGGGGTTCGTAGATGAGGTCGACGAGTTCTTTTTCGGTGGGTGAGGAGGGGAGGAAGGGGTTGAGTTCGGGGAGGGGGCCGGGGAGCATGGCGATCAAGTCACCGCCGCGGCGGGTGCGGGCGGCAGTGGCTTCGTGAGCGGCCCACCAAGCCACCCAACCGAGACAAAACGGAAAGGCGCAAAGGAGCAGGCGAAGGGGAGACATGCGGAACCGGAATAGCCGATGGCCCAGAATAGGCTGGAGCGGGGCGGAATGCCAGTGCGGAGAGGATGAGGGAAAGGACGGAGAGCCCGTCAGCAAAAAAGATGGAGAGGCTGATTTGACAAATGGGTGTATCGAGGTAGGGTAGCTATCCCTTCGGGCACTAATGCCCGAAGATGGAACGCACCCGTAGCTCAACGGATTAGAGCATCTGACTACGGATCAGAAGGTTTCAGGTTCGAATCCTGACGGGTGCGCCACTTCCATTCGCGAAGTGTGTTGATTTGCTCAGTAGAGCTCGACGGGTGAGCGTTTGCCGTCTTCGACGCTTAGGTTTTGGGCGGCTTCTTCGCCGAGGGTGGCGACGCGGAGGTTCCAGATGTCGTCGTTGATGGCTTGGAAGCGGGCGAGGTCGAATTTGTCGGGTTTGACGAGGCGTTTCTTGGTTTTTTGGATGCGGGTGAGGGCATCGTGGAGGGTGGGGCCTTCGACGCCTTCGAGGTGTTGGCGGGCGAGTTCGACCATTTCGAGGCGGTGGCAGATCATGACGAGGTCGTTGCCGGCGCGGACGGCTTCCTGGATGGCCTGTTCGAAAGTGACTTCGTTGAGGATGGCGCCCATGTCGAGGTCGTCGGTCATGGCAAGGCCTTCGAAGCCGAGTTGGTCGCGGAGGAGTTTGGTGCAGATGTTATGGGAGAGGCTGGCGGGCCAGCGGGGGCGGTCGGGGTCGTAGGCGGTGTAGTTGGAGTGGCAGGTCATGACGCTATCGATCTCCGGGAGGAGGGCGGTGTAGGGCATGAGTTCGCTCATTTCCATTTCGGAACGGGTCTTGGAGATGACGGGGAGGAATTCATGGGGATCGCACTCGGCGGGGCCGTAGCCGGGGAAATGCTTGGCGCAAGAGAGGATGCCCTGGGCGCGCATGGAACGATTGAACATGCCGGCGTTGTCGATGACTTGCTGGGTGTCTTTGCCCCAGCAGCGGCCTTTGAGGGAATTGTCGGCGGTGTCGTCGTAGGAGATGTCGAGGACGGGGCAGAGGTCGAGATTGAAGCCGAAGAGGCGGAGGATTTGGCCGGTGAGCTTGCCGTGTTGTTTGATGAGGTTGGGGTCGCCTTTGTCGCGGAGGGCCTGGGCGTTGGGGGGTTCCTGGCCGATGAGGCGGAGGCGGGAGACGCGGCCGCCTTCCTGGTCGATGGTGATGAAGGGTTCGATGTCGGAGAGGTCGCGGAGGTCGTCGATGAGTTTGCGGAGTTGCTCGGGGGAGATGATGTTGCGACCGAAGATGATGAAGCCGCCGGGTTGGAGTTTTTTGAAGCGAGCGGCGGTTTCGGGGTCGAGTTCGGGGCCGGGGACGCCGGTGAGGAGGAGTTGGCCGAGGAGTTTGGAGTCGGGCATGAGTCGAAGGGGGAAGGTGAAGGAAGGGGAGATTAGCGGAGGTCTGGCGGGGTGCAATGGGCAGCTGAAGTGGGGAGCTTGACATGAAAGTAGGCCAAGAGGATTTACAAGCGGGATGGGAAGCGGTATTTTGACAACCCCATTTGAAATGAAGAATCTTTCTGTCCTGCCTCTTTTTCCCAGACTCTGCTTCCCGTTTTGGCGGCAGCTGGGGTGTTTGGTTTTTTGGTTTTTGATGCTGGGGACGGTGGTGCCGGAAGCTTTGCGAGCCCAGGTCGCAGAGGTCGATGAGAAAGCGGAGCGGTATTTGGATGCCTACATGATGTACAACGATGGGGAGAGAACGGAGAAGGAGGGGAATCTGGAGGAAGCGCTGAGGAAGTACCGAGAGGCATCCGGAGTGTTTGATTCGTTAGCGATGAAGGATCCGGGCTGGGAGACGAACATGATTGGGATGCGGCGGCGGAAGGTGGCAGATTCGATGGCTCGGGTGCAGGGGATCTTGCAGCGGGCACCGAGCACGGTGGCGCCTGTTCCCGGTGGTGCGATGCCAGGGCCAAGCCCAGCGCCAGCGTTGGATGCTGCCCCGGCGGCTGGTTTGGCGGTGATGCCGAGTGGGGAAGCCAAGGGGCCGCCGGAGGTGGGGACCTGGGGTGCTGGTGGCGCAGGGGCGACTGGGGATGGGGCGGGCG
>CANETF010000286.1 GCA_947440575.1 Verrucomicrobiaceae bacterium
CCGCTGCCCCGATTAAGCTCCTCCTATCCCTCGCCTCACTCACCAACGCCCGCCTGAAAATCGAACCCACCCCCATCCTGCCCCTCCACCTCAAGTGCGATCTCGAACTGCACTCCAGCGATCTCCAACTCGAAGACAATCAACCCCTCTCCTCCCAACCCACCCGCCTCACCCTCCGCAACGTCGAAACCCAAATCCCCGGCACCCGCACCGCCGCTCCCACCACCATCGCCTCCATCGACGCCATCGTCCGCCCCGACATCCTCTTCACCACCGGCCAGATCGACCGCCTCCACATCTCCAAACCCCGCCTCAGCTACCACGTCGACCTCGACGCCTACGCCGCCGAACAGGACAGTCCTCCAGCACCCCAGCCCCCACCACCACCCGCCACGCCTTCACCACCCCATCCCGTCCTCGCCAAACTCCACTTCGCCCACCTCGCCATCACCGAAGGCACCGTCAAACTCTTCGGCAAATGGGGCGCCGAGTTTGAAGCCGAAACCTCTTTCCAACTCACCACCGACCCCATCGACTCCCTCGGCACCCCCAGCTCAAACCACACCCTCACCATCGACGAAACCCGCCTCCTAGCCACCAGCTCCAGCGCCACCCCTCTCCCCGTCGCCCGCATCGGCCGCTTCGAAATCAAAGCCAAACTCCCCCACCTCATCACCCAGCGCCACCTCGAAAGCCTCACCCTCACCGGCGGCCAGGTCGAAGTCGGCGAGGCCCTCACCTCCATCCTCGACCCCGGCACCTCCTCCTCTCCCACCCCCTCTCAACCCTCCCTTCCTCAAGCCACGCCACCCTCCGAAAAACCCAAATGGTCTGCCGGCCTCGTCGCCATCAAAGACCTCCAAATCACCCTGCAAAAAATCGCCCCCGGCCTCCCCCCGCTCACCTTCGCCGTCCAGTTCGACGCCCACAACACTCCCCTCGAACCCGAAGGCCTCGTCGAAAACTTCGACGACCAGCGCATCGAACTCTCCAGCCTCACCATCCCCGCCCCCTACGGCTCTCTCCGCCCCGTCGCCAGACTCGACACCATCTTCGTCCACTTCACCCTCGACAGCCTCCTCAACCAGCACATCACCAAAGTAGAAATCCTCCACCCCACCCTCTACGTCGGCGAGCCCCTCTTCTGGTACGTCGACTACTACCGCCAATACGCCGCCGGCGAAATCAAGAGCGATGCCAACACCCCAAAAATGGCCCTCGCCGCCACCGACCCCGCAACCGCCCTCGCCGCCGCCTCCGCAGCCGTCAAAGACGATACCCCAAAAGCCTCCTGGACCCTCGATGAATTGGAAGTCCATGCCGGCAAACTCGTCCTCGCCCCCAAAGGCGTCCCCCTCCCAGGCTTCCACCAGCCCTTCCCCTTCAGCTTCAAAACCAAACTCGAAACCGGCCAGTTCGACGCCACCTTCGACATCCCGCCCGACAACTACCCCTTCGAAAAACTCAAACTCGAACTCATCGGCATGAAAGGCACCGTCCGCTTCAACATGCCCCTCAAAGACGTCGACAACAACCTCACCGAAACCTTCTGGGTCGACCAAATCCGCTGGAAACAACTCCACATGGAAAAAGCCCACCTCTCGGTCACCTACGACCTCGACGGCATCTACGGCAAGTTCGGTGGCGAAGCCTACGAAGGCTATCTCGAAGGCGGCTTCAACGTTTACCTCAACGACAGCTACACCTGGGACGGCTGGCTCGCCACCACCGACATCCACTCCACCGAAATCACCGAAAAACTCACCCCCGCCTACTTCCTCCTCGACGGCAAAATCAACGGCACCCTCATCGCCAAAGGCGACTCCAAAGAACTCTACCAGGCCGACATCACCGCCGTCAACGCCACCTCCGGCCGCTTCTCCATCACCGCCCTCAACGACATGCTCGACAAACTCCCCCCCAAACAAGGTGCCGTACTCACCGATCAAATCACCCGCCTCGGCCTCGAAACCCTCCGCGACTTCGAATACGACACCGTCGACGCCAAAGCCCGCATCAACGGCCGCGAAGGCACCGGCTACCTCAAAATCATCGGCCCCACCGGCAGCCGCAACTTCGAAATTAACGTCCTAGACCACCGCTGGAAAGTCGACCCCCCACCCACCCCCTAACCCCTCCTCCTCCTCCTCCTCCTCCTCGTCCTCGTCCTCGTCCTCGTCCTCGTCCTCCAAAATCCAAAATCCAAAATCCGCAATCCGCACTCCCCATGCACCGCCTCCTCCCCCTCCTCCTCCTCACCGGCTGCAAAACCCTCCCAGCCATCCCCCTCACCACCCCCGAACCCCTCAAGGTCGACCTCACCATGCGCCTCGACGTCTACCAATACCGCGGCGAGGAACCCGGCAACAAAGAAGAAATCCGCACCGTCGGCGAGGCCGTCGAACGCCAGCGCAATCGCATGGCCGAAATCCAGGAACTCAAAAACAACCGCATCGTCGGCGAAGACCATCGCGGCCTCCTCAGCCTCCGCCAAACCCCCGCCGGCAAATGGGGCGACCACGTCAAACGCACCGTCGAAGAGGAAAACACCGACCGCACCCTCCTCATGCGCAACGAAGCCAAAGAATCCAACCGCCCCCTCAACGAAATCGAAATCGAAGCCTGGAAACTCCGCACCGACCAAGCCTTCAAAGGCGAATACATCGAAGTCGCCGGCAAAACCCCCGGCGCCTTCGAGTGGGTCCAAGCCACCGGCCCAAAAGAAACCAAAGACACCCCCGCCAAAATCGACCCAGACCCCAACACACCCCCCAAACCCAAACCCTAACCCCACCAACCTCAGCACTAAAAAACATCATCCAAACACCGACTGCTGCCCGATCACCCGCCAAAGCAAAGGCCCCCATGCAGCAACATCTTCTACCTCTCTTACGACCTCGTTCGGCAGGACTGCCGACAGCCTACTCAATCCGATTCAACAGGTTATGCCGAGCGGCGAACAGCCGATAGCTTGGCTCATCTGCTAGAATCGTGCTGGGAGGCAGGGCAAAAAGATGGTGTGAAGCGGCGACTTCCTTGAGGTAAGCACGCCACAAAGGCTCCAATTCCTGGAGTTTCATTTCCATCGCAGCTTCGAACCAGGTTTGATAGCCTTCGATTGGCACCCCGGTCTGAATCTGCTGCAGCATCTTTTTGAATTTGCCATGCTTCCACATGAACATGGAAACCATGCGCTGCTCGGATTCACGGAACCTTCCCTGCGTGTCCTTGTAGGCAAGGATTTGCCCAAGATCTAGAGTCATGAGATCAGCCCCGATCGCCTGAATGCGCCACGGGTTTTGATAGCCAAACTGCGCCACCAACTTGTCCCCTTCCCAGTAGCCGTAAAACTTTTCGAAAAAACTCGGAATGCCCTCAGTAGCCCAGACAGGATGCAGTGGCAGATTCCGCTCGACCAACGGGTGCAGGATCTCATGCGCAAAGGTGCCCAGTCCAGCACTCTCATGAGTGACGAAACATTTCAGCTCGCCAAAAAAGATCCCGAAATTGGGCGGATTCTCCACTCCAAAATGACGCCTCAAGAAATCTTGAAACTTCGCATGATCCTCAAGCACCATGACCTTGATGGGGTAGTCGTAATCCGCCTTGAAGAACTCTTGATTCACCAGCCGGACAAACGCGTCTGCAAAGCGTGGAATCTCCTCAACCAAGGGAGAATTGCGCATGAAATAGTGTTCGAAGAATGCAGTCTTCTTGTTCACCGGAAACTGCAGCAAGACCCGGTCTTGCGCATAAGTGGCCTGTAAACCCAAGCTCCACATCCCCAGTGACCCCACCGCCGCCAACAAAATCTTCGAAATCCTCATTCGCCCAAACCCTAACCAGGACCAAGTTCCCAAAGCAATTAGAAAATGCCAGCCATGAATGGCACTCGATTAAGGGCAGTGTTCGTGCCAAAACCTAAAGATCACGGCGGCGGCAGCGGAATATCATCCAAACTCGGATTCGGCGTCATCGCCCCCCCAGCCGCATTCCCCGGCACCGTCAAAGGTTGCACGATCGAAGGCGGCGCTCCCCCTGCCCCCGCATCACTCGGCATCGGCATTCCACGCCCGCCATCATTCATCACACCAGCACCAGGCGCTACCGGTTGACCTTGCCCCCCCAACGGACTCCCTCCACCCCCCTCCATCACCGGACCCGCCACCACCGCCTCAGCCACCTGGATCCACCCACTCTGCATCCCCTTCTGCAACTGCACCCGCTTCACCGCCCCCTCACTCCCAGGCTCCACCGACTTGATCCGCATTCCCATCTCATTGTCAGACCCAATCCTCGCCTCAGTCACCTGCGCCGTCATCTTATCCAGGATCACCGCCACCACCGCCCCATCCACCTCATAAGTCCCCGCCAGCACCAGTTGATCCGCAAAACCCGGCCCCTGCGGCACCTCAGGGATCGGCAAATCATGAGTCGTAAACATCGACCTCTCCCACAGGGCCGCATAGTGAGTCAAAGGCGGCACCGGCACCGGTGAAGCCGCCGCCTTCGCCTCCGCCATCACATCCGTTGGCTTGGATTCATCAGGCACCACCGCCGACCGAATCGCTTCAGCCGCCGCATCCCCATTCGCCCCCGCGTCAACCGCCCAAACGCCCGCGCCCAAAAGCCCACCCATCAACACTGTAAAAAGCAAAAATCTCATGGTGCGCGTGTCAGTTTGGGAGCCGTTCTCTCACGATAGAATTGCGTCAACTCCACCTCGCAATTCACCTGTTTGCCCTGCCCCGTCGGCGTGATCTGCAACCGCGTCACTCCCAAAAACTGCTTCGGTTCACTGATCGAATACAACCACTTCACCAAAGCCTCCTCACCCACTTCCAACAGCGTCACCCGCACCGTCGCCTGGTCAAAATAACCCGTCGCCTCCGCCGGTTGCCCGTCCTCTCCAATGGCTCGTTGTTGATCCACAAACTCCTTGCTCGAAAGCGTCACCCCCGACTCCACCGCTTGCTTCTGCAACGCCTCCAACAGCTTCGAAGACGCCTCCTGCCTTGATGCCATGGTCGGCACATTCTCCTCAATCCAATCCGACTTCCGCTGCCAGTCCACCCCCTGCGTAATGGCCATGTTCATGTCCACCAGCCGCTCCCTCAG
>CANETF010000287.1 GCA_947440575.1 Verrucomicrobiaceae bacterium
ACAACCACACCACCGCCAGCGACGGCCGCGCCACCCTCCGCGAAATGGCCGAAGCCGCCATCGACCTCGGCTTCCAATACCTCGGCATCGCCGACCACTCCAAAAGCTCTTTCCAAGCCAACGGCCTCGACGCCAAACGCCTCCGCTCCCAAATCGCCGAGATAAAAACCCTCAACGCCGAGTTCGCCGCCGAAGGCATCCCCTTCAAAATCTTCACCGGCAGTGAAGTCGACATCCTCAAGGATGGCAGCCTCGACTTCGATGACGACCTTCTCTCCGAACTCGACTACGTCGTCGCCTCCGTCCACAACGTCTTCAACCTCCCCGAAGACGAAATGACCGCCCGCCTCCTGCGCGCCATCGCCAACCCCCACGTCACCATGCTCGGCCACCTCACCGGCCGCCTCCTCGCCCAGCGCCCCGCCTACGCCGTCAACATTCCCCGCATCATCGACGCCGCCGCCGCCAACCACACCATCATCGAACTGAACGCCTCCGCCTGGCGCCTCGACATGGACTGGCGCTGGTGGAAACTCGCCAAACAAAAAGGCGTGATGACCTCCATCAACCCCGACGCCCACAGCACCGAAGGCCTCAAAGACGTCATCTTCGGCATCAAATCCGCCCGCAAAGGCTGGCTCACCCGCCAAGACCTCCTCAACACCCTCCCCCTCAAAGAAGTCGAAACCGCCCTCCAACTCAAACGCCAAACCCTCCTCTACCCCCCGTAGGCGCATTCGCCAGAATGCGTTCCCCCAAGCCCCTCGCCCTCCCCGCCCCCAAAGCACCCGTCATCGCTCCGCATGACGCCCCACTCCCCACTCCCCACTCCCTCCCCCAATCCCTCATTCCATTTTTTCTGCCCCCCTTTTTTCTGCCAGTATCCATCTCCTATCCCACTCACCACGCACTAAACAAAAAATCCATGTTCACTCAACACTACAAATGGGACTCCTACTTCGTCGAACTCTTTGACGCCTGCGTCGACGAATACGATGAAGGCAACAAAGACTTCCCCACCTGGTTCACCGACGAAGATCAGGACTTCCTCGACTCCATCGGCTGCTCCCAGCGCGAATTCTTTGACTTCGTCGAAGACAACGTCACCTCAGACGGCACCAACCCCACCGCCACCACCGCCCTCCTCATCACCGCGGTCCGGCGCGACTACTTCCAAGTCGTGCAAAACAGCGTCCCCTCCACCACCACCGTCCCCGCCTCCACCCTCCCACCGAAGACCGCCGAACTCGCCGGCTTCGTCTGGCTCCCCCGCATCATCGCCAAAGCCCGCGCCAAACTCAAAGGCCAGCTCGACGAAGACACCATGTACGGCTGCGGCGGCGACCGCGCCTTCCTCGCCAAGCAAAACATCCACCCCGCCGACTTCCTCCGCGCCGTCTGGGCCGCCGGCGACGACGACCAAAAAATCATCACCTACCTCCAATCCCGCCCCTAACCCCCTCTCAACGTTCACCCACTCACGACTCACCACTTACAACTCACCACTCCGCCCCCCTCTCCCCGTCTCTGCGCCTCCCCCTCTCCGCGCCTCTGCGTGCCAATCCTACTTCAGGGCCACATAAAGCAGCAGCCGATCATGCACCAATAAGCACAGATCCAGCACCCCATCCGCATTGATGTCCATCACCGCCGCATCATGCGGCTCATACTCATACCCCTGCTTCCCCCGATAGTGCGGATCACTCTGAAACACCGGAAAAAACAGCTCGCTCCGCCACTCCTGCGCCTCCGGTGACGCCGCCCGGAAAAACTCCAGCACCCGCGTCGCCGTCGCATCGATCATCACCAGATCATCCACCTCGCCCCCGCCAAACGCCGCCGCCAGCACCTCCGTCGGCTTCGTGTCCTTCAGCTCCGAATCAAACGCGGTGTGCGGCTTCAGCTCCAGCGCCGCCCCCGTCAATGGCATCACCTCAAAGCGATCCTTGCTCAGACACAGCAACCGCAGCCCACCCGCCGTCGAAACCAGACGCGCCTCATCCATCGCCGCCACCCCCATCTCCCGCGACCGCATCACCCGAAACACCTGGTCCTCCCCGCGCCCCAGCTCATGCAACCGCCCCGCCTGCGGATCCACCAGCATCACCCGCACCTCCTGGCCCTTCCCGGTCACCAACGCCGCCGCCACCCTCGATGCCGCACCTGGCGCGTTAAACTGCTCCACGATCCGCCCCTTCCCCTCCTGATCTGAAACAAACGCCCGCGCCAGCTGATCCTTCGCCGCGATCAGCTCCGCCTTCCCGTCTCCATCCACATCCCCCTCCGTCAGCGCCCCCGGGAGTAGCTTGCTCGTCAGCGAATCCGGCAGCCCCGTCACCTTCACCATCGGCCCCTCCCCGCGCACCAGCCGAATCTGCGCCGCCGACAGCGCCGAAAACAAAATCAAATCCCGCGCCCCATCCTGGTCCGCATCCATCAGCCGCACCGCATTCACCTTCCCCGACGGCCCCTCTAGCTCCTCCCGCTTCTCTGTCCACCCCTTCGACTTCGCATCCCAGCGCAGCACCACCAGCTCCGTCTTCGGCTTCTTCTCCTCCACACACAGCACCCCCGCCTTCCCGCGAAACACCCCCGCCGTCATCGCCAAAGGCGTGCTCACACCCTGATAAACCGTCGCCGGATAGCTCAACCGCCCCTCCTCCCACTGCGCCACCCCGATCACCTTCTCCCCCGGACTGAAAAGAACCAAATCCACCCGCCCATCCCCATCCGCATCCACCACCTCCAGCCCCTCCACCCCGCTCAGCGCCGGATACTCCTTGCCCCCCTCATACCCCCCATCCACCCGACCCGCAAACACCCACACCCGCGCCCCCTTCGGCTCCGCAATGATGACATCGCCCACCCCGTCCCCCGTCAAATCCCCAAACCCCGTCGCCCCCGTCCGCGAGTCCGATGGCGGAATTGCATGTCGCACCACCGCCGAATGCTCCGCCTCCCCCGCATTTTCGACCCCCTCCAGCCGCGCCACCTGCGCCATACTCGTATTCTCCTGCAACCACACCAACCCCGCCGCCCCACCCGCCAACCGCATCGCCTTCACCGCCGACCCCGCCTGAGGCACCTCCAAAGCCCACTCCTCACCAAAGGTCCCCCCCACCGACTGCAACCGCACCAGCAGCGTCCGACTGTCCCCGGACGACGCAAACAAATCCATCTTCTTGTCCCCATTCAAATCCGCCGCCTGCAGCACCCCCGCCTCCTTGTCCGACAGCGCATACACCTGCGGATCCGGCCACACCCCCTTCGCCCCCTGCACCCACACCAGCAGCCGCGACTCCGTCATCAAAGCCAGATCCACCCGCCCGTCCCCATTGAAATCCGCCGCCACCATCGACTCCGCCTCACTCGACACCGAATCCAGCGGAAACTCCCGCTTCTCGCTCCAATCAAACGCCTTCTCCCCCTGGAACCGCCACACCAGATGCCCGTCATCCGTCGTGTAGGCCACATCCGCACGCCCATCCTCATTCCAATCCCCCACCGCCAGCGCATACATCGGCTGCCCCACCACCAGCGGCTGCTTCTCAAACCGCGACCACTCCAGCACCGGATTCCACCGATCCCGATTCGACCGCTTCTCCGGCACCGCCTCCTTCGGCCCCGCCTCACCCTGCACCAGAAACTCAATCCGCGACCGGTCCAGATTCAGCAGCGCCAAATCCGGCCGCCCATCCCCATTAAAATCCGCCACCCTCGGCGACCGCGTATTCCAGTCCAGCTTCAAAACCTCCGGCGCCCCGAACCGAATCCCCGCCCCCATCGCCGCCAGACCCAACCCCAAACCCCACCCAGTCACGAAAAAAACAGCAACCCCGCAAAATCGGAACAAAAAAGACATCGCCCACCCCTAGCCAACTTCCACCCCACCGCAAGCCCAGAGCCGCCCTCACCTCCCAACCTTTCCCTACCCCCCTCCCTCATTCCCCTCCTCCCCCCGCTCAAAACCGCCACGTAAACCCCGAATTGAAAAACAATCCCGAATCCGCATCCGAAGCAAACAGACTCTCCCCCCCGACCGTCTCCACCTCGATCTCACGGCTCACCATGTAGCCCCCACCCACAAACAACCACCCATTCCCAAAAACCCGACGCTCCAGCCTCAGCCCCACTCGCGCCCCACTCCGGTCCAGATACGCATCCTGCCCATTCGCTGTCTCGATGTTCCACCGCCCACCGTCCGGATACGCCTCCACCGCCACCCGCCAGTCATCCCCAGCCGCATAAGCCATCCGAAACCTCGGTCCAATCAAACTCGCCGTCAGCGCCTTCGTCGGCGTCCAGATGAACCCCGGCGCCCCCAAAAACCGGGGCTCACCAAACTCCTGGGAAAAGAAGCCCCCGCCCAGCAAAGTGAACTTCTCATTGAAGCGATACCCAATCCCCGCGATCCCCACCCAAAGAAACGAATCACCGTCAATCTCCTCCCCATCCGTCGCCATCGCCGGCCCCACCGACAAAAAACCCACCCAGGGCGAGTTCGCAGGACGATACACCAAAGACCCGCTCAGATCGATCCGGTGCAGCGAGTTCTGGCTGAAAAGCTCCGTTCCACTGCCATCAAACTCAGACAAACGATACCGCAGTCGGAACCCATAAAACCACGAATCCGTAATCCTCCCACCAAAAACCGGCGCACTCACCCGCGCATCCCAATAGGAAAAATCACCCCCAGCATCCAGATCCGTTGGCGGCTCATAAGAAAACTCCAGAGCCGCCTGCCTCCCAATCGCCTCCCCAAAAGAATTCGGACTCCCGCTATCCCCAGCCACCTTCTCCTCCTCACCCGCGCAAACGCCCAAACCAGAAACCACCAAAACCAAACAACGACAAAAAGAGGACAAACGCATCGGTTAAAGTCTTACCTCCAACCCAACCAGAATCAAAAAGAAAACCCCAAATTCCACCCTCCCCTCAAACCCCAACCACCCCCTCTCCTTTCAACTTTCAAAGTTCGGCGTGCCCCCCATTCGTGCCCATTCGTGCCATTCGTGGTCCCAAATCTTTCTACCAGCCCCCCCTGCCCCTTTTCGTCATTCGTCATTCGTCATTCGTCATTCGTC
>CANETF010000288.1 GCA_947440575.1 Verrucomicrobiaceae bacterium
CGCGCCCAAATCCGGTTGCCATCAATCATCATCCAACTCATCCGGCGGCGGTGCCTTCTTCTTCTTCTTCGAGCCCGCATTGCGCAGCGCCTTCGGAATCGGATCTTCCTTCTTCTGCAACGCACGACGCAGTTTCCGCAAGGCAATGTTCTGCAACTGCCGAATCCGCTCCCGAGTCACGCCAAACTCCTGACCCACTTCCTCAAGTGTCCTGGGCTTCTGACCATTCAAGCCAAAACGCGCATCAATGATCTTGCGCTCCCGCTCGTCCAGCACGGTCAACAAACCGTCCAGCTGCCCGTGCATGTTCTTGTGACTCAACAGCTCGAACGGCGTTTGCGCGCTTTCGTCACCGACAATCTCACCAAACTCCGTGCTGTCGTCCTCACTGATCGGCGCATCCAACGAGGCCGGACGCATCGACGCCACCTTCAGCTGCGAAAGCTTCGCCCGGTCAATCCCAATCTCTTCAGAAAGCTCATCATCAGTCGGCTCACGCCCGAGCTCTTCACTCATCGACATCGCCACCCGGCGCATCTTGCTGATCTTGTCCACCATGTGGACCGGAAGCCGGATCGTCTTCGATTGGTTCGCCAAGGCCCGCTTGATCGACTGCTTGATCCACCAGGCCGCGTAAGTCGAAAGCTTGCCCCCCTTGTTCGGGTCAAAACGTTCCACCGCCTTCATCAGGCCGATGTTCCCTTCCGAAATCAAATCCAGCAGCGGCAGGCCATAGTTCGCGTAATCCTGCGCGATTTTAACCACCAGCCTCAGGTTCGCGCGAATCATGTGCGACCGAGCTTCCGGGTCACCTCTTTTGATACGCTCCGCCAGTTCGACCTCCTGGTCAGGGGTCAGCAAATCAGTCTTGCCGATCTCCCTGAGGTAGATCTTGATGCCTCCATCCAATTCCATGTTCAACATTGATAAAGTCTTTCCAAAAGGAAACTTGCAGTTCCCCACCTCGCTTTTGGATTCGAGGGGGAGGACGATTCTACACTACTTCGCTCACATTTCCTGTCCTTTTTTGAAGCAAAATCGTTGCCAAGGCGATTGGCAACAATTCAAAACGTCAACGCTGACCTGAATGCGTGCAGAAATTCGGGAGAATCCATCGCAGTTCAACCCAGTAAGCACCCCCGAGTCAATTCAAATTTCAAAATAAATCTAGGGAATGTTAATAACCTGAGAAAGCCAGCTCCTGATGCCCTCTATAGAGTCTCCCGGGGTTCATCCTGCCCGGCGGCTTTTCAGCACACTCAAGCAGAACTTCACCCCGAATTCAGACATCAGCCACCAACTAACCAATCTTTGGCAGCTCAAATCCGGACGCATACTCGTCCATCGCCAGTTTGTTCGCCTCTTCAGCAAACTCACCCACGAACTTGCCGCTCACCGGCTCAAATTCCAACCATGGGCCTACCGACGGCATGTCCTTGCTGAGATCAACCTTGTTCGCCTCCAAGTTGGCCACGAAATCCGCCAGCGTCTCCTCGGCCGCCTTGTTCCCAGCCAGACGCTCTTTGACCTCGCCCACGCTCATTTGCTTACCCAAACGGTAAGACACGTTCGCCAAATGCGCCAGACCCGCCGCCTGCTCCCCATGGGACACGTGCAGCACGTCCTTGATGATCTTCCCTGCCCTCACGGATTCGATGAAGTTGCTCATGTGATCAGGCCCTTCTTGGAAGTTCTCAAACTTATGAATGGCGTTGCCGTCCTTGTCATAAGCCTTCGACTCCGCCACAAAGCCACCTTCACAATGAATCACATTGCCAATCCGCGGTGCCCCAGTCTTACCGTTGATCCGGAAGACTGGCTCATACCCCTTGGCCCAGTTCATGTCCTTCATCGGCAATCCCCGGTTGTCAAAAAGCAAGGGCGCACCACCCGCGTAATCAAACAGCGCCATCTGATTGTTCGCCGTCTGACCGTCATCGTCATAGCCCCAGCGATTCCCAAAACTCATCACTCGTGTCGGCAACTGCGCCGGATTCCCAAGCGCCCAGCGCGCCACATCAAGCTGGTGCGGCCCCTGATTGCCAATGTCACCATTGCCATAGGCCCACTGCCAGTGCCAGTCATAGTGGAACTTCTCCCGGTTCACCGGCAACTCAGTCCGCGGTGCCGACCACAATTTGTAATCCACCGTCGCAGGAGGCGCCACCGGCGCAGCCACCTTACCGATGCTTTGACGCGCCTTGAAGTTAATACCCCGGCTGAGAGTCATCTTACCAATGTGCCCTTCCTTCACCCATTCCATCACCGCCGCCCACCCCAAGTCCGACCGACGCTGCATCCCGTGCTGAACCACCAGCCCCTTCTTCTCCGCCACGGCACCGGCTTCAACCAACTGACGTCCTTCCCAGAGGTTGTGGGAAACCGGCTTCTCCACATACACATGCTTGCCATTCGCAATCCCAGTCATGGCAATCAACGTGTGACTGTGATTCGGCGTCGCAATCGTGATCGCGTCAATCTCAGGATCCGCGCAGCACTCGCGAAAGTCCTTGTAAGCCTTCACTTTGATCTCCTTTTTCGCCAACTCTTTCACCTGGCCCTCAAGCACATCGCTGTCTACATCACACAACGCCACAATCCGCACCCCGGGGATCTTCAATAGACTCCCAATATGCCCCCTCCCACGGGATTTGAAACCAATCACCGCCACCCCCACATCACCGTTGGCACCCGCAGCACGGCTCCAAGTTGACATGGAAGCCAAACCGGCCGCACCGGCCAAGGTTCCGCCCAAAAAGCGGCGACGAGATGAAAAAGAAGGGGACGAGTTCATGGATTTAAATGGCATTATTGGTGGCGTTGACCCCTGCCTTCGGACTCAAAAGCAAAAGTGGGTAACAGGAATACAACGAAACCAGAAATCCAACCTTTCGATCAAGAAAAAAACACCGCGCCGCGGATTCAATCTTGCCAGTAAATCTTCACATTCTGCGTCCTTCTCCCCGCTGCCACCACCTCCGCTTTCCCATCCCCATTCAAATCCCGAACCACCACATCCTCACACGCCATCGTGTTGTCATCCAACAACTCACTCTGCCAGCCACTGCCATCTTCTTTGGTCGTCCACCACATCTTCACCCCCACCCTGGGCCCCACCTTTTGGGCCGACCGCCATCCAACCACAATCTGCCGATTCCCCATCCCCAACAAATCACGACACGCCAGCGCGTGACCATCGACCAGGCTTTCATCAATCACCCGCCGCTCCCACTCTCCATCCTTGGGCCCATTCGGCGGTGGCATGTACAGCACCAACTGATTGCCATGCATCGGCTCGATGGCTGCCACGCACATTTTCCCTCCCCCAAGAGCCGACATCCTCACCTCTCCCACCCCTTGCAGCTCTGGCTTGTCCTTGCCATGCCGGGAAATCCACCGCTCCGCCCATCCCTTTTCAGTCTGAATCATTCGCACAATCCCCTCCCTACCCCCAAGTAGCAATTCCTCCGCCTCCCCGGCACCGTTGGAGATCACATCCAGATTGTGCGTCAAATGCATCGTCCCCTGGACCAACGTCGTCTCCCACTCCGCCCTCGGATCAGTCGGCATGTGATAAGCCAATACCTGCACCCCGGCACCCTCCCCCTTCACATTCCCCCGGCCATGCAACGGCAGCACCACCAAATCAAACGTCCCCTCCCGATTCCGCACCCAGCGCATCCGATGTGTCGTCGGCTCATGGGATAGCTTCACTGGCGTCCACCGCTGCCTCCGATCCTCCGGTGGCACCAAATAAATCACCGCCCCGCTATTCACCGTGTCCCCCGGATTCCACTCCGCCCCCACAGCGATCTCACACTTGCCATCCCCATCGATGTCTCTCGCAGCCAGACACACATGGTCCCGATCCGTCAAAGCATCCGTGATCACATGCTTCGTCCAAACCGGATTCTCATACCACACAAACTGATTTTTGTCCGCCAACAGAATATCCGGCTTCCCATCCCCATTCACATCCTCCACCGCCAAGCCATACCCGATCGCAATCTGGTCATCCACCGTCTCCTCGCGAAACGAATGCCCAGCACTGATCGCTGCTCCTTGAACAGCGACCCATCCCAAAATCAAGCCCATCAGTCTTTTCATGGTCGTCAGTTAATGACAACCACATCCACCTGACAAGCCCTCAACTCATGGCTCAGGCGAAATCAAGACCTTACCCGTGAAAATCGGCGCATTCTTAGTCGTAATCGTCGTCCCATTCGGCAGTTCAGGAAGATCAAAACTCCCCATCCCCCGAATATCACTCGGCGTCACCGGAATCAACAAACCCGTATACTTTGCGATCCGCTTCGTCCCCGTCAGATCCGGCGAAAACTGCCCGCTCACAATCCCCGTCGAAGAGCTGTAAGACCAAGTCACTCCACCCGTGTTCCCCGTATTCGCCACCCCGGTATTCCGGGTCGAGATATCAAACACCCCAATCGGATTGGGCAGCGGCGCCCCCGCCAACTTGCCCTGCGTGAAAGTCACCGTCGCATCATTCTTGGCATCCGAAGGAAGCCACATGACCCTCGGCCCAGCCGTCCGCAACCTCACCCATCCACCCACCAGCAAATGATTCCCTTGCTCAACGATTGCCCGTGCCGAATTGTTCTCGTTGTTTGCGGAAATGCCCGACTGCGGGACAAAAGAAGTGTCGAGGTCACCTGATTTGTTTACTATTGCGATCCCATTACGATTGTCTGAAGCTGTGCTATTGAACCGCGAAAAACTCCCACCCACCGCAATCTTGTCGTCTGTTAACAGTGCAATCGAAAACACATTCCCATTTGCACCGGAACTAGGATTGAACGTCACGTCAATTCCGCCCCCAGCTAGCAGTCTTCCCACATTGTTCCTCAAGTTACTCGCCAGCACCGAAAAGCTTCCCCCTACCAGAATTTTACTGTCTGGTTGCAAAACAAGTGTCCGAACCGTGCCATTCGCACTCGGTGTGAAGGCCGAGTCAATAGTCCCTGTGCTATTCAATCTCGCGATACGGGTCCGAGTGTGCGTGTTGGCGCTGTCTCTGTAAGTGGTGAAGTCACCCCCAATGAGGATCTTGCCATC
>CANETF010000289.1 GCA_947440575.1 Verrucomicrobiaceae bacterium
GAGGCGGTGAAGTGGAAGTGGAAGGTGGAGGCTGGGGATGAAGGCGCATGGGGCATTCCGATTGATTTGCCGACGCCTGCTGCAGGGGTGGGAGCTGTGGCACCGGCCGCGGGAAAGGGGATACCGGTGAAGCCGGCTGCGCCGGTGGTGACGGGGCCGCCGGAGGTGTCGCTGGACCATGTGGTGGTGAGTGGGGAGGCGTTGTTTTTGATCGGGAAAAAGTATGGGGTGACGGTGGAGCAGATCAAGGTGGCGAATCAGATGGAGCGGGATTTGATCAAGGTGGGGCAGAAGTTGCGGATCCCGAGTCGGGCGGAGGTCGAGGCGATGAAGCCGCCGCCGCCGGTGGAGAAGAAGGAGGAGGCGAAGCCGACGGTGAGTGTGAAGCCGCCGAAAGAAGAGGTGCGGCCAGCGCTAGCTGCGGTGAAGTACACGCGGATGCCGAATGAGGAGGCGCAGCGGGCGACGCAACTGGTGCAGACGCAGGCGTATTTGGATCGGAAGCTGTTTTCGACCGGGCCGATTGACGGGTCTGATGGATCGATGCATCAGGCGGCGATTGCGGCTTACAAGGCGGCTTATCCGAATGAGTTGGAGTGGGTGGATGGGAAGACCCCGGCGGTGATTGTGGAGATGGGTGGGGCGTATCGGGAGTACACGCTGAGGGCGGAGGATTTTCGCTGGATTGCGGGGCAGTCGGGGAGTGGAGGGGCGAAGACCAGTGGGAAGACGGGGAAGGATCCGGGTCCGACTTGGGAGCAATTGTCGACCGGGACGTTTTTGCCGTATCGGAGTGCGTGGGAGTATGTGGCGGAGCGGTATCATTGTTCGGAAGGTTTTTTGCGGCGGATCAACTCGGTGGTGAAGTCGACGCCGAAGGTGGGGACGTTGTTTTTGGTGCCGAACGTGGAGCCGTTTGAGATTGAAAAGGCGTTTGAGGAGCCGGTGAGGCCGGAGGTGGATGCGGCGATGCCGGTGGTGGCAAAGGTGTTGGGTGGGGTGTGGCTGGAGGTGCGGCGGGGGGAGAAACTGGTGGCGCGGGTGCCGGTGTCGGCGGCGCGGCCGGGGCTGAGGGGACGGGGGACGTGGCGGATATTGGATGCGGTGGCGCGGCCGAAGCTGGTGTGCACGGGGGAGTGGGCGAATCCGCCGAAGCCGGCGGGGGTGGGGTTAGGGAATGAAGAGGTGATCGTGATACCGCCACCGGCGGGGGCGGTGTTGCCGCCGGGGCCGAACAATCCGGCGGGGTTGTTCTGGGTGAATCTGGCGAAGGGAACGGATCCGACACCGCTGCCGTATGGGTTGCATGGGACAAGCATTCCGGGGCATTTGACGCGGCAGGAGAGTGTGGGCGGGTTTCGGCTAACGAACTGGGATTTGGTGCGGGTGGTGCGGTTGTTGCCGGTGGGGACGGAATTGAAGTGGGAGTGAACCCGGCCTTGCGCGGGTGGTCTTACCCGCCAAGGTGGGTGGCTCGTTCGTTCGTCTTTCCATGGCCACCTCTTCATCATCCCGCAAAAGCCCTGTCACTGAAGGCATCTGTTATCTCGTTGGTTCGGGGCCGGGTGATCCGGGTTTGTTGACGCTGAAAGGCAAGGCGTGCATCGAGGCGGCGGATGTGCTGGTGTATGACTATTTGTGCAATCCGGAGTTGTTGAGGCATGCGAAGCCGGGGACGCAGCGGATTTATGTGGGCAAGAAGGCGCGGGATCATGCGATGAAGCAGGAGGACATCAATGCGCTGGTGGTGAAGTTGACGAAGGAAGGGAAGACGGTGACGCGGCTGAAGGGGGGCGATCCGGTGTTGTTTGGTCGCGGGGCGGAGGAGGCTCAGGAGTTGGCTGAGGCAGGGGTGAAGTTTGAGATCGTGCCGGGGATCACGAGTGCGATTGCGGGTCCGGCTTATGCGGGGATTCCGGTGACGCATCGGTCGCATGCGTCGCAGTTGACGATTTTCACTGGGCATGAGGATCCGACGAAGGCGGAGACGTCGCTGGATTACGCGAAGCTGGCGCAGGCGGAGGGGACGAAGGTGTTTTTGATGGGGGTGGAGCGGATGGGGGAGATCACCGGGGAGTTGATGAAGCATGGGGCGAAGGCGGAGACGCCGATGGCTTTGGTGCGCTGGGCGACGCATGGGCGGCAGCAGACGCTGGTGGCGACGCTGGGGACGATGGCGCAGCGGGTGAAGGAGACGGGATTCAAGGCGCCTGCGGTGGCGGTGGTGGGCGATGTGGTGAATGAGCGGCAGTCGATCAACTGGTTTGAGAATCGGCCATTGTTTGGCAAGCGAGTGGTGGTGACGCGGACGCGGCAGCAGATCGGGGCGGTGAGCAAGCAGTTGGCGGACCTGGGGGCGGATGTGATCGAGTTACCGACGATTCGGATCACGGAGCCGACGAACCCCGTGGAGTTTGGGGAGTTGGTTCAGGACTGCCACACGTATGACTGGATCGTGTTCAGCAGTCCGAATGGGGTGGAGGCGTTTTTCAAGATGTTCGACAAGTTGTTTGATGATGCGCGGGCGATTGGGGGGGCGCGTATTGCGGTGATCGGGCCGGGGACGGGAGTGAAGATTCGGGAGCGGCATCTGGCGGTGGATTTGATGCCGGAGAAGGACTTTGTAGCGGAGGGATTGGTGAAGGCGTTTCGGGATCACCAGGACATTGAGAACCTGAAGGTGTTGTGGGTGCGCGCGGAGGAGGTGCGGGATGTGGTGGCCGATGGGTTGACGGCGTTGGGTGCGATTGTGGACGAGGCGCAGGCTTACAAGACGGTGGCGGAGACGGAGGACAATCTGGACGGGATCGAGCGGTTGAAGGAAGAGGGGGCGGATGTGATCACGTTCACGAGTGCCTCAACGGTGGAGCATTTTTTGGCGTTAGGCGTGCCTTTGCCAGAGGGGATCAGGACGGCGAGCATCGGGCCGGTGACGAGCGCGGAGATGAAGAAGCGCGGGTTGAAGGTGGATGTGGAGGCGAAGGAGCACACGATCCCGGGGCTGGTGAAGGCGGTGCGGGAGATGTTGGTGGGGTGAGGGAGTTTGCTGTTCTCAGTTCTCAGTTCTCAGTTCTCGGTTCGCTGTTGGGGTTAGAGGATGCCGGTGGCTTTGAGGTCTAGGTAGCGGTTGGTGAGGGCGATGGGGAGGGTTTGGGCGGTGGCGTCGAGGGTGTGGATGCGGTGGGCGCGGAGGGTGCGGATGAGGAGGTCGCGTTCCTGGAAATAGGAGCAGAGGGCGCCGTAGCCGAGGGCGGAGTCGAGGTCGTGGATGGGCGATTCGACACGCTGGTCGAGTTCTTGTTCGCGGAGGCTGGCGAGGAGGACGAGGTGGCGGTTGCGGAGGAGGTTGACGGCGCTGTGGAGGTGGGCGCTGTCTTCGGTGCGGAGGTTGGTGAGGAAGACGACGAGGGCGCGGCGTTTTTGCATGGCCATGATGCGCTCGGCGGCTTCGGTGAAGTCGCTGGGTTGGGTGGTGGTCTGGTAGTCGTAGAGGTGGTTGAGGATGAGGGGCATGGCGTGCGCACCTTTGACGGGCTTCAACCAGCGGGGTTCGCCGCCGAAGCTGAGGATGCCGACGTCGTCGCCCTGGCGGAGGGCGATGTAAGAGAGGAGAAGCATGGCGTTGAGGCAGTGGTCGAACTGGGAGAGTTCGCCGTCGAGGGCGCGCATGCGGCGGCCGCAGTCGGGGACGAGGAGGAGGGTTTGATTGCGTTGTTCTTCGTAGTCGCGACTGATGAGGGTGCCGCGGCGGGAGGTGGCCTTCCAGTCGACGCGGGAGAGGATGTCGCCGTCCTGGTATTCGCGGAGTTGATGGAAGTCGAGGGTGGCACCGGAGCGGCGGCGTTTGACGATGCCCATTTGGTCCTGGCGATTGGCCATGGCGAGGAGGGCATAGCGGACGATGGGTTCGTAGTTGGGGTAGCAGCGGGTGTCGGAGGAGGGGCCGATGCGGAGGGCGCGCTGCCAGAGTCCGAGGCGGGAGCTGGCGAGGAGGTGGGCGGGGGTGAGGGTCTGGGGGCCGCGCTCGGTGAAATGGAGGTCGTAGGTGAGGGTGGCGGTTTCGTGGGGAGGGAGGGAGCCGTGCCAGGGGAATGCGGGGGCTTCGGCAGTGGCAGGGAGGCCGTCGATGAGTTCGAGGGCGAGGGGGCGGGTGAGGGAATGGGAAAAGGAAAGGGTGACGGGGGCGGGGCTACCGAGGGCGAAGCGGCCAGGGAGGGAGCGTTGGAGTTGGATTTGGCGGGCTTTGGGGAGGGAGAAGGGGTCAACGAGTGCGGCGAGGCTGAGAAGGAGGCCGGAGAGCAGCCAGGGGGTGCCGAGGGTGGTGGGCCAGATGGAGGCGAGGAGACCGAAGGCGGTCCAGGTGAGCGCGAGGCGGAGGAGGAGAGGGGTGGGGCGCATCGGCAGGATAGAAGGAGGAGTAGCAGGGGTGGGAGGGATGGAAAGTGGATTGTGGATTGGCGGGTGGGGGAATTTGTGGTTGGGTGGGGGATGAAGCGATTGAGTCATTTGGATGAGGCTGGCCGGGCGTCGATGGTGGATGTGTCGGCGAAGCCTGCGGTGATGCGTGAGGCGGTGGCGGAGGCGTTCATTGCGCTGGGGAAGAAGACGCTGCGGATGATTGCGGATGGGCAGACGCCAAAGGGGGATGTGCTGGCGGTGGCGCGGGTGGCGGGGATTCAGGCGGCGAAGCAGACGCAGCTTTTGATTCCGCTGTGTCACCAGATTCCGCTGTCGAAGGTGGCGGTGGATTTTGTGCCGGATGCGAAGGCGGGGGGAATCCGGATCACGACGGTGGCGCGCACGGTGGCCGCGACCGGGGTGGAGATGGAGGCGCTGACGGCGGCGAGTGTGGCGGCGCTGACGATTTACGACATGTGCAAGGCGGTGGACAAGGCGATGCGCATCGATGGAGTGCGGTTGGTCAGCAAGGTGAAAGGGTGAGATGAATTAGAGCAGTTTAAGCAAAACTGTAGCCGCTCCTTTGGGGCGGCGAAGGCGGATCTGGGTCGTCGTCAGCTTGGGACGTATGTTCTCATATGCCCCGGCGCTGCCAACGGCCCATCTCCACC
>CANETF010000290.1 GCA_947440575.1 Verrucomicrobiaceae bacterium
GCGCCAAACTGAACCTCCCCTCCGGCACCACCGCCAAAACAACCGCTCCCGTCTCCGCCCCTACCCCATCCAACGCTACCCCAACCGTCGCCACCACCTCAGACACCCAACGCCACACCGTCCGTTCCGGCGACACCCTCAGCAGCATCGCCTCCACCTACCGCGTCTCCACCGCCTCCATCCAACGCTCCAACACCCTCGTCAATCCAGACCGCCTCAAAATCGGCCAAGTCATCACCATCCCCTCCGGCACCCCTCAAGCCCAGCCCGCTGTCAGCACCGCCGCGACACCCGCCACCAATGCCACACCCGCCTACCACACCACCCCGCTCACCAACACCCCTTCCCCCGCTCTCAATCCCAAAATCTCCCCCGGCCCGGCTCCCCAAGCCAATCCTCGCGGCGTCCTCAGCTATCGCGTCCACAGCACCGACACCCTCGAATCCATCGCCTCCACCTTCGGCACCACCCCCGATAAAATCCGCGAACTCAATCGCAAACCCGCCAACTCCAAGGTCGCACCCGATGAAGAAATCCTCGTCCCAGCCATGGGCGCCGTCAGCCTCTGAGCCCCCTTCACCCCTCTCCTTCGCATTTCCTCGTTGCGTTGAATTGACAAACCGCGCGAAAAAGCCAATCTAGCGCCTTGTCACCCAGCGCTGGTGTCAATCGGCACTCTGTTGAAATCACCCTCACCATTGTTCCGGCCTCAGTATCACAGTCGACTCCCTCCTCAAAGATCCAGATGAATCTCTATGTTAGCAACCTGACGTACACGCTCACAGACGAAGAGCTGCTGAACGAGTTCGCCGCCTACGGCACCGTGACACACGCCCGTGTCGTAAAAGATCGCGAAACCGGCCGCTCCCGCGGCTTCGGCTTTGTGGACATGCCCAATGACAACGAAGCGCGCATCGCTATGGAAGGCCTCAACAATGCTGCCGTCGGTGGCCGCCCGTTGAAAGTCGTCGAAGCACGCCCCAAAGAAGAAAGCCCCCGTCGCCCTGGTGGCCCACCCCCAGCTCGTCGTGGCCCACCCCCTCCCCGCCGTGACTTCGGCGATGACGGCCCACCTCGCGGTGGCGGCGATGATCGTCGTGGCGGAGATCGCCGTGGCGGCGGTGGTCGTGGCGGTGACCGTGATCGCGGCTTCTCACGTGGTGGCAAACGCGAGTTCAGCGATTTCGACGAGGATTAATCCGCCCACCGTGGTGCGACCGGCTCGGTCGCATTCTCATTCACTAAGAATTCCAAAAGCCCGTCACGCCCCAAGTGTGACGGGCTTTTCTTTTCCCCCTCCTCCCCAGATGCCTCCGTCCATCCCCCCCCCGGAGACCCTCTACATCGTCGGCCCCACCGCCTCCGGCAAAACCGCGACGGCCCTCCACCTCGCCCTTCAACTCAATGGCGAAATCGTCAACGCGGACGCCTTCCAGCTCTACCAAGGCCTCGACCTCATCACCGCCAAACCCACCCCCGCCGAACTCAGCCTCGTCCCCCACCACCTCTTCAGCCACCTCCCCTCCTCCACGCCCTGCGACGCCCAACGCTACCGCTCCCTCGCCCTCCCCATCCTCCACGACATCGCCTCCCACGGCCGCCTCCCAATCGTCGTCGGCGGCTCCGGCCTCTACCTCAAAGCCCTCACCCACGGCCTCGATCCCCTCCCCCCAGGCGACCCCTCCCTCCGCCTCCATCTCGCCTCGCTCTCCCTCGAAGAAAAAGTCGCCCAGCTCCTCGCCCTCGACCCCGCCGCCACCGAAAACGTCCCCCTCCAAAACCCCCGCTACGTCGAACGAGCCCTCGAAATCTGCCTCCTCACCGGCCAGCCCCAATCCACCCTCCGCACCGCCTCTACCCGCCCCCCACCTACCCTCCACGGCTTCTGCCTCACCTGGCCCCGCGACCTCCTCCACCAGCGCATCAACGACCGCGTCCACCAAATGATCAACGCCGGCGCCATCACCGAAATCCAAAACGCCGAACCCCTCACCGGCGCCCTCTTGAAAGCCATCGGCGTCCGCGAAATCCAATCCCACCTCCGTGGCGAAATCTCCCTCCCCGACACCATCGCCGCCATCCAGCAGGCCACCCGCCGCTACGCCAAACGCCAAATGACCTGGTTCCGGCGCGAAGCCTGCTTCCAAACGATTTGCTTGCCAGATCATCCCACGCCAGAATCACTCTCCGCCTTCATCCGGGCCTCCCTCCATGCCTGATCCCACCGACCTCCCCCTCCCCCAAAGCGTTCGCGTCGACCTCGACTCCCGCGCCTACGATGTCCTCGTCGGCCCCAACCTCCTCGACGAACTCGGCCCCCGCGCCGCCGACCTCTTCCCCGGCAGAAATCGCGCCGCCCTAGTCACCGACTCCAACGTCTCCCCCCTCTACGCCGCCAACGCCCTCGCCAACCTCCGCATCGCCGGCATCGAAGCCGCATTGATCACCGTCCCCGCTGGCGAAGCCTCCAAATCCCTCGACACCGCCGAAGCCGTCCTCAGCGACATGGCCCGCGCCGGTCTCGATCGCAAAAGCTTCCTCGTCGCCCTCGGCGGCGGCGTCATCGGTGACCTCGGAGGCTTCTGCGCCGCCATCTACCAGCGCGGCATCCCCTACATCCAAATCCCCACCACCATTCTCTCCCAGGTCGACAGCTCCGTCGGCGGCAAAACTGGCGTCAACCTCCCCGCCGCCAAAAACATGGTCGGTTCTTTCCACCAACCCGCCCTCGTCCTCGCCGATACCCGTACCCTCGACACCCTCGCCAAAACCGAGTGGAACGAAGGCTTCGCTGAAATCATCAAACACGCCGCCATCCGCGATGCCGACATGTTCCCCCTCATCGACGCCGTCGCCCAGGGCCGTGGCGACCTCCCCTCCCTCATCCGCCGCAACATCGCCATCAAAGCCCGCATCGTCGAAGCCGACGAATACGAAACCAAAGGCCTCCGCGCCCTCCTCAACTTCGGCCACACCCTCGGCCACGCCATCGAAGCCGCCGCCGGCTACGGCGGTTACCTCCATGGTGAAGCCATCTCCCTCGGCCTCCGCGCCGCCGCCCACCTCTCCGTCACCCACTCCACCCTCCCCCCCGAAGACGCCCTCCGCATCGAACAATGCCTCGCCGCCTTCAAACTCCCCCTCACCCTCCCCGACGACCCCCGCTTCACCACCGACGCCCTCATCCAAGTCGCCCGCAGTGACAAAAAATATGACCAGGGCCGCATCCGCTTCGTCCTCCTCCGCTCCCTCGGCGACGCCTTCGTCTCCCACGACCTCACCGAAACCGACCTCCGCAACGCCCTAGACCACCTCCGCACCTTCCCCTAATCTCGTCCTCGTCCTCGTCCTCCTCCCCGTCCTCCTCCTCGTCCTCCCCACTTCCCCCTCTTTTTCTGCCCCCCTTTTTTCTGCCAGTATCCCCCAACAATTTCAGCTTTTCCCCGCACCATGAACCGCACCGAGGCCTACCTGGCCATCAACCTCATCCCCAACATCGGCCCGGTGCGCCTCCGCAAACTCGTCGACTACTTCGGCACCCCTGAAGACGCCCTCCGCGCCAAAGCCTCCCAAATCGCCGCCATCAACGGCTTCGACCAAAAACTCGCCGACACCATCGCCGACTGGGAAAACCAAATCGACCTCCTCGGCGAACTCCGCAAAATCACCGACCACCAATTGACCCTGCTCACCCAGGAAGACGAACTCTACCCCGACCTCCTCCGCCAGGCCCCCGGCGCCCCCTTCCTCCTCTACGTCTGGGGCACCCTCACCAAACGCGACCACAACGCCATCGGCGTCGTCGGCAGCCGCCAGGCCACCCACTACGGCCTCAGCACCGCCAAAAAACTCAGCTTCCAAATCGCCTACGCCGGCTACACCGTCATCAGCGGCCTCGCCCGTGGCATCGACACCGCCGCCCACGAAGCCGCCCTCGCCGCCAAAGGCCGCACCATCGCCGTCATCGGCTCCGGCATCGGCAAACTCTACCCGCCCGAAAACCAAGCCCTCGCCGAACGCATCGCCGAAAACGGCGCCGTCATCAGCGAGTATCCCGTCGACCGCCTCGCCGACAAACAAACCTTCCCCTACCGCAACCGCATCGTCGCCGGCTGGAGCAACGGACTCCTCGTCGTCGAAGCCCCCGGCCGCAGCGGCTCCCTCATCACCGCCCAGCAGGCCGTCGAAACCGGCCGCACCGTCTACGCCGTCCCCGGCCCCATCGACAAACCCACCTCCCTCGGTTGCAATCGCCTCATCCAGCAGGGCGCCAAACTCGTCGTCGATGGCAATGACATCCTCGATGACTTGATGACCCTCTTCCCCACCGCCCCCCAAGCCCCCAAAACCGAGCAACCCCCACCCCCCGTCACCGACCTCAGCCTCGACGAAAAAATCCTCTACGACGCCCTCGGTACCGACGAAACCCACATCGACGACCTCATCGCCCACTCCGGCCTCACCCCCGCCACCGTCTCCGCCACCCTCATGCGCCTCGAAATGAAGCGCCTCCTAAAACCCCTCCCCGGCCGCCGCTACGTGCGCCTCATCTAAATCACTTGAAAGGGAGCAGCCCAAACATCTGGTAACACGGCACGGGCCAGATCACCGCTGAATAACCACCCCTCGTGATCTATCGACCCACTGTCACGATTCGAGCGATCACCCTTACTGCTTGGTCTTGTACAGACCCACACCCCCAGCCCATAACTCATTCGTCGCAGGATTGAAGCGCAAAAGAGTCGGCTTCACATAAGGGATGTCGCCAGTGATGTTCTGCCAGGTGGCACCACCATCGGTGGTCTTGTAAATCGCACCGTCCGGCTTAGTGTTCCAGGTCGTGGCGGAGACCCACATCGTCTTGCGCCATTCATGCCAGGCATTTTTCATTCCTTCCCACCCTCCCTCAATCACCCCGCACCAACACAATCTCCTAAAACCCCTCAAAATCAGCACCTTAAGTCGCCCCTCACCTCGCACCCCCCCCCCAATTCTCCAATCACACCCGAATCGGAACGACGGCGCAATCACCCCGATTCCCCCCCCCCCCACCC
>CANETF010000291.1 GCA_947440575.1 Verrucomicrobiaceae bacterium
ATCAACCACAATGCGTCGCTTCCCCAGAAGAGATCTCCACCCTCTTGTGCTCTACCCCGCCACCTCCTCACGACATCACATCGGTTCCAAGCAATCCCACCGCATCACCTTGATTTTGCCCACAGCCGAGTAGCATAGCCTACCCCATGTCCGCCGTCCCCGCATCCCCGCCTGCCGAACAGGCTCATGTGCGGAGAAATTTCATCTGCCACCTCCTCGAAGGCGGCTTCTACATGGGCGGCCTCGCCTTCCTCTCCCCGGAGTCCGTCATGCCCAAAATGGCCGAGACCCTCGGCGCCCAGCCCACGCTCATCGCCATGATGCCGGCGCTGCTCCCCGCCGCCTTCTCCCTCCTCGGCCTCTTCGTCGCTCCCATGGTCGAGCGCCTCCACCACCACAAACCCTGGGTCCTCGCCTTCGGCCTCCTCCAGCGCCTCCCCTACCTCGTCACCGGCCTCATCCTGCTCCTCGTCGAAAACATCGACGACCGCATCCTCCCCATCGTCGTCCTCACCCCCGTCATCTCCGGCGTCGTCGGCGGCATCGGCGTCGTCGCCTGGATGGAAATGGTCACCCGCATGGTTCCCGAGCGCCTTCGCGCCGCCGGTTGGGCCGCCCGTTACATCATGCAGGCCTGCATCGGCATGGGCGCCGGCGGCACCATCCATTGGGTCCTCACCCATCTCCCTGGCAAAGAAGGCTACGGCTGGCTCCATCTCATCACCTTCGGCTTCCTCGCCCTCTCCTGGCTCTCCCAGCTCCCCATGCGCGAGCCAACCTCCTCCACACCTCCAGCCCCTGATCCCGGCGACTCCTACACCACCCGACTTCGTTCCCTCCCCGCCCTCGTCTGGCACCAACCCCACCTCGTCAAATTCATGCTCGTCCGCTTCACCGGCATGGGTTACCTCATGCTCGTCGGCTTCCTCACCGTCTACGCCCTCCGCATCACCGGCCGCGCCGAAGCCGATGAAGGCCTCTTCGTCAGCTTTCAAAACGTCGGCACCATCCTCGGCTGCATCCTCGCCGGCTGGATCGGCTACCGCAGCGGCGGCAAAATGCTCCTCCTCACCTCCCGCGCCCTCTGCCTCATCCTCTGCCTCTGGATCGCCTCCGCCCACTCCTTCTCCTCCTTCACCGTCGCCTACTTCGTCCTCGGCTTCGGTCTCTTCATCGACCGCGTCGGCGACCTCACCCTCGCCGCCGAACTCTGCCCTTCCAACCGCCGATCCACCCTCCAGGCCGTCCTCGGCTTCTGCAACGTCTGGGCCTTCCTCACCGCCACCTTCTTCGCCGGCCGTCTCTACGCCTGGGCAGACCACAGCTTCCACACCGTCATCGTCGCCGCCGCCATCTTCGCCGCCATCTCCATCCTCCTCCTCCGCACCATCCCCGAGCCCCGCAGCGTCATCCAAACCACCCCCGTCCCCCTCGACGAGCAACCCTAACCCGGCTCCCCGCACTCATTCGTGCCCATTCGTGCCATTCGTGGTTCAAAAAATCCGCACCTCATCTCCCTGATCACCTCTCCAGTGGCCGCCTAGGAGCCGGCCCCCGCCTCTCCTGAGGTTCCTCCGCCGTGCTCCCCAGCACAATGTCCCACGTCGCCACCAGCGCCCCATCACCTCCACTCACTTTCTCAAACGGCCGGATCACTGAAAGCCGCTGCTCATCCGTCCCCATCTGCTTCAAAATCCCGTCCCTCTCATTCTGCGGCTCTCCCTCAATGAACAACTGCGTCGTCAAAAGCCGCTTCCCATCCTTCACCACCGCCACATGGAAATGCCGCGTCCGCCCGGTATACAGCCCCGCCATGATCGTCCGAAACCGATACTCCCCCTTCTGATTCGTCTCCATCTTGCCAAACCCCTGAAACATCGGGTCACGCTCCTTCCCCCGCTGCACCCCCTTGCTGTGCAGGTAACACCCATTGTTATCCGCCTGCCATAGCTCCACCACCGCCCCCTCCATCGCCTTCCCATCCGCATTGAGCACCCGCCCTCCAAAGCTCGCCACCGTCCCCATCGCCGCCGCCTCCCTGCCCGTGCACTGCACCAAATCATTGTCTTGATCCAGCGGCAGATGGTCGGGATAATACGGCCCCTCCGTCGCCCTCGGCGTCAAAGTCAGCGCCTCCGCCATCACCCCCGGCACCCAAAGCCCGCCCGGCCCCAGCAAAAAGCTCCGCAATACCCGCCGCCGATCCGCCCGAATGTAAAACACGTCTTCCTTCATCATCCCCATTCAACTCCGTTAATCGCCTCCAGTTCCATCTTTTCCTTCAAGAACCTCCCCAGCACCCATTTCATCAAAAAATCATCGCCCCTGCTCCCGTATTGAACCCTCCCCTTTCCCTCGTCCCCATGCGCTCCCTCCTGCTCCTCCCCCTCCTCGCCGCCGCCACCCTCACCGCCGCCGACTCCTTCGACGTCGTCATCTACGGCGGCACCTCCGCAGGCATCGCCTCCGCCATCCAGACCGCCCGCATGGGCCGCACCGCCGTCCTCATTGAACCCACCCAGCACCTCGGTGGCCTCACCACCGGCGGACTCGGCGCCACCGACATCGGCAACAAAAAAGCCATCGGCGGCATCTCCCGCGAGTTCTACGCCGCCGTCTTCCAATACTACTCCGACCCCGCCAAGTGGAAGCAGGAAACCCGCGACGCTTACTTCGCCCGCAAACCCCACGGCAACACCGGCTCCGAAGACACCATGTGGACCTTCGAACCCCACGCCGCCTCCGAAATTTATGCCACCATGCTCGCCAAAGTCGCGGACAAGGTCACCATCATCAAAGGCGAGCGCCTAAACCGCCAAACCGGAGTCAAAAAAGACGGTGCCAAGATCCTCTCCATCACCATGGAATCCGGACGCACCTTCACCGGCCCCATGTTCATCGACTGCTCCTACGAAGGCGACCTCATGGCCGCCGCCGGCGTCAGCTACCACGTCGGCCGCGAGTCGAACGCCACCTACGGCGAGTCCCTCAACGGCGTCCAGGTCGGCCACGCCAAACACCACCAGTTCGTCAAAGACATCGACCCCTACATCATCCCTGGCGACCCCAAAAGCGGCCTGCTCCCCGGCATCAACCCCGAACCCCCAGTGCCCGATGGCACCGGCGACGCCAAAATCCAGGCCTACAACTTCCGCATGTGCACCACCGACGACCCCGCCAATCGCAAGGACTGGGAAAAACCCGCCAACTACGACGAACGCTGGTTCGAACTCGCCCTCCGCAACATCGAAGCCGGCGACCACCGCATCCAATGGTCCCCCGCCTGGATGCCCAACCGCAAAACCGACACCAACAACAAAGACGCCATCAGCACCGACTTCATCGGCATGAATTGGGACTACGCCGAAGCCGACTACGCCACCCGCGCCAAAATCATCCAAGCCCACGAGGACTGGCAAAAAGGCCTCCTCTGGACCTACGCCCATCACCCCCGCGTCCCCGAAAACATCCGCAAAGCCTACCAAACACTCGGCCTCGCCAAAGACGAATTCCTCGACAACAACCACTGGCCCCGACAGCTCTACGTCCGCGAAGTCCGCCGCATGATCAGCGACTACGTCATGACCGAAAAGAACTGCAAACGCCTCGAAGTCATCGAAGACAGCGTCGGCATGGGCGCCTACAACATGGACTCCCACAACATCCAGCGCTACGTCACCGCCGAAGGCTTCGTCCGCAATGAGGGCGACGTCCAGGTCCGCTCCCGCCCCTACCCCATCAGCTACCGCTGCATCCGCCCCAAGGCCTCCGAGTGCACCAACCTCCTCACCCCCACTTGCCTCAGCTCCAGCCACATCGCCTTCGGCAGCATCCGCATGGAACCCGTCTTCATGGTCCTCGGCCAAAGCTCCGCCACCGCCGCCGTCCACGCCATCGAACAAAACACCACCCTCCAGCAGATCGACTACGCCAAGCTCAAAGCCCGCCTCCTCGCCGACAACCAAATGCTCGACTTCGAAAGCCCACCCATCCCCGAAACCACCTCCTTCTCCAAAGAGCAAATCGGCGGCATCGTCGTCGATGACAACGACGCCAAACTCATTGGCTTCGACTCCCAAGCTTCCACCATGTCCGGCTACATCCATCAAGGCTACCGTCACGACGGCAACGAAAACAAAGGCTCCCAATCCGCCACCTTCACCCCGGACATCCCCGCCACCGGCCAATACCGCGTCGCCATCGCCTACATCCCCAACGCCAACCGCGCCACCAACATCCCCGTCACCATCCACCACGCCGACGGCACCCAAACCCTCACCCTCAACCAGCGACAAAAGCCCAAGGAAAAACAACTCCTCGAACCCCTCGGCATCTTCCGCTTCGAAAAAGGCAAAACCGGCTCGGTCACCATCACCAACGAAGGCACCAACGGCCACGTCATCCTCGACGCCGTCCAGTTCCTCCCCATCGAAACCGTCCTCGCCCCCAAGAAAACCCCCGCCCCTCCTCCCGCCGAGAAACCCAGCCTCAAACTCAACCTCAAGTAACGCCCCCACTCACTGAATACTGATTACTGATCGCTGATTACTGATCACGCCCCCCATGCCCCTCCGCCTCGAATCCTTCCACGGCCCCGCCCTCGAACCCCACCTCGACGCCCTCGGTCATCTCCGCATCACCGTCTTCCGTGACTACCCCTACCTCTACGACGGCTCCCTCGAATACGAGCGCGACTACCTCCGCACCTACTTGAGTTCTCCCGACAGCCTCGTCGTCCTCGCCTTCGATGACGACCACGTCGTCGGCGCCACCACCTGCCTCCCCCTCCGCGACGAAGGCCCCGAATTCCAAGCCGCCTTCCTCAAAGCCGGTTACGACATCAACACCATCTGCTACTTCGGCGAATCCATCCTCCTCCCCCAGTATCGCGGCCAGGGCATCGGCAAAGCATTCTTCACCCATCGCGAAGCCCACGCCCGCTCCCTCCCCGGCATCCGCCTCACCACCTTCTGCGCCGTCGACCGCCCCATCGATCACCCCCTTCGCCCACCCACCTACCG
>CANETF010000292.1 GCA_947440575.1 Verrucomicrobiaceae bacterium
CTCACCTCAGACCGCGATGTCACGCTCTACCTGACCACCACCGATGCCGGTGATGGCAGCGCCGATGACGACGTGATTTGGGAAAATCCTCGGCTCGTGGCTCCCGGCAGGCCTGATCTGCCCATCAGTGGTCTTTCAGCGCTCGTGAAGCATCTCGAAGCGCAACGCACGAAAATCATCGCCAATACCGAGCCATGCCTGAATGCCATCGCCGCAGGCAAAGACGATGCTGATCCCGCTTTGCTGACCGCGTGGCGCGAATACCTCGGCTACGGCACCACGAAGCTTGAGCCGCTGCTCACCAAGCATATGAAGAGCACGCCGGATTACAACTTCATCCAGGGCTGGCAGGGCGAACAGGCACTGAGCGTGATGGCGAACTCCTCCGACACCACGGTGCGCACGCCGGGCGTGATGAAAGCCCATAGCATCGCCACGCATCCTTCGCCGACACGAGCGTCGGTCATCGCGTGGCGTTGTGAAAAAGCTGGCACGCTCCGCATTCACGGCGATGTGGCCGATGCACATCCTGAATGCGGCAACGGTGTTACCTGGGCCCTTGAAGTGCGTCGTGGCTACACGAGCGAGGTGCTTGCGAAAGGTGAAACCAAAGGTGCGCAGGTGCTCAAAATGGGGCCGTTTGAAAACGTGCGTGTCGAGGTCGGCCAAGTCGTCGCCCTCGTCATCTGCCCACGTGAGGGCAACCACGCTTGCGATCTCACCGCCATCAATCTCACGCTCAACGATGGCCAGACGACCTGGGATCTCGCAAACGACGTCTCACCGAACATCCTCCAAGGCAATCCACACGGTGCTTGGCACTTCCTCAGCCAACCCGCCACCCTCGAAGCCGCGCCCGATGTGCCTGCGGTGATTGCCGAATGGCGGAAGAAGCCTTCGGCAGAACTCGCGGTGAAGGTGCGGCAGTTTTTGGAGAAGGACTTTCCTCTCAACTCACCGCTGCTGAAACCGTTTTTGTCGGACCGATCGGACTCGTCCGGCAAGTCTGATCTCATTGCCAAAGCCCCCACCACCCTCGAAGTCCAAATTCCTGCCGCTCTCGCCAAGGGCACCGAGTTCGTCGTCACCGGCAGACTCGCCTCCCAGGCCAGCGGCAGCGTGCAAATGCAGGTGCTCACTCAAAAGCCGGAAAGCTCCACCGGCCTCGTCGCGGGCAAGTCGGCGTCCGCTCAGAAGAACGGCCAGTGGAGCGACAACAACCTTGTCACGCAGCACAGCGCCCCCATCCTCGTGAACGACGCCAGCGAGGCCCGCGCTGGTTTTGAGACCGCCTTCAATGAGTTTCGCGCTCTCTTCCCCATCGCGCTGTCTTACTCACGCATCGTGCCGGTGGACGAGGTGGTGACGCTCACGTTGTTTCATCGCGAGGACGAAGCTTTGAAGCGTCTCATGCTCACCGAGGCTGAGTCGCGCGCACTCGATCACCTGTGGGACGAACTGCTCTTCGTCAGCGAAGCCCCGCTGAAGCAGGTGGACGTCTTCGAGCAGCTTTTCCAGTTCGCCACTCAAGATGCCAAACCCAGCGCCTTCGAACCGATGCGAGAGCCGATCCTTAAATCGGCCGCGAAATTCAAAGAGCTGCAAAAAGCCGCCATCCAGCCGCAAAAGGCCGCTGTGCTTGCCTTTGCCGAAAAAGCCTGGCGTCGGCCGCTCACGGATAAAGAGATCACTGGGCTGAAAGCCTTCGATCCACGTCTCATGCTCGTCCGCGTGCTCACCTCGCCTGCGTTTTTGTATCGCGGCGAAAAAGCGCCCGACAAAACCGGGCCCGTGAGTGCTCAGGAGCTTGCGACACGCCTCAGCTACTTTCTCTGGTCCTCCGCGCCTGATGCCGAACTGCGATCCGCTAAGCTCGAAGACATTCCCGCTCAGGCCCAGCGCATGCTGAAGAGCGACAAAGTGCGTCGCCTCGCCCTCGAGTTCGGCTGCCAATACCTCCATGTCCGCGATGTCGCCACGCTGGATGAAAAGAGCGAGCGCCACTTTCCCACGTTTCTCGACCTTCGAGATGACATGCAGGAGGAAGTCACTCGCTTCTTCATCGATCTCATCCAAAACAACCGCAGCATCGTGAGCTTGTTGGATGCTGATCACACGTTTGTGAATGACGTGCTCGTAAAGCACTATCAGTTGGGATTTCCCACGGATTCTGATTCAAAAAACAATCTGCGGGAGAATCAGATTTGGCATCGTATCGAAGGTCTGCACGATCAAGGCCGCGGTGGCATCCTGGGCTTTGCGGCCACGCTGTCGAAACAAGCCGGAGCCTCACGCACCAGTGCCATCTTGCGCGGCACCTGGCTCACCGAGGTCGTCCTCGGCGAAAAACTGCCCCCGCCGCCCAAAGGCATTCCGATCTTGCCTGAAGAAGCCCCCGCCAACCTCACCGAGCGTCAACTCATCGAGCGACACAGCAGCGATGCCAACTGTGCTGGCTGCCATAAGCGCATCGACCCTTACGGTTTCGCTCTCGAAGGCTTCGACGCCATCGGCCGCGCGCGCCAAGCCGACACCCAAACCACTTTGCCCGACGGCACCGCCGTGGATGGTCTCAACGACCTGCGTGATTACCTGCTCACTCAACGTCGCGATGACTTCACGCGCCAGTTTTGCCGCAAACTGCTCGGCTACGCTCTTGGTCGCAGCGTCCAGCTTTCGGACAAACCTTTGATCGAACAAATGATAAAAACCGACCTCCGTTTTGGCTCACTGGTCGATTTGATCGTGCGCAGTTCCCAGTTCCGCGAGTTGCGGGGTAGGGGTTATCAGATCGACTAGGTTGATTGGGTGTGATTTGGAGAACGTTAGGCGCGGCTTGCAATGGGGCAGGGTTGGGGCGAGGGGGCGGGGATGAGTGAAGCGGACAGTTCTTCAAAGAGTGATGTGCGGGCATGGCTGGTGCGCGTGCCGGAGGTGTTTTCGGAGGTGGAGGGGGAGGTGTTCAAGGCGTTGGGCGCGGTGGGGAGCACGCGATTGGGACAGGAGTTTCATGTGATCAAGGTGAGTGGGATGGGGGCGATTCGTGAGGCAGGGGCGGGATTGTTTGTGCAGTGGCAATTGCCGCTTGAGCACACGTGGCCGTGTCATCCGGCGAAGATGGAGGGGTTCGTTGAGAAGGCGGCGCAGACGCTTTGGAAGAAGTTTGGGGAGCGGGGGCCGCAGGGGATTTTTATTGGGCAGCTGAACCCGGCGGCACCGGATCGGTATTACCGGAGTTTGGCGGCGAATTTGCGGGGGCGGGTGTTGCAGTTGTTTCCGGCGCTGGCGGCTTGTGCGGTGGAGGAGCAGGATCCGGAAAAGGAGACGCTGTTTGGGCTGGTGGGGAAGGAGGGGTTGTTTTGCGGGATGACGACGCCGCGGGCGGCGAACGGGTTTTATGCCGGGGGAAGCAAGTTCATTGATCAGGATTCGGCGGAGACGATCAGTCGGGCGGGGGCGAAGGTGGCGGAGGCGCTGCATTATTTGCGGCTGCATCGCGAGGTGCCAGCGGTGGGGAGTCACTGGCTGGAGTTGGGGGCGTGTCCGGGGGGGATGACGGCGGAGCTGTTAGCGCGTGAGCAGCGGGTGACGGCGGTGGACCGGGCGCCGCTGGATGCGCGGCTGAAGGGGCGCGCGGGGCTGGTGTTTGTGCACTCGGATGTGACGCATTTTGAGCCGGGTGCGGGCGTGGTCTATGATGCGATGCTGAGTGATTTGAACGGGCCGCCGGAGGAGTCGATCGATGAGGTGATTCGGTTGAGCGGGGCGCTGAAGCCGGGGGGCTTGGTGGTGTTTACGGTGAAGGTGGCGAAGGTGGAGGCGGGGTCGATGGCGGGGACGTGTGCGCGGGTGCGGCGGATTGAGGAGCGGGCGGCGGGGGCGGGTTTGCGGGTGGTGGCGCGAACGCACCTGACTTACAACCGGCATGAGTTCACGGTGTTTCTGGAGAAGGGGTGGGAGGGGAGTGATCAGTAATCAGTAATCAGTGATGAGGAGTGGTTTTTTTGGCGGGCTAGGAGAGGAGGTCTCGTAGTTTGGCGGTGACTTCGTTGCGTCTTAGCGAGCCTGAGGCGACTGAGAGGGTGAGATGTTCCCATGGATCGACATCGAGTTCTTCGTTCGGCAACAGGTCGTTCTCGCTCAAGAAGACGAGGCATGTGGCGAGGGCGACACGCTTGTTGCCGTCGACGAATGGGTGGTTGCTGCACAAATAAAACAGATAGGCCGCGGCCATCTCGATGGGGTCGGTGAACATGGGGACGCCCATCATGGTGGCCTGCGGGGCGGCCACGGCGGATTCAAGCAGGGCCTGGGAACAAAGTCCAGGCGCGCCGC
The DNA here is from genome assembly GCA_947440575.1 of Verrucomicrobiaceae bacterium. Taxonomy (GTDB): domain Bacteria; phylum Verrucomicrobiota; class Verrucomicrobiia; order Verrucomicrobiales; family Verrucomicrobiaceae; genus JAGRPD01. The sequence goes on from CANETF010000292.1 coordinate 4,336, forward strand.
CATGGGCAGAGAGCACCTCCTGATGAATCGCCATCACCGCGTCTACGGTCGGGTGCCTGACGGTTCCGCTCATGACAAGCGGCGGAAAAGCTCCTTGTTTTTCTGGATCAGGCGTTTGGCGGATTCCGCGGCGGTGGCCGCATCAATCACGGCCGGCTGCAAAGGAGCAATGGTGATGGTGCCGCCCGAATGGACCTCCACATTGACTTCGTCGCCAACCTTGAGGCGGGCCAACTGCAGGAGGGCGGAGTCGAAGATGATGCCTTGGGAGTTGCCGATTTTGCTGATGGTTTTGACCATGCGTAAAACTATGTATTACGCGATGAGTTTTGTCAATTCTCCTGTCCTGCGCTGGGTGGTAGGGTGGTGAGGCGGACGCACCTGACTTACAACCGGCATGAGTTCACGCTGTTTCTGGAGCGGGTTCGGTGAGGGGGGCTAGGAGGGCGGGCTCGCCGGGGGCGGGGGCGGCGTCGCGGGCGGCTTGGTCGGCGGCGAGGAGGTCGGGGGTCATGAGGGTGGCGCCTTTGATGAGGCGGCAGAACTCTTTTTTGGTGACGTCATGAACGGTGCCGTCTTTGGCGGCGGGATCGGTCATTTTTTTGTATTCGATGGCGAGGCGGGACCATTTGACGATGCGGAGGAATTCGTCTCCCTGCTTCCAGATCTGGCCTTGTTCGA
>CANETF010000293.1 GCA_947440575.1 Verrucomicrobiaceae bacterium
AGTTGAGTTTGGTGCGTTTTTCGGGCGGGGTGCCGGGGGCGCCGATGGCGGAGGTGTCGGTGATGCCGTGGCGGCCGTAGAGCCAGCCGTCGGGGCCCCAGCGGAGGCCGTTGACGATGTTGTGGCCGATGGTTTTGGTGTTGAAGCCGTCGAGGAGGATTTGGGGTTCGGAGTCGGGGGTGTCGTCGCCGTTTGGGTCAGGGAGAAAGGCGAGGGTGCCGGCGTTGAGGATCCAGGTGCCGCCGTAGCCGTTTTCGATGGAGGTGAGGTGGGTGCCGTTTTCCCAGAAGACTTTGCGTTTGTCATGTTTGCCGTCGCCGTCGGTGTCTTCGAGGATGAGGATGCGGTCGCGGAGAGTGGTGTTCCAGCGGTCGGGGTTTTCGGCGTAGGTGTAGTTTTCGGCGACCCAGAGGCGGCCGCGGGCGTCCCAGGCCATGGCGATGGGTTGTTGGACATCGGGTTCGGCGGCGAAGACGACGCATTTGAAGCCGGGGGGGAGCTGCATGGTGGCGGCGGCTTCTTCGGCGGGCATGGGGGCGCCTTTTTCGGTGTTGAAGGGGGAGGGGAAGTTGGCGGCGGGGGATTTACCACAGAGGGCACAGAGGAGCACGGAGGGGAGAAAAAGGGAAAGGCGCATGGCGAGTGTGGGGAGAGTAACGGGTGGGATTTTGTGATTGTTCATGCGTTGGGGGGAAATGTGTGGGATGGGGGGGGATGTTGAATTTGGTGAATTGTATTTTGACCCATCCGGGTGGGGCGCATAAGGATGAGTTTTTGGCGTGCTGTGTGTTGATGGCGGTGCATGGGGTGCCGGTGCTGAGGCGGGAGCCGGTGCAGGCGGATCTGGATGATCCGGCGACGCTGGTGGTGGATGTGGGCGGGGAGCATGATGCGGCGCGGGGGAATTTTGATCACCATCATTTTCCGAGGGATGGGACGCCGTTGTGCGCGCTGAGTTTGGTGCTGAAGGACCTGGGTTTGTATGAGGATGCGCGGGCGTTCTGCGACTGGTTGGAACCGGCGGAGTGGTTTGACTGTCGGGGACCTTCGACGACGGCGAAGTGGCTGGGGGTGGATCGGCGGGTGGTGGGGCAGTTGAGCTCGCCGATTGATCTGACGCTGGTGCGGCGATTTGCGTCGGTGGCGGAACTGCGGCCGGGCGAGGTGCTCTACGAGGTGATGCGGTGGGTGGGGGAGGATTTGCTGGGCTATCTGCGGGGTCTGCGGGAGCGGTTGCGGTTTCTCGCTGAGCATGCGGAGTTTTGGCAGATCGAGGGCGGGAACAAGGCGCTGGAGGTGCTGTTTTTGCCGAGGACGGAGTCGATGACGGGGGAGCCGAGCAGTGGGCTGCCGAGGTTCATCGCGGAGAGTGGTCGGTCACGATCCGTGGTGGCGATGGTGTATCCGGATCGCCGGGGTGTGGGGTATGGGCTGGCGCGGTATGAGGATCATCCGGCGTTTAACTTTTTGCAGATCAGCGAGTGTTCTGATGTGCATTTTGCGCATGCGAGCGGGTTCTTGGCGAAGACGAGTGCTTCGGATGAGGGCCGGTTGAGGGAGTTGTTGGGGCAGGCGGTGGCTTGAGGAGTGGAGAGTGATCAGTAATCAGTAATCAGTTAGTGGTGAGGGGGGTTATTTTTTGGGTTTGGCTTTTGCTTTGGCTTTGCCTTTGGGTTTTTCGATGAGGGGCCAGTCGGGGTAGGGGGTGCGCGAGGCGGACATGAGGGTTTCGGCTTTTTGGACGAGGGTGGGGTTTTCGGGGGCGAGGTTGTGTTGTTCGGCGGGGTCGGTGGCGAGGTTGTAGAGTTCGATGGGGGTGTTGGGGCCGTTTTTGACGGCTTTCCAGTGGGTGTCGAAACGGAGGGCCTGGAGGGAGGTGCCTTCGTGGAGTTCCCAGTAGAAGGTGTCGCGTTTGGGGGCGGGGCCGCCGGTGAGGAGGGAGGTGACGGAGAGGCCGTCGGGTTTGAAGCCTGCGGGGAGGGTGGCGCCGGCGAGTTCGGCGGCGGTGGGGAGGAAGTCCCAGAAGGCCCAGGGTTCTTCGGAGGTGCGGCCGGCGGGGACTTTGCCTGGCCAGCGAGCGATGCCGGCCTGGCGGAGGCCGCCTTCGTAGAGGCTGCGTTTGTAGCCGCGGAGGGTGCCGTTTCGGTCCTGGTTGAAGAGCTTGCCGACTTCGGAGTCGGGGGCGAAGGAGGCGCCGTTGTCGCCGGAGAAGAGGATGAGGGTGTTGTCGTCGATTTTGAGTTCCTTCAGCAGGGCGAGGAGGCGGCCGATGTCGGAGTCGAGCCGTGAGACCATGGCGGCGTAGGTTTTTTGGAGGTCGGTCCAGGGTTTGTCGGCGTATTGGCCGAGGTCGTCGATCTCGAATTTGCCGTGGGGGAGGGTGATGGCGTAGTAGAGGAAGAAGGGGCTTTTTGCGTGGGCTCGGACCCAGGTTTCGGTGTCCTGCTGGATGAGTTCCTGGGCGTAGGTTTTGGCGGGGAGGTCGATGCGCTGGTCGTTGTTCCAGAGGTAGGCGGGGAAGTAGCTGTGGGCGTGGCGCTGGCAGTTGTAGCCGTAGAAGTGGTCGAAGCCGGATTTGAGGGGGCTGCCGGGGGTGTCGAACATGCCCATGCCCCATTTGCCGGTGGCGGCGGTGGCGTAGCCGGCGGTTTTGAGGATTTGGGCGACGGTGACGGTGCCTTCGGGGAGGGGTTTCTGGCCTTCGGGCTGGACTTCACGATTGGCGCGGATGGGGCTGTGGCCGGTGTGGAGGCCGGTCATGAGGGAGGTGCGGGAGGGGGCGCAGACGGTGGTGCCGGAGTAGAGTTGAGGGAAGAGTGTGCCCTCGGCGGCCATGCGGTCGAGGTGAGGCGTTTGGATGAGCTTTTGGCCGTAGCAGCCGAGGTCGCCCTGGGCGAGGTCGTCGCAGAGGATGAAGATGAGGTTGGGTTTGGTCTCGGCGAGGAGGGGGGTGGTGAGGAGGAGGGCGAGGGTGAGGTGGCGGAGCATGGAGATTTCGGATTTCGGATTGCGGATTGCGGATTGCTGAGACTGGGGAAGCGATGTTTTTGGGATTGCTAATGGGGGAGGATGACGTTGAAGTGGGGGGAGGTATGAAAGTGTCTCGATTGTTGAGTTTTGTTCTGGCGGTGGGGGTCGCTGGGTTGGTGATGACGAATCCGAATGAGGCGGATTTTCGGGAGCATGTGCGGGTGAAGGAAGGGCTGGCGGGGACGATTGGGATGGTGGCGGCGGATTTGCTTTCGGGTGGGAAAGGGGGAGGCATTCAGCGGGACAATTACTTGGTGGCGAGTCGATTTTACATTGGGGGCAATGGGATTTTGCCGAGGCAGGATGTGGCGTGGGGGGTGGCGGGGAAGTTCTTTGAGATTGGGGGGGAGAGGAACGTTGAATGACGAATGACGAATGACGGATGACGAATGACGAATGACGAATGACGAATGACGAATGACGAATGACGGATGACGGATGACGAATGACGGATGACGAACGTTGATAGAGGTGGGGATTACTTCACTTGGACCCAGACGGGGGAGCTCCAGGCCATGTTGCCGTCGGTTTGTTCGACGCGGAGGTAGTAGCGGTTTTCGCCGGCGATGGGGGTGCTGTCGGTGTAGGTTTGGTCGAAGGTTTTGGTGTTGGGTTCCCATTGCTGGTGGTCCTTTTCGTTGCGGACGAGGGTGATGCGTTTGATGGCGGCGGTGCCGTCGATTTTGAACTTGAGGACGGGTGGGCTGCTAAGGGCGATTTCGGTGCCGAGGAGTTTGTCGTTGCAGGAGAATTCGACGAAGATTTTGTCGGTGGCGGCGATGGTGCGGCGGGCGTTGAGGCCTTCGATGATGCCTTCCCGGGTGAAGTCTTTGACGTAGACGCCGCCGTAGCTGGTGTGGGTGCTGATGTGGTCGCTGTTGGTCCAGACGCCGAGTTTGTGGCCGAGTTCGAGGGCGTGCTGGTACACGCCGTTGTTTTTCTCGGTGAAGCTGCGGATGGGTTGGCCGACGACGGGTGTGCCGATGACGGTGGAGGAGTGGTTGTATTCCTCGCCGACGCGGAGGCCGACGGTGGGTTGGGGGGCGTTCAGGCCTTCGTAGCTGACGCGGGCGCCTTGGAAGATTTCGATGACGTTTTCGACGCGGTGGTCGATAGGCGGGATTTGATCCCAGTCGGTGCCCATGCCGGTGGCGCCGGTGTGGGAGATGGCGGTGACGGGTTTGCCGTAGCGGGTGAGGATGTCCCAGAGTTCGGTGGGATGGAGTTCGGGATCGCCTTCAGTTTTGACGGGGAAGAGGGACTGCCAGGGGGATTCGAGGTAGTTTTTTCTTTGGATGTAAACGATGGGGCCGCCGCGCTGGGCGAAGACCATGTTGCGATGGCCATAGGGCCATTTTTGCTCGCGCTCATAGGCGTACATGCTGGCGAAGAATCCGGGGGCGTAGAAGACGTCGACGAATTTTTGATTCAGCCACCATTCGTAAGGGGTGTAGATTTTGGCAATGTCGGTGTGGTCGCTGGTGCCGAGGGTATCCAATTTTCCCATGTCGAGGGCGTAGCGGAATTGTTCCTGGATGCAGCCGTCGTTGGCGGTGATGCAGTTGGAGACGTCGGTGTGGCGATGGTAGTCGCCCCAATAGAGTTTGTAGGTGACGCCGTCGTGGGTCCAGGTGTGGCGGTCTTCGCGGGGGCGTTCGGGGGTGACGGGGTTGATGTAGGCGGGGAAGGGTTCGGTGGGTTCGAGTGCGGGGGCGGTGACGAGGGGGAGGTCGAGGGTGGTGGCGATTTTGGCGAGGTGGATGCCGGAGTTGAGCTGGAGTTTGGAGGCGCGGAGGTCGCTGGGCCAGGCGAGCCAGAGGGTGCCGTCAGGGGCAAGGGCGTGGGTGGTTTGGCGGTCCTGAGAGTAAACGCTGTAGGGGAGGGCGACGGGTTTGGTCCACTGTTTGGTGGCGGGGTCGTAGCGGGTGAGGGCGATTCGCCAACA
>CANETF010000294.1 GCA_947440575.1 Verrucomicrobiaceae bacterium
AATGGAGGATGAGGGTGGGGTTAGTTTTGGGGGAAGCCGGGGCGGTTTTGGCGGATGAGTTGGGAGAAGTCGGGGGATTTTTCGGCGGCTTGGGCGGCGGGGTTGATGAGGGCGCGGGTGCGGAGTTCGGGGAAGGGGAGGTCGTCGGTGGCGATCATTTTGCGTTCGTAGAGCATTTCGTCGCCCTTGCCGTTGACGAGGAGGCGCCAGTCGAAGGGGAGGCGTTCGGAGGTGGGGTGCTGGGAGCGGATGGCGGTGGTGCAGTTGGTGGTGATGGCGTTGTACCAGCGGGCTTGGTCGCGCATGCGGTTGAGGTTGGTGATGTATTCCATGAAGCGTTCGCGGGCGCGTTCGGGGGACATTTTGGTGCGGTAGAGGTAGGATTCCTCGCCTTTGCGGTAGTTGGTGCGGAGGCGGACGACGTCGCGTTCGTCGGCGGCGATGTAGGTGAGTTCGTATTGGCGGTAGAGGCCGCCGATGGCGGAGTATTTTTCGCCGACTTCTTTGCGGGTTTCGATGGAGAAGCAGATGGGGGGAGCATCGGCGAATTGGAAGCTGACGATGGGGTGAGCCATCCAGGGGGAGCCCCAGTAGTTGATGAACATGTCGACGCCGGTGAGTTGGGAGAGGCGGAGTTTGCGGGTTTCCCAGTGGGGGGTGAAGTCGGTGGGGGAGCGGTAGTCGCAATTGCGGACGTTGTGGAGGGTGATGTCGTCGCCGTTGATTTCGGCCCAGGCGAGTTGGGCGACGTCGGGCTGCCAGGGGCGGTCGTTGCGGGGTTTTTGGGTATACCACCAGGCGAGGACGAGGGAGCAGGCGAGGGCGGTGAGGGCGAGGGCTTTCCAGAGGCTGCGAGTGAGGAGGACGATGCCGACGATGAGGACCAGGAAGGCCCAGGGGGAGATGGACTTAAAGTAGGGGAAGTCGAAGCGGAGGGCGCCGAAGGCCCAGGCGGTGAAGCCTGCGGCGATGATCCAGAGGAGGGTCAGGAGGGCGAGGCGGAAGGATCTGAGGAGTGGCGAGGGTTTGGTGGGAGGGAGGGCGTGGCTCATGAGGGTGTGGTGGGTGGAGTCGTCGAGTTGGTGGGATGGCACATTCAGGAAGGTTTTTTCATGTCGGCAAGGCGAGTCCGCCAGTAGTGAGGGCGGCGTTTGGCGTGGGCGAACCACTCAAAGCAATCGTCAAGCTCCTGCTGCGCGGCAGGGTGAATTCGCCGGTTCATGGTTTGCAGACTTAGCGTGCGATGCCCAGGAGTTTGAAAAGTCTGTCCGTTTGTCTTTCGGATTCCTCGGGTGTGAGAAGTTGAACTTTGCCTTGCTCCACCTCCTTCAAGCGGGCTTCGATTTCGACGTCCCATTCGGCTTCTGCACTGGTGTCATCGATTGCCGATGAGGCGTCTGTGGAATCGAGCCGGGAGGGAAAACGGCGTTGGAGATCGAGGAGGAGCTCGCGGGCCTCATCGGGAGCGAGACGATCGATCTGATTGCGAATGTGTTCGACGGTCGCGTTCATCGGGGCAGAGTAGCAGAGGGAGGGGTTTTGTCGAGAGATGGTCTAGCCTGACCAGTTCATGAAACTCTACTGCGACGCGAGGCAAGCCCACATAGGCGGCGTTGGGCTTATTTTGAAAGCCGTCGAGTATCCACCGATACACTCCGTCTTTCAAAATGGCGCCCGCGTTGATGCCTGCGGCACCCTGCGGGCAGCTCCTTCGTCGCTGTCTGTCTCCGCTTCGCTCCGGCTGCCACTGCGGGCTTTCTCCGCGTCTCGCGACGACTTTCATGAATAGATCAGGCTAGGCTGGGACGAGGGAGTGGAGGGTGAGTTCGGGGGGGCAGAGGAAGCGGAAGGGGACGGACATGGTGCCGAGGCCGGGGTTGACGTGGAGGTGAAGGTCGCCAATGCGATGGTAGCCGAGGATGTATTTGTGACCGAGGTGGGGGGTTTCGATGGCGCCGAGAAAGGGGGCGCGGACTTGGCCGCCGTGGGTGTGTCCGGCGAGTTGGACGGCGGCGAGGTTTTGGGCGGCGAGGCGGTCGGCGGCGTCGGGTTCGTGGAGGAGGAGGATGTTGGGTTCGGCGGGGTTCCAGTGGCGCAGGGCGGATTTGGGATTGGGGTGGCCGGCCCAGGCGGAATCGAGGCCGGTGATCCAGAGGGGGCCGCCGGGGGCTTGGAGGCGGATGGATTCGTTGATGAGGGTGCGGATGCCGAGTTGTTGGAGGTCGGAGGCGATGCGGCGGGAGCCGTGCCAGACGTCGTGATTGCCGAGGCAGGCGAAGATGCCGAGGGGAGCTTTTAAGGCGCGAAGGGCCTGACTGGCCGGGAGGAGTTGGTTGGGGCGCGAGGAGATGAAGTCGCCGGTGAAGACGATGAGGTCGGGTTGGGTTTCGTGGGCGAATTGGGCGGCGCGTTCGAGGGCGATGGAGGGGGTCCAGTCATCGACGTGGAGGTCGGAGAGGTGGAGGATGGTGATGCCGCGTTGGGATTCCTTGAGGTGGGGGCAGGGGAGTTGGGTGCGATTGAGGATGGGGTGGCGGCGTTCCCAGCCAGCGGAGTAGGCGGCGGTGCCGGGGCCGAGCGCGAAGGTGGCGGCGGTGAAGGATTGAAAGAAGCGGCGTCGGGAGAGTGGGGGCACGGGGGGAGATTAAAGCAATTCAACGACCGCTTCTCTCTTTAAATTGTTCTAGACCGACTCTCGAAATGCTTGTCACCTTGCCCGGCGGCGGAGCGGCCTCATTGGCGGCGTCAGCCGCTTGCCCGCTATTGATTGAATAGCGGGCTGCGCGACTTCCTTGCCACTGAAGCCACTGCGCTCGCCGGATCAAAATGACAATCTTTTCGAGAACCGGTCTAACCGACTTGGGTGTTTAGCCAAGCGGGTAACGTTTGGGCTTCATGGGCGGTGAGGACTTGGGCGAAGATGTTGGGGGCCTGATTGACGGGCAGGGAGTAGTGACCTTCGTCTTCGAACCAATGGGGGACAGCGTTGGGGATTTGGTTGGCGATTTTTTCGGCGTAGGTCCAGGCGATGTTACGATCTTGTTTGCCGTGCCAGAAGTGGACGGGGATGGTGATGTCCGAGAATCGGAAATTCCAGGGGTTGAGGTAGATATCGGCGTCAGTGATGAGGCCGCGGGTGCCATTGCGGACGGCGTGGCGGAAGCTGAGGGCCATGGCGTTGAAGTGGCCGGGGTTTTGGAGAGAGGCTTGATCGCTGGGGGAGAGGAGGCCGACGAGGTTGCGGAGGGGGAAGTCGTGCTGGCGTTTGGAGGCGAGTTCGGCGCCGAAGCCTAAGACGAGGCCAAGGGCGATGGTGCTGACTTTTCGAAGGCGGATGAGGAGGCGATAGACCCAGAAGAGATCCTTGGTGCCGAGTTCACCGATGGGCGGGGCGCCGCAGACGACTTGGGTGCTGAGCATGCGCTGGGGGGTGAGGGCGGCGCAGACGAGGGCGTAGGGGCCGCCGCCGGAGACGCCGATGATGTGGAATTTTTCCCAGCCAAGGTGGTTGGCGAGTTCTTCGACGACAGGGGGCCAGTCGAGGAGTTGGCGTTCGGGGTGGTCGTCGGAGAGACCGAGACCGGGGCGGTCGGGGCAGATGAGTCGGATGCCTTGTTTGAGGGCGGCTTCGTGCATGGTCCAGGCGTGAAGGCGTGAGCAGGGCCAGCCGTGGAAGTAGAAGGTGGGGACGCCCTCGGGATCGCCGAATTCGGCGTAGCAAAGGCGCAAGCCTGAACTGAGGGTGAGAGAGGCGTCCTTCATGGGTGTACGCAGACAATATGGAGTTGACTAGGGAACAAGCAATATAATTATCATAAATAACTTACATTTTAATGACAAGTTGTAGGGGAGCTTAATGATTAGCCTAAGTTAACCGTCTGGAGTGGCTGGTAATCCGGGTTTAGGGGAATGCTACCAGGGTGCCTATTTTGTCCGGTTGAAGAGCGCGGGAGGCCAACTCCTGCGAGACTTCATGCTGCGCTGAACGATGGGGGAGATTAGAGCCGTTTAAGCAAAACTGTAGCCGCTCCTTTGGGGTGGCGGAGGCTGATCTGGGCCGTCGTCAGCTTGGGACGTGTGTTCTCATATGCCCCGGCGCTGCCAACGGCCCATCTCCAGCTCCGGCGCTCCCAAATCAACGGCCACATCCTTCTTAAAATGCTCTAGCGGTCGAGGCCGCGTTCGCCGAGGAGCGGATTGCTGACGGGGATGCAGTGGCGTCTGAGGCCGAATTGTTTGAGGGCGCGATGGGAAAGGTATTCGATGGCTTCGTCGATGGAGTCGGTGAAGAGCATGAGGTCGATATCGCCTGGGCTGATGGTGCCGCATTTGACCATGTGGTCGAGGAAGGGTTTCATGGGTTCCCAGAACTCGGTGCCCATCACGACGACAGGGAAGTTCTTTATCTTACCGGTTTGGATGAGGGTCAAAGACTCGAACATTTCGTCCATGGTGCCGAAGCCGCCGGGCATCATGACGAAGCCGTAGCTGTATTTGAGGAGGAGGACCTTGCGGACGAAGAAGTATTTCATGGTGACCCACTTATCCAGGTAGGGATTGTGGGACTGCTCGAAGGGGAGTTCGATGTTGCAGCCGACGGAGCGGCCATTGACGTCTTTGGCGCCGCGGTTGGCGGCTTCCATGATGCCGGGGCCACCGCCGGTGATGACGGTGAAGCCGAGTTTGGCGATGGCGGCTCCCATTTGGCGGGCGAGTTGATAGGAGGGGTGGTCTTCTTTGAAGCGCGCGGAGCCGAAGACGGTGATGCAGGGGCCGACGAAGTGGAGGCCACGGAAGCCGTTGAAGAAGTCGCGAACGACTTTGAAGAGGAGGCTGAGTTCTTTAAGGCGGCGGTTGGGGCCACTGATGAGGTGGCGGTCATCGACTTCGCAGCGGTAGGACTCTTCGGCGTTTTTGTCTTCGGGGGTGGTGGGGAAGGGAGGGGG
>CANETF010000295.1 GCA_947440575.1 Verrucomicrobiaceae bacterium
GAGGTTGGGGATGTCTTTGAAGTGGGCGTCGGGGGTAACTGGCAGAAAGAAGGGGGGCAGAAAAACTGCTTTGGGGGACACGCCTGGGGCAGGCGTGGCACTTTTTTGCGCGGGTTGGTTATTGGTTGATCTGGGTGGCTAGGGGGAGGTTGGGGATGTCTTTGAAGTGGGCGTCTGGGGAGATGAGGGTGGCGTTGATGCGGAGGGCGGCGGCGGCGATGGCGAGGTCGGTGACGGGGGGCCATTTGCCTTTGCGGCCGAGGTCGTAGCCGAGTTGGCTGACATCGCGCCAGAGGCGGGGGTCGCATGGGACTTCGGGCACGATGTCGAAGAACTGCTCCATTTGGCGGTAGGCTTTTTCGATTTTGATGCCGCGGAGGACTTCGGCGCGGACGATGCCGCAGTTGTAGAGGCGTCCGGCGCGGAGGAGGGGGGCGAGGACTTGGCGAGGGTCTTGGCCGGCGCGCATCAGGTCGATGTAGGCGGCGGAGTCGATGAGGTAGGCGGTGTCCTTCATAGGAGGCTACTTTTTGGACCGGGGCTTCCGACCGCTTCTGCCGTCGGGGTAGGTGACGGGGGTGGCGTGATTGCGGATGGCGATGATGTCGTAGGAAGGGTCGACGGCGTTTCTGGCCTCTTCGGGGGTCCAGGGGTCCTCCATAACGTGGTTGATGGTGGCGATCCGGAGGGCCTCGTTGAGGGACCAGTCGACGGCTTCTTTCATGGTGCTGATTCCGGTCATTTTCATGATCCGGTCGAGTTTGACCTCGTCGATTTCGATAGTGGTTTTCATATGGCCATTAATATGGGCATACTGGGAGGTGTGTCAAAGTGGAAGGGGGAGGTGGGGGGCCATCAGCGGATGAAGTAGCTGAGGTTTTCGAGTTCGACGGCGAGGTCGACGCTGTTGACGACGACGTCTTCGGGGACGTCGAGGACGGTGGGGGAGAAGTTGAGGATGGCTTGGACGCCGGCTTTGATGAGAGCGTTGGCGACTTCCTGGGCGCTGGTAGCGGGGACGGTGAGGATGGCCATCTTGACCTGGTGCTCCTTGATGAAGCTGTCCATGGTGGTGAGGGCGAGGATGGGAATGGTGAGGTCGCGGCCCTGGGGTTTGGGGGCGATGTCGAAGGCGGCGACGACTTCGAAACCTTCTTTGCGGAAGCCGCCGTAGCGGAGGAGGGCGGAGCCGAGGTTCCCGACGCCGACGAGGACGACGGGTTGGAGGCGGTTGTGTCCTAGGACTTCGCCGATGGTGGAGGAGAGGCTGTCGACGTTGTAGCCGAGGCCGCGGGTGCCGAACTGGCCGAAGTAGGTGAGGTCTTTGCGGAGTTGGGTGGATTTGACGCCGGCGGCCTTGGCGAGCGCTTCGGAGGAGACGGTGTCGACGTGGTTCACCTTGAGGCGCTGGAGGCAGCGCTGGTAGATGGAGAGCCGGTAGATCGACTTTCGAGGGATGTCTATGCGTGGCATTTGTGAAAAATCACATTGCGTGGCGGATTGTCAACCGAGGAAGGCCTAGGTTGAATGATAGGGAGGTTACGGAGCGGGTGAGGTGGTGCTTTGTGCGGCGGAGGTTCCGGCGGTTGTGCCGTTGCCCGCTCGTGTGCCGGTCCCAGTCCCTGTTCCTGTTCCTGTTCCTGTTCCGGTATCGGGGTCCTCGTCGGTGGCGTCTGGGTTGGCGAAGCCGCGCCAGCGGAGGAGGCGGGTGAGGCGGGTGGCGGTTTCTTCGAGGGAGAAGCCGTCGTTGTTGTATTCCTTGGTGAGGCCTTCTTCGAAGTAGAGGGTGAGGTCGGAGAAGTCGGCGGTGCCGACGGTGCCGTTGAATTTGACCGTGCCGTTTTCGTCGTCGGCGGCGAGGGATTCGCCCTTGAGGACAGTGGCGAGTTTGATTTTGTAGGTGCCGGTGGGGGTGACGATGTTGATGGTGCGTTTGGCTTCGCCGGAGGCGACGTAGCTGCCGTTGGCGGAGCTGTCGGCGCCGCTGCCGATGGTGGCGGAGACGACGTTGTAGCGTTTGTCGCCGCTGCGAGCGAGAAAGTAGGTGCCGGAGCCGGGGGAGGCATCGAGGACGCGGCGGCCGTTTTCGATGGCGGTGAGGATGAAGTTGCCGGTGCCGCCGAGGAGAGGGGCTGCGAGGTAGCCGCCGGTGTAGTAGTCGACATTGAAGCCGTCCTGGTGTTTGAATTCGAGGCGGTAGACGACGACTTGAGCGTGGGCGGAAGGGGCGAGGTGCAGGCCTGCGAGGACGAGCAAGAGCAGAAAGAGAGAGCGGATGACGGCGGTCATTGTGAGTGAGATTAAGCGGAAAGGGGAGGCTTGTCGATAGGGTTTGAGGGTAGAACGGTGTGAAGCGTTCATTTTGCGTGCCTGTGAATTGCAGCGCGGGCGGCGTGGTAGCCGCACATGCCGTGGACGCCGCCGGCTGGGGGGGTGGAGGCGGAGCAGAGGAAGAGGCGGGGATTGGGGGTGGCGTAAGGGTTGAGGCGGGCGACGGGGCGGGTGAGGAGTTGGCGCCAGTCGGTCATGCCGCCGATGACATCGCCACCGATGTAATTGGGGTTGTGGGCTTCCATTTGGAGGCTGTGGTGGGTGTGGGCAGCGAGGATGGTGTCGCGGAAGCCGGGGGCGAAGCGTTCGATTTGGGCTTCGATGCGGGGGCGCATGTCGAAGGTGCTGCCGTGGGGGACGTGGCAGTAGGCCCAGAGGGTGTGCTGGCCGGCGGGGGCGCGGGAGGGGTCGCAGAGGGACTGCTGGGCGACGAGGACGAAGGGGTGGTCGCTGTGGCGTCCTTCGCAGGCGTCGTTTTCAGATCGGCTGATTTCGTCGAGGGTGCCGCCGACATGGACGGTGCCGGCTTTTCGGCAATCGGGGTGGGTCCAGGGGACGGGTTCAGAGAGCGCGTAGTCGATTTTGAAGACGCCGGGGCCATGGCGGTAGCGTTCGAGGCGGCGGCGGTAGGAAGGGGGGAGGGCGTGGCCGGCGATTTGGGCGAGGTGTTTGGGGGCGGTGTCGAAGAGGACGGCGCGGCTGGGGGGGAGGTCGGCGAGGGAGTCGATGCGCCAGTCGGTGATGAGTTCGCCGCCGTGGTGTTCGAGGATGCGGGTGAGGGCGGTGGTGATGGATTGGGAGCCGCCTTTGGCGACGGGCCAGCCGACTGCGTGGGCGCTGAATTGCAGCATGAGGGCGATGGCGGAAGTGAGGGGGGCTTCGAGGGGAAGGACGCTGTGGGCGGCGTTGCCGGCGAGGAGGGCGCGGGCTTCGGGGGTACGGAAGGCGAGGCGGGCGAGGAGGCTGGCGGGGGGGAGGGCACGGAGGCCGAAGGCGGCCATTTGGAGGGGGTGGGAGGGGAACTGGAGGGGAGAGAAGACGTCGCGGTAGAGGGAGGGGGCGTTTTGAACGAGGGAATCGAAGAGGAGGTGGTAGGCGGTGCGATCGAGGCCGAGGGATTCGGCGGTTTGGTCGAGGGAGCGGTGGAGGACAGCGGCGCGGCCGTTTTCGAGGGGATGGGCGAGGGGGAGGTCGGGGTGGATCCATTCGAGGCCGTGGGCGCTTAGGTTGAGGTCGTTGAAAACGGGGGAGGCGAGGCCGGTGGGGTGGATGGCGGAGCAGATGTCGTGATGGAAGCCTGGGAGGGTGAGTTCCTGGGTGCGGGCGCCGCCGCCGGGGGTGGGGCCGGCTTCGGCGACGAGGACTTTCCAGCCGCTGCGGGCGAGGTAGGCGGCGGCGGAGAGGCCGTTGGGGCCTGAGCCGATGACGATGGCGTCGTATTCCGGGGCGCGGGGGGGCATGGGGGAGCATAGCCGGGGGAGAGGCGGGCTCAAGGATGAGTCGAAATTGGTGATTGCTTGAGGCGAATGCGTGGCTAGTTGTAAGCTCTTCTTTTTTGTTATGATTCTTCGTCTGACTGCTTTGACTGCCCTTGCTGTGATTCTTGTTACTGGCGTTTCTTGCGACAGCCATTCCTGGGAGGAGACGCGGGTGCTGCACGGGCATGGAAAGCATCATGGGGAGGCGCATGGCAAGGATGAGCATGCGAAGGATGCGGGGCACGGGGAGAAGCCTGCTGAGCACGCTGCTGAAGGCGCGAAGAAGGATCACTGATTGCTCGGGGATGGTTCATTGGCTGGGGGCGAGGCTGCTACGGTCAGTGGATGCGCAGGGTGGGGGGGGTGCGTGATGAGCCTTCGCTTGGGTGAGGGGGAGTGTGGGAGCTCTAGGGGCTATCTCGGGAGGTGGTGTGCTGGCGCAGGAATGGAGGCTTTTGTCCACTTGAGGGTTTGAGGGCTTGTCGGGGACCTAAGCTCATCTCGGCGGAGCGAGATGGCTACTTTGCTGGCGCCTCAATCGGGTGTTTGGATGATTCTATAATTGGTTCTTGGAATCCTTGGCACTTGCTACTGAGGCTGCTGTGCTCGCTGGATCAGGATGACACTTTTTTTGAAAAGCGGTCTCTATCGAGGGGTGGAGGGCTGGCGCAGGAACGGGGGCTTTTGTCCACTTGAGGGTTTGAGGGCTTGTCGGGGACCTAAGCTCATCTCGGCGGAGCGAGATGGCTACTGTACTTCAATTGGGGTGTTTGGACGCTATTAGATCAGTCTTTGCGGCTCGTTGAGGTTGGAGCTTTTGCAGGAGGGGCATTGGCTGATGGCGTTGGGTTCTTCGGGGGCGGGGTAGGCGCAGCCGCAGATGCGACAGCGGAGGGTGGATTGCCTGAGGGTGAGGCTTTGGCGGTGTTCTTTCCAGACGGTGCCCAACCACCAGAGGCCGATGGAGATGAGGCCGGGGATCATGAGGATCAACAGGAGCTGGGAGAGCGTGATGCTGATCATGGGGAGGCAGTGGGCGCGATGGTCCAGGCGAAGGTGATTTGGCCCCACTC
>CANETF010000296.1 GCA_947440575.1 Verrucomicrobiaceae bacterium
ATTCCCCCAAAAACAATTCCAAACTCCCCCAACCAAAAACCAAAAACCAAAAACCAATAACCGAGAACCGAGAACTGAGAACTGAGAACCTACACAACCCCATGCCCCACACCCTCTCCCCCCTCCTCCCCGACGACCACCCCGCCGCCGCCACCCTCCTCCACACCTCCCTCGTCACCTGGTACGAAGCCCACCTCCGCCAGGGCGCCCGCTTCGGCGACTCCCCCGAACCCTTCCGCCTCATCCCCGACGCCTACGCCGCCCTCGACCCCAATCAAGCCATTGCCGCCCGTGACACCACCACCGGCACCCTCCTCGGCGTCTGCTTCGTTCACCCTCGCGAAACCCATCACGCCCTCGGCATCGTCGCCACCGCCCCCGAAGCCGCCGGCCGCGGCATCGCCCGCGCCATGGTCACCGAAGCCATCCGCCGCGCCACCGCCACCGGCCTCCCCCTCCGCCTCGTCTCCAGCCTCCTCAACCTCGACTCCTACTCGCTCTACACCCGCCTCGGCTTCGTCCCCGGCCCCGTCTTCCAGGACCTCCTCTTCAACGTCCCAACCACCGGCCTCCCCGTCCTCGCACCCGCCGGCACCGACCGCATCCGCCTCGCTCGCCCCGACGAAGCCCCTGCCCTCGCCGACTACGAACACAGCCTCCAAGGCATCCGTCGCGAGCAAGACTACCGCTTCTTCCTCGAAAACCGCGTCGGCCAATGGCGAGTCCACGTCAGCGAAAACGAAGCCGGCCAAATCAACGGCTTCCTCGTCACCTCCCTCAACCCCGCCATGCCCATGCTAGGCCCCGGCGTCGTCGCCACCCAACCCACCGCCGCCGCCCTCATCTGGACCGCCCTCAACGCCCTGCCCGGCCAAAGCTACGTCCTCCTCGCCCCCGCCACCGCCTCCACCCTCATCCACACCCTCTACACCTGGGGCGGTCGCAACATCGAACTCCACATCGCCCAATCCCACGGCCCCACCCCAACCCCAAAAGGCCTCACCTTCCCCACCTTCCTCCCCGAATCCGCCTAACCTAACAAAACCTAACAACCACTCACTACTCACCACTGATCACTAATCACTCCCCCAGCACCCGCCCGATCTCCCCCACCCGATACCCAAACCCCGCCCCCCCCAGCGTCGACAAATCCACCTCCCCCCCGCGCCTCCGATACAACCCCGGATGCACCCGCTCCTCCTCCACCGAAGCCGCCGGATAAAACTGCATCGCATTGCACTCCACCCCCTGAATCGTCCCCGCATGCGCCGCCAGCCGCACGTGCGGAATCATCGCCAGCATCGGATTCGTCAAATCCTGCACCATCAGCGGCATCCCGTGCGCCTTCGCCCAGCACAAACTCAGCAGCGCCCCCGTCTGCGTCTTGCACGTCTTCAGCGCCACCCCGGACCACCCCAGCTCACGCCCCAACTTCACAAAGTGCCAGTCATGCGCGCTCTCATCCAAAAACAGCGGCTTCCGCGCTGACACCGACCTCACATCGATCCGGTTCTCCTCCAGCTCATACGGAAACGGCTGCTCCACATACAAAGTCCGCGCAAAAATCTCCGGCTCCTCCAGCAGCAGTCTGTCGAGGATCTCATTCACATAAACCGGCTCCTTCACTGTGCAGTTGAAGTCCGCACTCAGCCAGCGCACCCCCCGCTCCAGCCCGATCCGACCCACCCGCCGCATCCGCTCAAAATCCCACGCCGCATCCGTCCCCCTCAGCTTCACCTTCAAACACTTCAGCCCATCCCGCTCAATCCAATCCGTCAGCAACACCGGATACCCATCGTCCGGCTCACTCCCCGTCAAATCCACCGCCTCCAGCGCATCCACCCCACCCACCAAATGCCACACCGGCATCCGCGTCGGCACCGACTTCGCCAAAAAATCCACCGGATACCTACCGCCAAAATCAAAAGCCTCCGCCGACAAAAACGCCCCCAAATCCCGGTTCATCCACTCCCCCGAATACGTCGCATACACATCCACCCCGTGACACACCCCAAACGCATCATGAATCGCAATGTCGAACGCACTGAACGCCACCAGCGACGCCAAATAAGGCATCGCCTCGCCCTCTGACTCCGCATTAAAAGCCGCCGTCAACTCCGCCAGCGGCCCCTCCATGAAATCATGCCCGATCTCCATCGGATGCCCCCTCAACCCGCACCCCAGCAACCGCTCCGCCATCCTCCCCGCAAACGCCTCCATCCGCGCCGCCCGCTCCGCCACACTCAGCGTCCCCGGCCACACCCAACTCACACTCAACGGCGTCTCCCCCCAGCCCTCTCCCCGCTTCCCAGCCCCATCCTCCACCTCCACACGCACCCGCAGACACACCACACTCGTCACCGTCTCCGGCCCAAACTTCAGCGGCACCCGCAGCACCGTCGGCAGCAGCCAAAACTTCACCCCAGTCAAACGCACGCTCGTCAATTTCATCCCCCACCCCTAGCCCAAAGCCCCCTCGCCTGTCCAATCTTCAAATCTCAATCTTCACTTCCCCAAAGCCCTCTCCAACACATTCCGCGTCATCCGCCGCACCCGCTCATCCACCCCGTGCGGCCTCGAAAAATGACTCCACGGCAGCATGTGCCCCGGCGGACAACTCAACCCCTGGGTCCAAAAAATCGTGCTCGCATTGAACACCACATTCCCCTTCGGCCCCTCAAACACCGTCGCCGCATACCTCCCCAACCGCGTCCCCGAAGCCCACACATTCCCCTCCGCCACCACTTCCAAACCCGCCCTCTCCACATCCGGGTCCCCATGAAACTCCCACCCCACCAGCCCCGGCACGCTTTCCCCCTTCTTCATCCCCGTCCCCTCAAACAACCAGTGCTCCGGCCTCGCACACGTCCAATCCCCACCCCCATTAAAAGGCACCACCGTCCGCCCCCCAATGATCTCCCGCTCATCCGGCCCCGCCTTCTCAAACGGCCCCAACACCTTCGCATACGCCTCCCGCTCCTCCTCCCGAAACTCCCCATAACACGTCTCCCGCGTCAGTCTCCGATTCGCCACCCCCGCCGCATTCGCCGTGAACGGCGTCACCATGTAAACATCATTCGCCGATAACCAAAGCACACTCACCCCCTCCTCAATCCCCCGCTTCACATTCGCATACTGCCGCACATCCCAATACTCATCGTGCCCCACACTGATCATCGCCTTGCACCGCGTCAAATTCCCCGCCTCCAAGTTGTCCACATTCGCGCAATACGTCACATCATACCCCTGCTCCTCCAGCCAGTAACACAGCGGATACTCCCACAGCAAAAACTCCCCGCTCCCCATGCTCAACTGATTGCTCACAATGCCCGGCTGCGCCATCGACCCATACGGGCGGTCAAAACTCACACTCACCCCCGGCGCATGCGCCGCCCTCGGATCCGTATACAAACTCTCATTTACCGGCCACCGATTGTACGCCTGCCACGTGTTGTCACTGCACTGAAACAACACCGCCGCCCGCCGCTCATCCCTCACCACAAAAATCACATAACTCTGCCAGTAAGGCTTGTCCTCCGCCCCCGGCACCGTCGTCAATCGACCCAAGTAAACCCCGCTCACCCACTCCTCCGGAACCGTCAACCTCACCGACGCCTCCCACCCGCATTCCATCAACCGATTCTCCCCCATCACCGGCACCGCCTGCGTCTTCCCCTCAAACGGCCCAAACGTCCCCATCAACCGCGCTCCCGCCCCGCCATAATACCCCATCCGAAACACCTCCAACAAAAACTTTCCCGCCGGCTTCAAACTCACAAACACCTCCAGCACCTCCCCCGCCTTCACCGACTGCTTCGAACAATACCCCTCAATCACCGACGACCGATAACTCGCCTTCGCATCCGGCAAAATCCGCGTCAGCTGAAAATCCGCCCCCACCTTCGCATTCTCCTCCCGAATCAACTCCGGCATCGCTCCCGCCCCCTGCACCCGCCCCGCCAACCCACCCGCCATCACCACCACCCCCGATCTCTTCAAAAACTCACGTCGCTCCATACCAACCCATACGCCTTCGATCCCCCTCAACTTACCAACACCCGTCAAACCTTCAATCCACGCGCAAGCCTTCCAGCCTCTTTTTTAGCCTACCAAATCACGTACTCGGCTCCTCTACCGAAATCCTCGCCGAAACGACCAATCTCAAACTTCGGCTGAGAACGGCTCCACTCTACCAGCCGTACGAACTGCTCAAAACTGGCGGCCCTTCGATCTTCAGACGTAAGTCCCGATTTCGCTTCATTTGCTCCTCGGTCTTCACCGGATCCGTCAGCACCCACTTGCGCCTCGCCTCGCCGATCCGGCGCTGCTCTTCCTCGATCTGCTGCATCGTTGGCCGAGGTAGAATGTTAGATGGCATGGAGTGCGGCTGCAAGGGTTTCAGAATCAGCGGTCACCTACGGTTAAAGGGTAAGGTTTCGACAGCGCATGTCAACGAACATAGCCGAATGCCGCAGACACCCACTCTCGTGGTGCAAGCCGCTGGCTTGCACCCCAAAAAACCATTCTAACCCACCATCACCTCCACCTGCTCCAACACCTCCCGAAACGGCAACCGCTCCAAACACCCAAACGCCTCATGCCGCCCCAGCCGCGCCCGCCCCGCCGCCGGACTCGTCAACCCGCACAAAAACCGCGTCACCGCCCGCGCACTCCCCAGCGCCGCATGCCCCTCCCGAATCACATCCCGTATTGAGGCCACCTCTTCCATCGAAATCCCCGCCACCGCTGTCCCCGGAATCTCCCGCACCCCCTCTCGCCGCTTCTTGCAGCTCTCACACTTCCC